>JAGGYI010000258.1 GCA_021162655.1 Anaerolineae bacterium
AGCTCCTCCTCGCGGATGGGGGTATAGAGGAGGCTCTCCAGCGTCTTGCGCTCGCGCTCGCCGGCAAAGCTATCTGCCCCCAGGATGCTCGAGACCATCAGGGGAACGATGAGGAACATGGGGGTAAAGAGATAGTTCGCGCTGAGGACCACCCACTGCTGCTGCCCCGAAAGCTGGCGAATGCTCTCCCGCAGTGCCGAGGGCATCTTTTCCAGGATGGGCATAAGGTCCTCGATGGTAAACTCTTCTGCCCCCACAAAACTGGGCATGAGCACCAGCACAAGGGGGAGAACCACCTCCAGGATGCCCGGCACAGCGATCATTGGCACCCAGATCATCTTGTTCTGAATGACTTGTTTGAGGTCCTTGCGCATGATGGCGCGGATGGCTCGCCAATTCCATCTCCGCCGCGGCCCAGGCATGCCCATCATCCTCCTCCCTGGATGCGGAAATAGATCTCCTCAAGGGTGTGCTCACGAGGAGCCACCCGATAGATACGCCCACCACGAGCCGCCAAAGCGGCCACCACCTCGGGGATAGCCTCCTCATCCTTCAGCTGAAGGGTGAGCCGGCCATCCTCGAAGGAATGGCTCTGGATAGCGGGGATCTCTTCCAGCACCTCGGCCAGCTGATCCGAAAGCTGTCCCCGCAGATCGATCTCCACCCAAACGCCCTGCCAGAGCTCCCTGGCCAACTCGCTAGGGCTGCCGAGGGCGCGCAACCGACCGTGATCGATGACCCCCACCCGAGAGCAGAGGAGCTGAGCTTCGGCAAGGTTGTGCGTGCAGAGAAAGATGGTGCGCCCCTCCTGGTGGCTGAGGCGCTGGATCATCTCGCGGACGCGCCGCGCAGCCAGAGGATCGAGCCCGGAGGTGGGCTCATCGAGGAAGAGAAGCAGAGGCCTATGCAAAAGGGCCCGTGCAATGGCTAGCCGCTGGCGCATCCCCTTGCTGTAGGTGCCCACACGCTCATCGGCCCGCTCGGCCAGGCCAAATTCTTCGAGGAGTTCCTCCACACGCTGTTTAAGCTGGGCAGGAGGGAGGTCATAGAGGTCGCCAAAGAAAAGAAGGTTCTCCCGGGCTGTGAGGGCCTCATAGAGGCTGGGGGTCTCGGTGAGCACGCCCGTGTGGCGACGGATCTCGTTGCCCTGGGTGCGCACGTCCATCCCCAGCACCCGGGCCTCGCCCGCCGAGGGGCGGAGGATGCCATTGAGCAGACGGATGGTCGTCGTCTTGCCGGCCCCATTGGGGCCCAAAAGGCCAAAGACCTCCCCTCGCTGAACGGTGAGGTCAAGATGATCGACGGCGACGGTCTCGCCAAAGAGGCGCGTCAAACCATGGGTACTGATGACCTGCTCCATGCCCCTCCCGAGCGCTTGGTATTTTCAGGCTCCCATCATCTTAGGGAGAGTTGCTCAGGATGTCAATTTTCGCTACAGGGCACGGGCAGGGGAGGGCTCGGCGAGGGAAACCCGGCGCAGATAGCGGGCCAAACGCGTGAGCCCCTCCTGAAGGGCCTCCTCGCTGGCGCAGAGGGAAATGCGCACATAGCGCTCACAGAGCTGGCCAAAGCTGATCCCAGGAGCCACGGCCACGTGCTCCTCCTCGAGCAGCTGGCAGCTGAAATCCAGCGAGCTCAAGGGCTGGGGCGAGATATCTACCAGCACATAAAAGGCCCCATGAGGATAAGAGATCTCTAGCCCCTCCCGCTCGGCCAGGGCGACCACTAGATCGCGCCGCCGGCGATAGTGCTCCAGCATCTCTTGGACGCAATCCTGCGGGCCCAGGAGGGCGGCGATGGCCGCATGCTGGGCTACGGTGTTCACGCAAGAGACGATGGGTTCCTGGATCTTGGTCATGGCGGCGATGATCTCCTCATTGGCCACCGTATAGCCCACCCGCCAGCCCGTCATGCTGTAGGTTTTCGAAACGGTAAAGATGCTGACCACTCGGCCTTCATCGTCCCACTTGGCCGGGCTGACGTGCTCTCCCTCAAAGATGAGCCGCTCGTAGGTCTCGTCCGAGATGAGATAGAGGTCATGGCGACGGCAGAAATCCAAGCAGGCGCGCATCACCTCCTCCGGGTAGACGGCCCCCGTAGGATTGGAGGGGCTGTTGATAAAGAGGGCCCTGGTGCGCTCGTTGACCATCTCCTCAAGGGCGGCGAAATCGGGGAGAAAGCCCTTCTCTGGCGGGGTGGGGTAAAGCCGGGGGACGAGCTTGAGCAGCTTGGCCGCCATGACAAAATTGCCATAGCCAGGATCGGGCAGGAGGATCTCCTCACCGGGATCCAAGATGACCGCCATGGTGGCAAAGACGGCCTCCATCGCCCCCACAGTGACGATGACGTTCTCTGGGGAGACGTGCATCTCGTTCTCGCGGGCCAGCTTGACGACGATGGCCTCGCGGAGCTCGCGCATGCCGGCGTTCGCGGTATAGCCTGTATATGCATGACGAGCGGCCTGCACGGCAGCCTCGATGACGTGGGGCGGGGTGGGAAAGTCTGGCTGGCCGATCTCTAGGTGGATAGCATCGGCGAACTGGGCGGCTCGGTCGAGGATGAAGCGAATGGGAGACCGCTCGATGCTATTCACAGTGTCGGATACCGCTCTCATAGCTCTCTCTCCTTAGCAGGGAATAACAAGGGCGCCGTGCGCTATTGACCGCAGCCTCTTTGCACGGCGCCACCAACAATGGCTCTTGCGCCCTATGTATAAGAATTAGGTTTTTCTATCATAATATGGGGCGGGGGATTTGTCAAGGGGAAAGAGTTCAAAGGGGGCACTTCCAACGGGCCAAAGAGGAATTGACCTACATCTTGGAGCAGATTGCCCAGGAGCACTTTGCCCCCAGGCAAGACTATTGCCACAACTGCCAGGAGTACAAAGGCATCTGCCCCTACACACAGGTATAACCC
>JAGGYI010000217.1 GCA_021162655.1 Anaerolineae bacterium
CTGTTATCATAAAGCCCACTATGCAGCCCAGGAGATCGCTCTTTTGGATGGCTACGAAGTGGATCTAAGCGTTCCCTTTTTCAAAGAATTCGTCGTCCGTTGCCCCAAGCCTATCGATGAGATCAATAAAGCCCTGCTGGACAACTACGAGATTATCGGCGGCTTTGATCTAGGCAAGGTTTACCCCGAGCTAGAGAACCATATGCTTCTGTGCGTCACCGAGATGAATACAGTAGAGCAGATCAACCAACTAGTCGAAGCCTTGGAGGAGGTTTCCCAATGAGCGAGCCTATCATCTACGAATTGGGAGCCCCGGGGCGTCGTGCTGCACACCTTCCTGAGCTAGACGTCCCTCAAGCGGACCTTCCCCCCGCCTCACTTCTCCGTGAGGAAATCGACTTGCCTGAAGTCAGCGAAGTCGATCTCATTCGCCATTTCACACGTCTCTCTCGGATGAATTATGGAGTAGATGTGGGCTTTTATCCTCTGGGCTCTTGCACAATGAAATACAACCCCAAAGTTAACGAAGAAGCCGCTCGACTGCCTGGGTTTGTTTTCACTCATCCCTACCAACCAGAGGAATCTGTACAAGGGAACCTCCAACTCATGTATGAGCTGCAAGAGTTCCTCAAAGCATTGAGTGGCTTTGAGGCCGTCAGTTTGCAGCCAGCAGCAGGTGCCCATGGGGAGTTAACAGGCATCTTGATGATCCGCGCCTATCATCTCAGCCGCGGGGATAAGAAGCGCAAAATCATCCTCATTCCAGACTCTGCCCACGGCACCAACCCCGCCTCCACAACGATGGCCGGTTTCGAGATGGTCGAACTGAAATCGGATGAGCGGGGTAACGTAGATCTAGACGATCTCCGCGCCCACTTGAATGAAAACGTTGCCGGCATGATGCTGACAAACCCCAACACGCTAGGGCTCTTTGATGAAAATGTCGTCGAAATCTGCCATCTCGTTCACAAAGCTGGGGGCCTAATGTACGGCGATGGAGCAAATTTTAACGCCCTCATGGGCATTGCCAAGCCCGCCGAACTAGGTTTCGACGTCATGCACTTTAATCTCCACAAGACATTTTCCACGCCCCATGGGGGTGGTGGACCGGGCTCTGGCCCCGTAGGAGCTTCCCATCTCTTGGCAGATTTTTTGCCCGGCCCCATCGTAGTTGCAGAGAAATGTGTTTTCGACCTTCTCACGGGTGAGCGGTGCGGAGACATAGACTATGAAAGCGTAGATGAAGAAGATGAAAAGTACGTCCGAGGAGCCTATTACAAGCTAGAGATGCCTCCTCAGTCTATCGGCCGCGTCAAATCTTTCTATGGGCACTTTAATGTAATGATAAAGGCCTATACGTACATTCGCATGCTTGGAGCTCAAGGCCTTTTAGAAAGCAGCCTAGCAGCAGTACTAAATGCTAACTATCTCCAGAGCCTTCTCAAAGAGATCTATCCTCTGCCATATGATCGTCCTTGTATGCACGAGTTCGTTCTTGAAGGCAAAATCGAGGGGGCTCCTGAGGTACGTGCTTTGGACATCTCTAAACGGCTCATTGATTATGGCTTTCACCCTCCCACAAACTACTTTCCACTCATTGTGCCTGAAGCATTGATGATAGAACCCACAGAAACCGAGAGTAAAAGCACCCTGGACCAGTTTGCCGAAGCAATGCGCAAGATCGCCCAAGAAGCCCGAGAAAACCCCCAGCTCCTTCACGATGCTCCTGTTACTACTCCTGTGGGGCGTCTAGACGAAGTCCGGGCCGCTCGCCAGCTTATCCTGCGCTGGCAACCGGAGAGCAAGGAAAGCTCCTAAGCTGGAAAGGTACTACTTAAGGTCATTCAAGGCGGCCCGCTCAGGGGTGGGCCGCCTTTACAATATGGCGTCACCAGGAAAAGAAGCTATGCTATATCTAGTCGCCACTCCTATTGGAAACCTAGGAGACATTACCTTACGTGCGCTAGAGACCTTGGGCCAGGTGGACCTGATTGCTTGTGAGGATACTCGTAAAACGGGAATTCTTCTCAAACACTTTGATATTCAAAAACCCTTGGTCCCTTTTCATGCCTACAATGAGCGTCGCGCTGGCGAAAGGATCCTCCGTCTCCTCCGAGAGGGCAAATCCGTAGCCCTGGTTACCAATGCCGGAACCCCGGGCATTGCGGACCCAGGCTATTCTCTCGTACGCAAAGCCGTCGACGAGGGCTTGGAAGTAACGATGATTCCAGGGCCTACCGCTTTCGTAATGGCCGCAGTTCTCTCAGGCCTTCCCATTCACAGCTTTACCTTTCGCGGTTTCACCCCTCACAAGCGCTCCGCTCGACGCAAGTTCTACGAGGCTGACAAGGACTCCCCTCACACTTTGATCTATTACGAAAGTCCTTATCGCCTCATCGCTTCTCTGGAGGATGCCTTGGCAATCTTTGGAGATCGCCAAGCAGCCCTGGCGAACGACCTCACCAAAATGTTTGAAAAAGTACTCAGAGGATCGCTTTCTTCGATCTTGGAAGAAGTTAGGACTGAAAAAGCCCTCGGAGAATACGTTCTCGTCATTTCTGGCAAAGGGAAAAAGAAAAGCGCTTCCCTAGAGAAGGATGGAGAATGAACTCCTCAAAGAGCGACCTAGAAAGACTTGTGCTCTCTGTGCAAAAGAGTGGGAAATATCGCCACGTTTACCGGGAACTCATTGCGAGGATCGGCCAAGCAGAATTAGAGAAAAGATCCTCTCTCAAAGCTGCTATCAAAGCGACGAAAAACAAACTACATCAAGTAGGAGGAGTCTACCTCGGAGAAAAGGCTCAATACACTCACTGGCTTGCCACGCTTCGCCAAGCTAAAAGCGAAGGAGAAAACACCTTTAGAGAGGCATGCCGCCAGATTATGGAGTACCATACATCCACTAGAGAACGAGTCCCTTTTCTCCAAAGCTTTTATTCTTCCATTCTGGCCGAGCTTCCACCAGTCCAATCCGTTGCAGACATTGCTTGCGGATTCCACCCTCTAGCCATCCCATGGATGTCACTGGCCAGGGGAGCTACCTACTTTGCCTACGATATTTTCGAAGACCTGACGGAATTTCTCAACGCCTTTTTCTCTCTTACCAGCATAGAAGGCCAGGCACGAACATGTGACGTTCTTTATTCCCCGCCGACACCTTCCGTAGACCTGGCCTACTTGTTAAAAGCCATCCCCTGCTTGGAGCAATTGGAAAGGACAGCTGGCAAAACCCTACTCTCGCAAATCGCTGCCCGACATCTCGTGGTTTCTTTCCCTATCCACAGCTTGGGAGGACGCAGAGACAAAGGTATGCTCTCTTATTATGAAAAGCACTTTAAAAGCTTGGTGGCGAATACTCCTTGGACGATCAAAAGAAGGTTCCTTTTCACAAATGAGCTAGTCTTTCTCCTCCAAAGGTCCTGAGGCATTCTGTCTCACCATCTGAGCCAACTTGGCAGCTAGCCCAAAGAAATTTTCCGCAGGGACATCGGCCAAAGTAATCCCCGCACCACGAAAGACATAGAGCGGCCCTTTGCGCTGCAAAGACTCCTTGAGTAAAACCACATCTATCTTTTGCGAAACCAGCCATTCAGCCACACGTATCCCCTTGGCTTTCTCTTCTGCTAAATAGGGATTGGGCACAATGACCTGCCTTTCCACGGTCCCATCGCTCAGACGCAAAGTAATGAGCCCAAAATAAGGAGCTTCCCCAAAATGCTCGCTCACAAGACCCTGGGAAGTTTCCAGAGGAACCGCATAACGTAGGTGCGTCCGTTGCATGGGCTCTGCATGAATCAGCACTCCATCTACAAAAGGCACCGCCTCTTTGATAGATTTCCTGATCTCTTGGACGACACGTTCAGCCTTGGTCAAATCCTGCACCCGTAGAGCGACCTCAGCCTCAAGGAAACGGAACCTTCCCGCGTTTCTTCCCGTGAGCCACCTGATCTCTGCAACCTGGGGGTTCGCTAAAATGATCCCACGGATCTTGAGCAATGTGTCTGCGTCCAGGGAAGCATCCAAAAGCACCTGCACTCCCTCTCGAAAGAGCTCCCATCCCGTCTTGAGGACGACGACAACGATCGCCAAAGCAGCTATCCGGTCGATAGGGAAGTCAAACCTTTGAGCCGAAAGCGCTGCAAAAAAACCACCCCCGTAGTAAAGACGTGTACGCGGTGCTCTTTGGCATCAGCAATGAGGGCAGGAGAATTCGCTCTCACCCCTGCACGAAGCTCAAAATGGCTAAAGAGTAAGGGGATAGCAGCCGCAATAATCACACCCCCAGCATCCAAAAATCTACCCGCGTCTCTCGGGGAGGCGCAAAAATCGCATCACGGGCGATCTCATAAGCGGTGACAAAGATCATCATAGCCAATACCACAGCAATGACGTTCTCTAGCTTGTAGAGACCATAAGGAAAAGCCTTGCTTTTGCGCCCAGCCAGTTTAAGCCCAATGAGCACAGCCACCGCAGAAAGCAAATCGTCCAGGCTATGAGTCATCTCAGCAGAAACGGCCAAGCTATGCGAAGCTGCCGCAATAATAAGGTTGATGAGCAACAGAACTATATTCACGCCTATGGAATACCAACCCCATTTGAGTGAATCCATGCCCCTTACCCTTGCCAAGCGACTACTACAGCTCGAACTCGGCAACCAAAAAGGTGTGATCTGAGGGACGCTCGGCCAAGCGCTCCTGAACATCGATCCAGCACGCCCGCGACTTGGCCGCCAGAGGCTTTGTAGCCCAGATGTGATCCACTCGCCAGCCTATGTTCCGCTCCACCGCCTGGCGCACCCGATAGTCCCAAAAAGTATATTGTCCTGGCTCATCAGGATGATGCCGTCGAAAGATATCCTCAAACCCCCACTCTCGGATCCGTGCCAAAGCCGCACGAACCTCGGGGTGAAAATCCACGTGATTCTTTAACCGAACAGGATTATGGACATCGATGGGCTCTGGCGCTACATTGAAATCTCCTAGCCAGAGCAAAGGTTCATCAGGTGAGTAATGCCGAGCAAAAAAGGCCCGGAGCCTCTCCAACCAGCGCAACTTGTATTGAAACTCTGGAGAATCTATGGAACGTCCCTGAGGCACGTAGGTATTGACAATGGGAATCCCCTCAATAACTGCTCGAATCAGCCGTGCCTCATCGGGAGCCTCCCCATCGTCAAGCCCATAGGCCACCTCCCTAGGCTCATCACGACTGACAATTGCCACCCCGGCCCGGGCCTTTTGCCCACGAAAAACCACATAGTAGCCTGCCTGGCGGAAAGGTTCAGCAGGAAAATCTGCGTCCTGCACTTTTGTCTCCTGGAGGCAGAGCACATCGGGAGTCTCCTTTTCTAGCCAGCGAAGAATCTGGGGCAGCCTCGTACGCACAGAATTTGTGTTAAACGTCGCAACTTTGAATAGTTTCATCTCGACCTCCTATTCAAATGGCGAGCATGCCTTTAGCCTTTAAAGCAGCATAAGGTAAAGCAACAGTGGTCAAATAGCCTGGATTCTGATAGTGGCCAATTTCAGGGTTGATGCATTCCCAGACAGAATGCTCCAACTGCTCATCCCAGGTCTCTTGAAGGTATCCCAAATACTCGGCAAACATCTCCTCTGCCGCTTGGGTATCAAGTAAGCTCAAAGCATAGAGATACCACCCAACGGGATATCCCCAATAAGCTCCATTTTGATAGGTACCTTCTTGGCAAGAACAAACCTCCCAAAATCCCTCGCTTGTTGGTAGGTGGCGTACTTGGCCCTTCAAAACGGTGGTTCGCTCACGGAAACCCCGCAACAGAGCACGTCCCAAAGCCTGCACCTCATCCTGACCAAGGCAACCACGATAAATAGCAAAAGCCGTTCCCCAGACATCTGCTTTGTGGCCAAGGCCCGTCGCCGAGAGAAGCCAACCCTCCCCGGGGCGTTCCTCTCGGTAAAAAGTGGGGAAAATGGCCTGGCGAATCGCTTCCGCTTGAGTGTGGTAGCGCTCTGCCTTCTGAGAGATGCCCACTTTTCGAAAGAGGATTTCTAGCTTGGAGGCAGACTCGAGACGGAGGAGTGAAGGAAAAAGCAACTTGCCTGTTTTGGTGACGGTATCATTATATCCCCAATCCACTATATGTTCCGCAAGATCCTCGCTGGCCACACATAGCTGGCTCTCCTCATCAACGAAAAAGGCGTTATGAGTCCATTCACACACTTGCCAGAGAGGAACCATGCCTTCAGGTGTAGGCACTTCTCGCAAAAAAGAATGCCAATCCCCCGTCATTCTGGCATAGGCATACGCCGAAAAAGTCATCCAATATTGGTCATCATGAGGAGGGTACTTGCCCCAAGGAGGACCCTGCCTTTCGTCGGAGGCATATGTACCTGGATAATATACCGGGGAGCCATCTAAAAGGATATGATCTGCCAAAGAGAAAGGCAACACCACACCACCACTCGCTAGAAACCACGGGCTAGCTCCCCGCATCGTCTCACTCATCAGAGTGATCCATCCCCAAACTTCCGTTGGAGATACCAAGCCGCCATCCTCGGCTAGCCAAGCGGGATCTCGCACCCAATAAGCAGGGTAAACGGCCCGCTCTAACGAATTGTACCCAGGAGTTAAAAGAGTCCTCCCTGTCTTATTTTTACCCGCTTTGACCCTCTGCCCCGGGTGAATAGTCGAGACCTGGACCAGCTTCTCCGCCATCTTTTTCAACACACGCGAAGCTTCAGGAGCCGCTTTCCACACCTTGCACCCTCCTAAAAAGCCAAATGCCAAAGATCACTCAAGGCAGGATAAAGCCGACGATAGATCTGATAACCACGCTCATACACCTGGTGCCGACTCGGATCAGGGAAAACGGGGTCTTTTGGCTGAGGGACAGCTCTTCGTACCGCCTCTTCATAGTCTGCATAGATACCTGCGCCTACTCCGGCGGCCAACGCCGCCCCCAGCGCGGAGCTCTCTTCCACTCCTGCAAAGGCTACTTCAACGTTCCAGACGTCCGCCTTGATTTGGCGCCACAGGCGATTCCTAGCGGCACCACCAGCCATCACCACACGCCGAAACGACACTCCGCCATACCTTTGAATCAGCTCCATGATCCAATACAGCGTGTAAGCCGTCCCCTCCATCACCGCCCGAGCGAGATCGCCTCGAGTCGTACTCAAGGAAAGGCCAAAAAACACTCCCCGAGCATGGGAGTTCCAGATAGGAGCTCGCTCTCCCATCAAGTGGGGAAGAAAAATCACCCCGTTCGCTCCAGGAGGAGCCATGGCAGCCTCGTTCGTCATCCGCTCGTAAAGATCAGCATCCTGGGTTCCCCCGAACAAACTGCTAAACCAGCGCCAAGCTGCTCCCGAGGTGCTGATCGCTCCTATTAGAACCCAAACATCCGGGACAACGTGCCACCTCGCCAACAACTCGGGGCAAAGCACTGGCTTGGAGAGACAAACAGCAATCATCTCAGAAGTTCCACTCACATCGAAAGCGTCTCCCTCATGGATGGCTCCCACTCCCAAAGAGGACATTGCACCATCTATGCCCCCAAGAGCGACCAGCGTCCGCGGACACAAACCCAGCTCTCTAGCGACTTTGGCGCAAAGAGGGGCCACTCGATGAGGGGGCTCGACAGGAGCAAAAAGCTCCAGGTCGAGATCTAACTTGGCAGCTACATCCGAGTTCCAGTCCTTCCGGCGGTAATCAAATATTCCCATAAAGCTTGCATTCGTCCAATCCACCGCCGTCTCCCCGGTTAGCCAGCGAAAAAGGAGGGTTCCTGTCTGAGCAAAGAGTGCGCTTTGTTTGTATATCTCCGGTTCGTAGCGGCGAATCCACAAAATAGAAGCAACCGTCGTATTGCCTGAAATTACCCGATTGGCGGAGATCCGAGGTATCTCAGGGGCTTTGTCCAATATCCATTCGGCTTCTGCTGCGCTCCGCGTATCGAAATAGGCTATGGCTGGGCGAAGGGGAGCGCCCTTCTTGTCGAGAGGAACTACCGTCCCTATCATATTGCTTAGGCCAAGAGCCACCACCTGATCAGGAGACACCCGGCCCTGTTTGAGCACGTAATGTATCCCCTGGGCAATGTGACGAAACCAATGATTTGGATCGATCTCTGCCCAGCCTGGTCGGGGAGTAAGGACAGGAACATCTGCCGCATATTTCGCTAGCAGCTGGCCAGAGAGGTCAAACAGACACACTTTGACCGCAGTCCCCCCAACATCAATCCCCAAAAGGTAGCCCCAAGTATTGCCCATTTATCCTCCTCCCCTGTATTATACTGAGGTTGTATACCCTTGCACATCCCTCTTGATGAAAGGAGGCCGAAACAGTTATAATATTATTCCAAATTGGAATTTGGGAGGTTGGCACGAGATGACAGCAAAAGTTGAGGAACTCTTGGAACGGCACGCTGCCTTCTGGCGAAGAGACAAGGTGGATAGACCTTTGATCCGCCTGCAGCCACTTCGAGAGCGCCCCCGTCTTGAAAACACGGAGGTTACTCCTGACATGCTCGACGTTGACGCTTTTACCCCTCAAATAGGAAAGCGCGATTTACGCAAGCACCTTATCCAAGGAGACCTTTTTCACTGCGAATCTGCTTTTCCTGCCATTCCTTGGATGGAAGCCATCATCGGCTGTGAGATCCATGCTGGAGCGAACGAAGCCATGTGGGCCAAGCCCGCTCTCGGCCCCAACTTTGAGGGTTTGGAAAACATCATCCCTGACGATAGCAATCCTTGGCTCGGCAAGTTACTCGCTCTGACTCAAGCACTGGTTGAAGCAAACGACGGTTCCTACCTTGTTACCCATACTCTGATGAGAGGCCCCATTGATATGCTCTCCGCCCTTTTAGGGGATGAAAGAATGGGGCTCTCCTTCTATGATGCGCCAGCCCAGGTACAAGAGATCCTCACTCGAACTACTGAAGCTTTTATCAAGGTAGCCAAAGCCCAGTATGCCATCATTCCGCCGTTCCATGGAGGTTATGCTCCGTGGCTGTACAGTATCTGGGCCCCAGGCAAAGTCATCCGACTACAATCTGACTCTGCCAGCCAGCTTTCGCCCCGCATGTATCAAGAACAGATACTTCCTCACGACAGGAAGATCATGTCTTCTTTTGACTATGCGATTCTCGACCTCCACTCAGCGGGAACCCTTCATTTGCATCAAGTCCTTTTAAAAGTGGAAGAACTGGATGCCCTTTCAATTACTTTGGATCGCTACGAGAACGCTCCTACTGTCCAGGAACTCATCCCAATTTTTGCTGCCATTCTCAAGGCAAAAAGCCTTTTAATCTATGGCGAAATGACCCCCCAAGAGGTGGAACTCCTTAAAAGCTCCTTGCCTGCTGCAGGGCTAGCTATCAATGCCCTCGTTACCGAAAAACTCCTTTGGCAACGAGCAATTTAAAGCCTTACAACACCAAGCTTTCAAGGAGAACGATGCAGATCACTTTCCTCGGTACAGGTACCTCTCACGGTGTTCCCACCATTGACTGCATGCTCAACGATCACGTTCACTGCCCCAACCAAGTATGCTTAAAAGCGGCTTTCCAACCACGTTACCGGCGAACCAGGGCTTCCATTCTCGTCCAAACAAAAAAGCTAAGCCTTCTCATCGACACCTCACAAGACTTTCGCGAGCAAATGCTCACTAACCGGGTCAGGCACATCGATGCTGTGCTTTACACTCACGGCCATGCTGACCACATCTACGGCCTGCCAGACATTCGCTCCTACTGCTATCACCAGGGAGAAGCAATTAACCTCTATGGCTCCCAGGAGACATTGGAGACGCTCCATTCCGCTTTTCACTATATCTTTGAACCTCCCGAGTTCGTTGGCGGTGGGATCCCCCAAGTACGCACCCATCTTTTAGAAACTCCCACCACCCTAGCAGACATTGAGATTGTCCCCATCCCTGTAGAACACGGCCCTTTAGAAGGCTGTCAAGGATACCGCCTGAACGATGTCGCTTATATTCCTGATGTCAAGCGTATCCCTCCTTCTTCCCTAACAAAACTCCAAGGGCTAGACCTCCTTATCATCAACTGCCTACGACATCGCCCCCATGGCAGCCACCTATCTCTCGAAGAGAGCCTACAATATGCCTATTTGCTTGAACCCAAACGCTGCCTTTTCACCCACATGAGTCACGACATCGACTACCAAGTTGAAGAATCTAGGTTGCCCTCCTGGATCCGTTTTGCCTATGACGGGCTTTGCCTTTGCATATGAACATCCCTCCCTGGAGACTTGAATGCGAAAAACATCTCCCAATACAGCAGATTTCCCTATTTGGAGGATAAAGTTACTTTATCTTGTCATTTATTCTTCTTTTGGAACGTTCTTTATCTACCGCACTCTTTACTACCGTCGCGTAGGGTTGGACGAGCGCCAAATCGGTGTGCTTATAGCCCTCTATCCCTTGGTCAGCCTGGCGGCTGGCCCACTGTGGAGCGCTATTGCCGACCGACTAGGCATCCGTTCCCGACTGTTGAGTCTCACAGCGTTATCAAGTATTTTCCCTCTCTTGGGAATGATCTGGCTTCGAGGCTTTTGGCCTTTCTTTTTTCTCACCTTTCTCTTTGCTTTTTTCCTCGGTCCCGTGCAGCCCTTGATGGACAGCATTGCTCTCTTTTTGCTCGGTGAGCAACGACATAAATACTCGACCATTCGGGCTTTCGGCTCCCTTGGATATGCTCCTATCGTCTGGCTCACGGGTTACCTCATCCAGGGACGAGATATCCGTTGGATCTTTGTCGGGTACACCTTCCTGATGGGAATAGGAGTACTATTGGCCTCCAAAATAAAAGTGGAGCAGCCTCCTCTACCAAAAGGAAACTTTGTTAAAGGGCTCAAAGCTCTCTGGAAAAATCAAAACTGGCTGCTTTTTATGGTAGCGGTCTTTATTGCTATGACTATCCAGGGCATCCTCGTTGGTTATACAACTCTCTACTTGGACACCCTGGGAGCACCTGAAGGACTCATTGGTTTCTCTGGCGCTTTTGGATCGATCACCCAGACTCTCTTTATGTGGACATTGCTCCCCCGACTTCTCCGCCGCTGGGGAAGCGAAACGATGGTCATCATGGGCTTGGGGCTTTTTGCTTTCCGCCTTTGCCTCATTTCCCTATTTCCTCTTCCTTGGGTCATCATCCTAAGCCAAGGGCTATTGGGGCTTACCTTTGGAGCCACATTCGTTGCAGCCGTAGATTATGCCGCTCGCCACTCGCCTCCAGGCCTCGCTGCCACCTCACAAGCTGTAGTGACAGGGCTCATCGCTGGCCTAGGACGCTCCTTTGGGGGTATGTCTGGCGGCATTCTCTACGAAAGCCTTGGCCCTCAGAACGCATTCGCTACTTACGGGCTCGTTGCCTTATTTGCGGCCGGAATATTCGCCTGGTTATGGCGCAAGCAAATACCCTCACCTAGAAACAATCCCACAAAGGATTAGGGAGAAAAAAGCGGCCAGCCCTTCCACTGGGAGGGCTGGCCGCTCTCGCAACTCCTCACTCTAACCCCGCTCAACGGCATAACGGTTCCAACTGGCCCTCTGCTCGAAAGGTTTCTTCTCCCGGCGCGGCCCTTCCTGAAGAGGATATCCTATCGGGACAACCAAAATCAACATCCGATCATCAGGGATCCCCAAAAGTTCCTCCACCTTCTCCCTCACCTGAGGATCAGTAAAGGGACCATCCATCCAGCCACAGCAGTACCCCAAAGCTGTTGCAGCCAAAAGCATATTCTCTGTAGCCACGGCAAAATCGCAAATCAAACATTCCGTGGTGATGTCGAGCACTTCGCGGACTCGGGGGCGAGTAACAACTGCAATCATTGCCGGCGCCGTCCAAAGGATCGCATTTTGCGTGATAATGGAGATCCTCTCAAGGATCTTCTCATCCGTGATGATGATGAATTCAGGCGACTGGCTGTTCCCAGCAGAAGGCGCTGCCATTCCCGCCTCGACAATCTTGCGCAAGTCCTCTTCTGGAATCTTTTTGTCGTAATCAAAACTTGCCTTGTGGCTATATCGCTTGGCCACAACCTCAAAGAACTCCATCGCTCCCTCCTTTTCCTCTATAGTGCGGACCTTGGGCAGAGTTTACCCAAAGCTTTTCTCCTTGCCAAGTCACCAAGCATTTGGCAGCAAAGAAGCAAAGTGGTAGAATTTTCAAGCTCACCTAGAACAAAGAAACCCTGCCCTCTCAAACTTCTTCACTCTCACCTGGGCCGGTCTGCCTCGAAGAGGTAATCACCAGGCACGGGGGCAATTTCTTGTTCCAACTTTCAGAGTTCCTTTCGCACGTATCGTACAAAAAGGAGAGTGGCTTTGGATATCACAAATATTCTCAGTCAATGGTTTCTTGATCAGTTGGAACTTATGCCAGACCAAGTTCTCCGGCAAACAGCTGGCCTTCGCACTCCAGAGCGCATCATTGAGCGCATCCTTGGAGAACGTGAGGCCGCCGAAATTCGAGCTCTGTTGAGTCGCCCCCTTTGCAAAAAAGACAGAGTTCCCACCATCTTTCTTCCAGGCATTATGGGATCGCTTCTCGCCAGTGTCCGTGGCCTGAGTGTCCTTCTCTGGTTCAATCCTACCGTTATCCTCAACGGGTATGTTAATCTCTTGGATCTAGATGAGGAGGGCACCCAAGACCGCTCTCCGGATGTCGAGATCGTCCCTGTAGGGATAGAGAAAGTCACCTATCTGAAGATGATCCTTTCTTTGGCTGGAGCAACTCGCTTATATGAGTTTCCCTACGATTGGCGTAAACGGCTCGAGTGGAACGCACAACTTTTACACCGAGCCATTCAACGCTGGTCCCTTGTTACCCCAGAACGGCGCTTTGTTCTCATTGGCCACAGCATGGGAGGGATGCTTGCTAGAACCTATCTGGCTCTCTACCCCAAAGAAGCGGAACAGCACATCGAACGCGTCATCATGTTGGGCAGTCCTTTACATGGGGTTCCCGTTGCTGTACTCATTTTTTCCGGCCAGACTACACCTTCCAAAATCGTCTCCAAACTAAACCCTCACAACGATGTGATCTCCTTTGCAGCGAACCTGCCTGCGAGCTATCAGCTTCTCCCTCCACCTCCAGAGCTTTTCAAGGCTAAACGGCCCTATCCAGTGAATTGGGATCTCTACAATGCGCGCGAATGGAAATTACCTGCCGTCCGTCAAGACTATCTTAACGAAGCCAAACGCTTCCACCAACTCATTGCCCAAGCAGACCCCCAAGTGGAGATCGTCGAGATAGCTGGCTGCCATAAACGCACCCTGACAGATATTTGGCTCTCCAAAGAGAGCGAGAACTCTCCTGAATATACTCTTGTCTATCATTCCTCAGGAGAAGAATCAGGAGATGATACAGTACCCCTCTGGTCCACCCAGCTGGAGGGCATCACTACTTATTACATACAAGAGAAGCATCACTTTCTGCCCAGCAATGCCCAAGTGATCGAAGCAGTGCTTGAGCTCACCCAGGGAGGTGTTCCCTCCTTGCCCCAAAAGCTGCCAGCCCCCAGTAAATTGATTGAACGTATCCGGCCAGCTTCTCTTCTCCAACAGGTTAAAGAGCTGCGTCAACGAATCGAACGTAACGAGCTCCGCCGAGAGGATATAGACAAGCTTTTCTTCGCTCGCTAAGGTTCATTTGGCAAAAAAAAGATTCCGTACTAAAATTATGTAGAATTCTTGGTAAAGAAGGAGGGAGCTTCTTTACAGGGCGGGCAGAAAGCTCGCTGCGCGATTTATACTTTGATGTTGGCAGCATTAGCTAGGGACCGCCCTTCTGCCTAATGAAGGGCGGTTTTTCTTGGTAACGCGCCAGAACATCACAGCAAGGGAAGAGAACAAACGATGAAAACCTTGAGAATTATACCACTTGGTGGTTTAGGAGAAATCGGCAAAAATTGCACTGTGCTTGAATATGGTGAAAATATTCTTGTCATCGACGCGGGGCTGATGTTTCCCGAAGATGACATGCTAGGAGTGGATTTTGTCATCCCTGACTTTCGCTATCTCCTTGAACACAAGGAACGCATTAGGGGCATCATCCTCACTCACGGGCACGAGGACCACATCGGTGCTCTACCTTACCTCCTCAAAGAAATTTCAGCTCCAGTCTATGCCACGCCTCTGACTCGGGGGCTTGTCGAAGGCAAGCTACGCTCACACGGGTTGCTCCATCAAGCGACTCTTTATACCATCGTGCCCGGCCAAGAGGTAAAGCTGGGGCCCTTTAGCATCGTGCCTTTCCACGTCAACCATTCCATCCCTGACTCGGTGGGACTGGCCATTCGAACTCCTCTTGGGCTTATCGTCCATACGGGCGATTTCAAGATCGACCACACACCGATAGAGGGAAAAACCACCGACCTGGGCGCTCTAGCACGCTTGGCTAACGAAGGGGTTATCATCCTCCTAGCCGATAGCACCAACGCAGAGTCCCCAGGCTATACCGCCTCAGAAAGCGAACTTATAGAAGCTTTCCAACGCGTCTTTGCCAAGGCGCAAGGGAGGATCATCGTAGCAACCTTTGCCTCTTTGCTCTCTCGCATCCAGCTCGTCATTGAGACAGCTGCGCAATTTGGTCGCCGGGTGGCCATCGCTGGGCGCAGCATGGAAGATAACATCCGCATCGCCGAGGAGCTGGGGTATATTCACTTTCCTCCCAATACGCGGATCCCTTTGGGCCAAATATCCAAACTCCCAGATGACCAAATCTGTGTACTGGCCACCGGCTCGCAAGGAGAACCTACCGCTGCTCTCGCTAGAATGGCCTCCGGCAAATTCCGCCACCTGAAGATCAAAGAAGGGGACACTGTAGTTCTTTCCTCCAAGGCCATCCCAGGAAATGAGACTCAGATCTATCGCAACATTGATAACCTCTTTCGTCAAGGAGCGAACGTAGTATATGGCGAGCAAGCGGGGCTTCACGTTTCTGGGCATGCAGCTCAGGAGGAACTCAAGCTGATGTTGAACCTCTTGCGGCCACTTTACTTTGTTCCCCTACACGGGGCCTACCGTATGCTGCAAACCCATGCGCGGCTTGCCTATGAACTAGGTTTCCCGAAAGAGGATGTCTTTGTGCTCGACAACGGTGATTGCCTGGAACTGAACACCCAGGGAGCTCGACGAGGAGAATCCGTTCCTGTACAAAACGTCTTTGTCGATGGCTCCTTGGTCGGCGACGTAGGGGATACCATCCTTCGAGATCGCATGGCCCTCTCGCGAGATGGTTTCGTCATCGCGCGCGTCACCTTGGAACCCAAAACGGGGCAACTCCGCGAGACGCCCGAGATCATCTCCCACGGGTTTATTTATGTTCCTGAATCGGGAGATATCCTCCAATCAGCAGAGTCAGCCATCGTTGACATCGTTGAGCGCTACAGTGCCCAAGATTGCGACACGGAGGAGCTCAGCAAACAGATTAAACAGCGGCTCGAAGAGCTTTTCTACGACGAAACCAGACGACGCCCGGTGATTATCCCCCTGGTCAGCACCACAACCTAGTTTTTGATCCCCAAGGCCTCTTCCTTAAAGGGGCCTTGGCCCATTAGAATAAGCCCTCATGTATATACAAAATAAGCCGTAGCCTCGCAGGAAGTGTCCACTCGAACGCGCACCCAGTGAGCCCCAAAGCCAGGGGGGAATTCATGATGGGCGTACCCACTGGTTGGTACAGTAATCTCTTGATATACGCACCAAGTTTGATCGCCCAAGAAATCCACCTCTATAGTGAAGGTCACCGGCCGAGAGGCTTGATGAGTCAGATGAAGCACCTTGCCCTCAAACCCCGTCATAAGATATGGATCCGAAGGCCGATTTGCTTCTACTTGCTCTTTCCACCATGGCCCTCCCCAACCCTTGGGCTTTCCAAATCGCCAGAGATCATCCGTTTTACCAAACCAAAGCCCTGCCTGTGGCTCACCGGCAAGAAGGTTTGCATCCCGAATGGGCGTTACCTGGTTACCCGCCAGTACCAAAAGGCCCCGCCAAGAGCAAAAATCAGGTATGATGCGTAAATGAGTTGAGATGGGACGAATCCCCCAAATCCGTCCTCCAAAAGCCACCGGCGAAAGCTCGTAGAACATCGCATTACAATCCATAAGGTAGCGCTCGCTCTCTACCTCACGGATCCGCGGCCACTCTGTTTGCCACATATGCTCCCAAGTGTGGCTAGCCTTGGGCAAGCGATAGGTCTGCCACTCACCATCGATACAAACCTTGAGAATGGCTGATGCCCGATCCCACCCCGTTGCAAAGATCACCTGGCCCCAATTTCGTCGCCCTGTCACCTCATTGAATGCAGTACGCTCCAAAATGTGCCACTTCGATCCATCCCACTCAGCCAACCGACCCGCTCCAGGATCGTGAGCAAAATCATGCTCATCATAACTATTGTTCGCCACTACTACACGTCCTTGACCAGTGTGCCCCCCTTTGAAATGCGGTTGAGCTCTTGATGGTATCTGTAGCTCCTCCACAAGATTAAAAAGGAGATTGGCATCAAGGGTGTAAACATCCACTTCCCAAAAGTGGCCTTCCATCCCCAAAAAGTACACCTTGTGCTCAGGATCCCGCAGGTGCTCCATCGTTGCTGTCAAGCGATAGTCTTGAAGCGCCTCGATCGTACGCACGTGACCATCAAGGTCAACAATGTGAGGGCCAATTATCATCTGATTGCTCTGAGGATGCACCATTCTATTTGCAAAAGTTCCCACGACACTTTCGGGATGCTTTTCTAGGTGGAAAAGCTCATCAATAGTAAACAAGCCCGTACCACTCCCCGAGCCTGGCCCTGAGGAAACATAAGTGATAAACCAGAGCTTGCCTGCCCAAGGCATCAAAGCACCGATGCCCGTCTCTGTACGCAATGGCAAAAGCCCCGCTTTGACAGCCAAACTAGGAACCACGCCACTAATTACCAGAGGATAGCCCTCCCCCATTCCTCCTCCTATACTTTCATCCAAACGGGTAATACTCAACCCACTTTCCGAAGATAATCGATCAAAATATCCGGTCTATTCGTCGAGATACCATCTACCCCAAGCGCAAGCATCGCTTGCTGTTCAGGTAAAGTATCGGGATTCCAGGCTCTTATTTCCAAATTATGGGCTCGCGCCTGCTCTATAATGCGCAGACAAACATTCTTATACTGCACCCCTATTCCCGACGCCCCCATTTCCGC
>JAGGYI010000136.1 GCA_021162655.1 Anaerolineae bacterium
GTGTGGGCGGCAGGGCATAGGGGGAGCGCGTGCACCCTCCTAGGCAGAGGATGCCTCGCAAGAGGACGCAGAGCCCTAGGATGACCAAGGCGGCATCGAGGTGCTTCATGAGCTCACCTATGCATAGGGATCAAGGGCGAGAGTGGCCTCGTGCACAAGGCCGTTCGTTGCCAGCCAATCGGGCTGATCCAGAGTGTAGGGGCGGCCATGTAGGTCTGTTACTTTGCCTCCGGCTTCCTCGACAATGAGTGCCCCTGCGGCTACATCCCAGGGGTAGAGGGTGTATTGGTAGTAGATCTCGGCCCAGCCTGCCGCAATGGCACAAAAGCTCAGGGCAGCGCTTCCCCGCGAGCGCACAGCGTCAACCCGGGGGGCTAATTTGGCCAAAAAGTTGGCGCTCCGCTGCCGAGCTGTTGGCTCACGGGGCCAGTCCAAAAAGACGACACTCTCGAGAAGGGTTTTGCGCGAGCTCACCCGCAGGCGTCGCCCATTCAAGTAGGCGCCTTGCCCTCGTTCGGCGTAAAAGAGCTGCTCAGTAAGCGGGTCATAGACAACCCCGCATTGTACCTGCCCGCGGAGGGCCATAGCTATGGAGATGCTAAAGGTGGGGATCCCACGGGCAAAGTTCGTAGTGCCGTCGAGAGGATCGATGTACCAGACGGGGATCTCTCCTGCCTCTTGATAGCGTTCGTTTGTTTCCTCTGAGACAAAGAGAGCCTCTGGACATTCCTGGCGAATCAGCCGAATGGCCAGCTCCTCGGCCTCTGTATCGGCTTCGGTGGTAATGTTGCGCAGCCCTTTGACCGAGATGCGATGAGGTTGAGTGTATCTTTGGGCGAGCAAGTGTCCTACACGGCGTGCTACATGGATCGCTGTTTCGAGCATGGGTCTCCCATCGTCAATGCTAGAGGATTTTAGATCATTTGATTCCTGTGCGGGCAATGCCCTCAATAAATTGCTTTTGCACAAAGAGGAAGAGGATGATGATAGGCAGGATGGTAAAGGTGGCCGCTGCCATGTAGAGCTGCACCTGCATGCCAGCCTCGGTAGCAAAGGTGGCCAGCCCCAGTGCAATGGGCCGCATGGTTTCCTTGTCGGTGACGAGGAGGGGCCAGAGGAGGGCGTTCCAACTTCCCAAAAAGTTGAACATAGCTGTGCTCACTAGAGCGGGGCGGGCAAGGGGCATGGCGATGGAGGTGAGGAAACGCAAATGCCCACAACCGTCGATGACGGCTGCATCGTATAGGTCGTTCGGCACACTACGGAAGAATTGCCGCAGGAAAAAGATGGTCATGACGCTGGTAGAGTAAGGGATGATGAGAGCAAGGTAGGTATTCTTCCAGCCCAGTTCAGAGATGGTGATAAAGTTAGGGATCAGGTTCACCTCTGAGGGCACCATCATCGTAGCCAGGTAAAGGATAAAAAGCACTCCTTTCGCTGGGAAGCGCATGCGGGCAAAAGCATAGGCTGCTGGCGCGGAGGTGAGGATGATTAAGGAGGGGGTTAGTACACTGATGATGAGTGAATTTTTGAAATAGACGGCAAAAGGAGCTCGTCCCCAGGCCTCGATATAGTTGGCCAAGAAGGGTTTGAGCTCGGTGCCCGCTCGGGTCATGGCGGCCTGCCAGAGCGAGATGAGCCGCCATCTCCCCCATAGGGAGAGGTTACCCAATACAAAGAAAAAGCTCGCATGGAGCACAAGGTAGAGGGAGGCAATGAGCCTATCTTCTATTCGTCGGCTGATCGCTCGGCCGAGGAGAATCCAAAGTGCGAAAGCAAGGACCGTCCAGGGGTATCGCCAGAGCATCTGCCAAAGAACCTGCAGGCGAGCTCCCCAATCGCTTGGAAAGACGGTTGGAGGGATGGAAATGGCCTCGGCGTATGTTTTAAAGGAGGTGAGGACCATCCAAAAGAATGGAAAGCAGCTGATAAAGCTCCCCAAGATGAGCACGGTGTAGAGGACGGCCGTTTTGAGGGATCGCCCCAATTGGAGGTTGCGCTGTCGCCTTCTTGGGATTTCGGCAATGGACACGATGGCCTCCCCCTGATTACTGATAGAAGACATGGCGCCCTACGAGGCGCTGGTTGATGAGTGTCATCGTGAGGATGATGCCAAAGAGGACAAAGGCGATAGCCGAGGCATAACCCCAGCGTCCCGCATTGTAAAAGCGGTCATAGATCAAAAAGGTTACGGACGTCGTTGTCTTGAGGGGTCCCCCCATCGTCATCACGTAGAACATGGTAAAGGCGCGAAAGGCCCCGATCGTCGAGATGATGAGCAGGAAAAAGGTGGTTGGCGAGAGAAGAGGAAAGGTGATCTTCCAAAAGATCTGCCCCTCACTTGCCCCATCGATGCGGGCAGCTTCATAGAGGTCGTTGGGCACATTAAAGAGCCCTGCGAGGTAGATAACGATATCATAGCCAGCAAAGTGCCAGATGCTGACGATTGAGACGGCCACCAGAGCCATACTCGGCCCTTGGAGCCACTTGGGGGGAGTGAACCCCCAGCGTTTTCCTAAATAGAGGATGATTCCCCGTGGCTCTTGGAGCCAGCGAACGGGGAAAAAGGTCTCGAGCTCATGGATGACGCGCTCTAGCAGGGTGGGGCTTTGCCAAAAGGCGAGGGCAAGGACGAGGAGAACCCCGGCGATAGCCGCGAGCAATCCCGTCATCAAAGGGGTGCGCCTAGAAGTGCTGAGCAATAGGTAGGCAAGCCAGGCGATAGAGAGAAGGATCCAGATGTAAACCCCAGGGACGGTGCCGACCTTTTGGAGTATTTTGGCGAGACCTCGGCAGATGCCTCCGGCTACATAATTGAGGATACCCGCCTGGTAGTTAAAGATCCATTGCCAAACCATCGCTGCCGGGACCAGCGAGGTGACATAGGGTAGAAAGTAAAGGGTGCGGAAGAGGGCTCGGTACCGAATGGGCTTGAAGAGCAAATAGGCGATGAAAAGGGAGATCATCATCGTCAGTGGAACCGAAGCGATGACGTAAAAGACGGTAACCTGGAGGGCCTTCCAGAAATCGGGATCGTGGAGGAGACGACGGTAATTCTCCAACCCAACAAAAGGGCCTTTGACGATGCTCCATTTGTGCAGGCTGATATACCCTGCGCGAAAGACGGGGTAAAGCCCAAAAGTGACGATAATGATAAAAGAGGGAATAATAAAGAGATAGGCGAGGAGAGCTTCTCTCCAAGCTCTCTTTAGGAGGGGCGGGGCCTCGTGGGAGATGGGGGATATGGTGGCCTTTCCTTGCACAGAGCCTCCTTTCACCGCAACGCCCTTCTTCCTATAGGATTGTATGTTGATTGGGGGGGAGCGTCAAACCCTTGGCGTGTTGGACGCTCCCTTTTTCTGAGTGTATAATCGAATAAAAGGCTCCCTGCCCAAGGGGTAGGGGCTTTCTTGAGGGGAGGTTGTATGTCCGAGTTGGAGGCGCTTTGTCAAGAAATTCGCCAGTGCCGCAAGTGTCGGCTGGCGCTGGGGCGTACCTTGGCAGTGCCGGGGGAGGGCCCCGAGGATGCTGAGATTATGTTTATTGGCGAGGCTCCTGGGTTCCATGAAGATCAGCAGGGGCGCCCCTTTGTAGGGGCCGCCGGGCAGTTTCTCGAGAAGCTATTGGCTTCGATCAACCTTTCTCGGCAGGACGTTTACATCACAAATGTGGTCAAGTGTAGGCCTCCTGGGAATCGGGATCCCCAGCCTGAAGAGATTGCTGCCTGCCGGCCCTATCTTGAGCGCCAGATCGAGATCATCAAGCCCAAGCTGATCGTCACTTTGGGTCGTTTCTCGATGCAGTTGGCTTTTTCGGGGGTGTCGATCTCCCGTGTTCATGGGACGCCGAAAAAGATTGGAGACATCGTCTATTTCCCCATGTTTCATCCGGCGGCTGCTCTCCATCAGCCTCGCTTTCGTTCGATGATCGA
This sequence comes from Anaerolineae bacterium, assembly GCA_021162655.1. Taxonomy (GTDB): domain Bacteria; phylum Chloroflexota; class Anaerolineae; order UBA1429; family UBA1429; genus JAGGYI01. The sequence goes on from JAGGYI010000136.1 coordinate 3,932, forward strand.
GCAGGATATGCTCAAGATCCCCCAGATCTTGGCCGAGCTCCAGTCCATTGAGGCCGAAGAGCCTGATGAGCCTCCCCCACAACAGCTGAGCTTGTTCTAGTGTAGATATCCTCTTTGGGAGGTCTCGGTGGGGCCACAGATACTACGCATCGTTCCCCTTGGCGGCCTAGGGGAGCTGGGCCGCAATATGCTTGTGCTTGAATGTGCGGAGGATCTTGTTGTCATCGACGTAGGCGTTATGTTCCCCGAGAACGACATGTTGGGCGTCGATGTGCTGATCCCCGACTTTAGTTATGTCCTCGAACGTGCGGACAAGCTTCGGGCTATTATCATCACCCATGGGCATGAAGATCACATAGGGGCGCTGCCCTTCCTTTTGCGCCGCGTGCGTGCCCCTGTTTATGCCACGCGTCTCACTCGGGGGCTAATTGAGGTCAAGCTGGATGAGGCACAGATCCGCGATGTGGACATGCACACTATCCAGCCAGGCGACGACCTGGAGGTGGGGCCTTTTCGCTTCGAGTTCTTTCATGTGAGCCACAGCATTCCCGATGGGGTGGGTCTGGGCATTCAAACTCCTGTGGGCCTAGTGGTTCACTCGGGGGATTTTAAATTCGATCATAGTCCTGTCGATGGCCGACGCACCGATTTTGCCAAGCTTGCTGAGCTAGGGGGGCGGGGGGTCAAGCTGCTTCTCTCCGACAGCACGAATGCAGAAAAGCCGGGGTATACTCCTTCGGAACAAGTCCTTGGGGAGACCCTCTCTCGCGTCTTTGCCGGGGCGAGGGGAAGGGTGATCGTAGCTACCTTTGCTTCGAATATCTCCCGCATTCAGCAGATCATCGACACCTCGCAGTACTATCATCGCCATGTAGCCATTGTGGGGCGAAGCATGGTGGATAATGTGCTCATTGCCCGCGAGCTGGGGTATCTGCACGTGCCGGAGGGGGTCCTGCTCTCGTTAGAGCAGCTGAAGCAGCTTCCTGATGAGCAGGTGACCATCATCTGTACGGGGAGCCAGGGAGAGCCGACCTCTGCTTTGGTGCGTATGGGCCAGCAGCGCTTTCGCCCGGTGAGCATTGTCCCGGGGGATACGGTGATCGTTTCGGCCACGCCCATCCCAGGGAACGAAGAGTTTGTTAACCGCACGCTAGATAACCTTTTTCGCTTGGGGGCAAACGTTTTCTACGATGAGGTGCTCGACGTGCACGTCTCTGGGCATGCCAGCCAAGAGGAGCAAAAGTTGCTCATCAATATGCTACAGCCCGAGTACTTTGTGCCCATCCATGGAGAGTACCGTCATCTGGTCCTTCATGGAAAGTTGGCCCAACGATGTGGCCTCAAACCAGAGAATATCTTTGTCATCGAGACGGGCGATGTGCTTGAACTGAGTGCCGCGGGAGCCGAGGTTGTGGGGCATGTCTCAGATACGCGGGTTTTTGTTGATGGCCGGGGCATAGGTGATCTCGAGCAGTCGGTGATTGAAGAGAGACGCCTCTTGGCGGGCAATGGTTTTTTGGTGGCGGTAGTATTGGTGGATAAATACACCGGAGGCCTGCTGCGCGAGCCTCAAATCGTCACTCGGGGGTTTGTCTATGAGGCCGAGTCCCCCGATCTTTTAGAGCGGGCCAAAGAGGCAGTGGCCAAGGCGGTGGAATGGGGTGGTTCCCGGCTAGAGATTGAGGACCGCCTGCAGGAGAGCTTGGCTCGCTTGGCCTTCGAGCAGACGGGGCGCCGTCCCATCGTCATCCCTGTTGTGGTCAAGGTGTAAAAAAAGCTTCCCCATCGGAGGAATCTGCCGAGGGGGGAGCTTGTGCTATAATAGGGCTGGGGTCGAAGAAAGGTGCCTCCATAGGATCAGGAAGATGACCAAAAGGACGAAAAGGCGCACCAAACGCACATTCCCCTTGAGCAGAGCCCAGCTGACCTGGATAGCTGGCCTGGCTCTCTTGGCCCTTGCCCTGGTGACCCTGTTGAACCTTTTCTCGCAGGATCGGGGATATCTGACGGAGCTTTGGGTGCGCCTTCTGTGGCGTGTCTTTGGTTGGGGGGTGTACCCTATCACATTGGGCTTGATGTTCCTGGCGGCGTGGATCATCTCTCAGGGAACCGATCGGCCTTTCCCCCTACCCTGGGGGCGGGTTTTTGGTGTGTTGCTCCTTCTTTGGGCGGGCTTGGGCCTCTCGCAGCATTTTGAAGATCCCTCTCGCCCCCTTCGCAGCGGAGGGTATGTTGGGCTTTGGCTTAGCCGGGTGCTTGCTATGGCTTTGGGCTGGGCGGGGGGATTGGTGATCCTCTTGACGATGGTTGGCGTGGGCCTCATGTTCGCCTTTGATATCTCGTTGGCCCAGGTATTCCGGGATGCTTGGGAGGAGCTGCGGCGTTTTTGGGCTTGGCTGAGGAAGCACTGGCCTCTGCGGCGGCTTGGCAAGCCCAAGGCCATCCTTCTGGAGCTGGAGAAGCCCAAGCCCTCTTCCACACAGCCGACCGTCGCTCCTCAACAGCACTTCAAAGAGTCGCTGCCTCGGCGCGAGCCCCCTGTGGTGAGGGAAACAGCTGCTCCCTCCTCTGGAGAGCTGCAGGGGCAGCATGTTCCCCAGTGGGAGCTCCCGCGCATAGAGGACGTTCTCATCGAGAGCGATGAGGAACAGATGAGCTTGAGCGATATTCGGGAAAAGGCTCGCATCATCGAGGAAACTTTGAATAGCTTTGGCGTCCCCGTGACGGTGGTGGAAGTAAACCCTGGCCCAGTGGTAACCCAGTTTGGCCTGGAACCGGGCTATATCGAACGGCGCGACCGCCAGGGGAGGGTTAAAAGGGTAAAGGTAAAGGTGAGCCGCATCGCAGCCCTCTCTAACGATCTGGCGTTGGCCTTGGCGGCTTCGCCTATTCGCATCGAGGCCCCCGTCCCAGGGAAAGGGGTCGTGGGGCTGGAGGTGCCCAACAGCGAAACGGCTATCGTGGGCCTGCGGAGTGTGCTCGAATCCGAAGAGTTTCGCGCCATTGCTTCCTCCCCCTTGGCGGTGGGCCTGGGGAGAGATGTTTCAGGGAGGGCGGTGGTTGACGATCTAGCTCGGCTTCCTCATCTCCTCATTGCCGGGGCGACGGGCTCGGGGAAGAGCGTCTGCATCAATGCTCTCATCGCTTGTTTGCTTTGCCGGAATACGCCCGACGAGCTCAAGTTGGTGATGATCGATCCGAAACGGGTGGAGCTCTCTGGCTATAATGGCATTCCCCACCTTTTGGCCCCAGTGGTGGTGGAACTTGAGCGGGTTGTTGGCGTCCTTCGCTGGGCAGAGCGCGAGATGGATCGCCGCTACCGGACCTTTGCCAAAGTAGGAGCGCGGAATATTCAGGCCTACAACGAAATGGCGCTCGATCGGGGCGAGGAAAAGATGCCTTACATCGTCATCTTTATTGATGAGCTGGCCGATCTGATGATGGTAGCCCCGGATGAGGTGGAGCGCTCCATCTGCCGCATTGCCCAGATGGCCCGAGCTGTGGGAATGCACCTCGTCATAGCGACGCAAAGGCCTTCCGTAGATGTTGTTACAGGCTTGATCAAGGCAAATTTCCCCGCGAGGATCAGTTTTGCTGTTTCTTCGCAGGTGGATTCGCGGGTTATTTTGGATAGCCCTGGAGCTGAAAAGTTGCTGGGCCGGGGGGATGCGCTCTATATGGCGCCAGATTCCCCCAAACTGATCCGTATTCAGGGGGCATATGTCTCGGATGCAGAGATCGCTCGCCTGGTGAGCTTTTGGAGAGGTCAGCTTGCTCGGCGTGTGGAGGCTCATGTGCCTCCGCCCCAATCGGTGGATCTGAGTTCGGTGGAACAACGCCCTCTCTGGCCCGAGCTGGAAGAGGAGGAAAAACGCGAAA
>JAGGYI010000095.1 GCA_021162655.1 Anaerolineae bacterium
ACCTTTAATTGCTTATTATCGTGATAAGGGGCTCCTTACCGAGGTAGACGGCGAGCGTCCCGTTGAAGAGATTCATCAGGAGATTCGCCAGGCTATCGAGGCTGTTCAACGTCGATAAAGCCCTTTACCAAGGGAGTAAAAACCTAGGTGCTAAAGAAGGCGCGCAGATTAGGGGTATACACCAAGAGCGCTGAGGAAATTGCACGGATGCGGCAGGCGGGCCGAATTGTGGCCCGCGTGCTGGCCGAGTTGCGCTCTATGGTGGCCCCAGGAGTAACGACTGAGGAGTTGGATCGAGCTGCAGAGTCGCTTATCCGTGAGATGGGAGGGACCCCCTCTTTTAAGGGATATATGGGATATCCCGCGACGATCTGTGCTTCGATAAATGAGGAGATCGTCCATGGTATCCCTGGGAAGAGAGCCTTACAGGAGGGGGATATCGTCAGCCTTGACGTGGGGGCCATCTGGGAAGGATGGCAGGCTGATGCAGCGATCACGGTAGCGGTGGGGAGCATCCCGTCTCAGGTGCAGAGGCTTCTCGAGGTGACTCAGAAAGCCTTGGAAGCAGGGATAGCGGCAGCGCGGGTTGGACAGCGGCTGGGAGATATCTCTCATGCCATTGAGCAAGTTGCCCATGAGGCGGGACTGGAAGTCATTCGGGAATATGGAGGGCATGGTATTGGACGCGCAATGCATGAGGCCCCACGGATCCCCAACTGGGGAAGGCCTCATCAAGGATTGTGGCTAAAGGCAGGAATGACTTTTGCTCTCGAGCCCATGCTGACCCTAGGAGGGTATGAGACCAAGGTTCTTGATGATCATTGGACAGTTGTGACGGCAGATGGTAGCCTTTCCGCTCATTATGAGCATACCATCGTGGTAACGAGGAATGGTGGTAAAATATTAACGACGTTAGATGAAAACGACGAGCTCTAGTTTTCGTGGAGGTTAAAGATGAAAGTTCGTCCTTCGGTGAAAAAGCGTTGTGATAAGTGCAAGATCATTCGGCGGCGTGGCGTTGTGCGGGTGATCTGTGAGAACCCGCGTCATAAGCAGCGTCAGGGTTAGTACGTTTCCGTTCCGGGTAGAGTGACGAGGAGGCAGGAGAATGGCTCGTATTGCAGGAGTGGACATTCCCAATGAAAAGCGGGTGGAGGTCGGCCTCACCTATATCTTTGGTATTGGGCGTACACGGAGTAGGGAAATCTTGGCCAAAACGGGGATCAACCCCGACACGCGGTGCAAGGATTTGACCGAGGCCGAGGTAGCGCGTCTGCGCGAGGTCATAGACCGGGATTACGTTGTGGAGGGTGATCTCCGTCGCGAGATCGCAATGAATATCAAGCGGCTGATGGACATCGGTTGCTATCGGGGATTGCGCCATCGGCGAGGATTGCCGGTGCGCGGGCAACGCACGCGGACGAACGCGCGTACGCGCAAGGGGCCTCGTAAGACGGTCGCTGGGAAGAAACGGTCTCGGGCCAAGAAGTAATGTTTGATCAAGTAGGTGGAGGTTAGAATGGGTCGAAGAAGAGGTAGGGGACGATCTTCTCGCCGTGAGAAGCGGAATGTTCCTTACGGGCGTGTATACATTCAGGCGACGTTCAATAATACTATTGTGACAGTAACGGATCCGGAAGGGAATGTACTTTGCTGGCGCAGTGCTGGGCAGAACTTTCGAGGATCACGCAAAAGTACCCCGTTTGCTGCCCAGATGGCGGCGGAAGCGGCTAGCCGAGCTGCTATGGATATGGGAATGAGAGAAGTGGATGTCTTTATCAAGGGGCCGGGGCCTGGACGGGAGGCAGCTCTGCGGCAGATTCAGGCGACGGGGCTGCAGATCCGCTCCATCACAGATGTGACCCCAATCCCCCACAATGGGTGCCGACCGCCGAAGAAACGGCGTATCTAGTTGGGAGTCTTAGTAGGACGGCGGGGAAGACGTTTGGGAAGAGTCCTACCCCTATGAGAAAACGTAAACCCGCTACCGGTCATCAGGTTAGGATGGCTGGCAATTTGAGGAGGTTCGATGGCAAGATATAGAGGTTCGGTCTGCAAACTGTGTCGTCGTGAAGGCATGAAGCTTTTTCTAAAGGGGGAGCGTTGTCTCTCTCCCAAGTGTGCGATGGAGAGGCGACCTTATCCCCCAGGAATGCATGGGCGTCAATCCCAATTTCGGCGCCAAGTCTCGGATTATGGCCAGCAGTTGCGAGAAAAGCAGCGGGCGCGCCGAATCTATGGTGTGCTGGAACGGCAGTTTCGGCGCTACTTTGACCTGGCCGTCAAGATGCGGGGGCAGACAGGTGAAAACTTGTTGAGCATCCTCGAGCGTAGGTTGGATAACGTTGTTTACCGATTAGGCTTTGCGGATTCTCGGGCTCAGGCTCGTCAGCTGGTTACCCATGGGCATTTCGAATTGAATGGGCGCAAGACGAATATCCCCTCGGCTCTTGTGCGCGAGGGAGATGTCATCAGTGTGCGCGAATCCAGCAAGAAGAATGGGTACTTTAGGAATCTAGCTGAAGTTCTGGAGCATAAAACCGTCCCAGAGTGGCTCAGTCTGAACGCTGCTGAGCTCAAGGGGACCGTTCTTTCGCTGCCGACCCGCGATCAGATTGATGTCCCCGTGAACGAGCAGTTGATTGTTGAGTACTACTCACGATAAAGATTCGCTTACCTTGGACGGTGCTGGGGAGCTGGGGGTAGGCAGAGTCGCACCTAAAAGAGTAAGGAGGGTACCCCTTGCTGTATCAAGTGTTACCAAAGATCGAATGTGAAGCAAGCACGCAGAGCTATGGCCGTTATGCCATCGGGCCAATGGCTCGGGGATATGGCGTGACGATAGGGATTGCTCTGCGTAGGGTTTTGCTTTCCTCATTGCCGGGGGCCGCAATCACCTCGGTGCGCGTAATAGGGGTGCCTCATGAGTTCACTACGATTCCAGGCGCCAAAGAGGACATGACGATGTTGCTCCTCAATTTAAAAAAGGTGCGTCTGGTCGTACACTCGGAGGAGCCCGTGCGCATGCGGGTTTCGGCAAGGGGAAAGAGTGTACTCACTGCGGGCGATATCGAATGCCCAGCAGATGTGGAGATCGTCAACCCAGAGCTCAAGCTCTTGACTTTGGACTCTACGGACTCTGATTTGGAGATGGAGCTTGTGGCGGAACGGGGAGTGGGTTATTCCCCTGCGGAGGATCGCAAGTCGCTGCCTATTGGCGAGATACCAGTAGATGCGATCTTTAGCCCTGTGCTCAAAGTGAGCCATACCGTAGAGCAAACGCGTATTGAGCAGATCACCAATTACGACCTGCTCAAAATGGAGATCTGGACAGACGGGACGATTCGTCCAGCAGAAGCTCTAAGCGAGGCGGCACGAATTCTTATTCGGCACTTTACTCCCTTGGCCAACTTTGTTGAGACGGAAGAGGTAGCTCCCGAGGTTGAAGAGGAGGAGGCCGCCAAGGCCAAGTATTATGAGGTGCCTATTGAGGAGCTCGATTTGACCATGCGGGCGTATAATTGTCTCAAGCGTGCTGGCATTGCCAACGTAGGAGACATCATGGAGCGCTTGGAGCGGGGAGCTTCGGAGATGCTGGCCATTCGCAATTTTGGCCAAAAGTCGCTGGACGAACTATTGAGCAAGATGAAAGAGAAGGGATTTCTCCCTGAAGATTTCGAGCTTGAACGTTAGGTCAAGCAAACCCGGAGAGGTGGTTTGAGATGAGACACCGTGTGGCTGGACGACATTTAAACCGTAGCTCGGCCCACCGGACGGCTTTGTGCCGAAACTTGATGACAGAGCTGTTTCGCCATGAGCGGATCAGGACGACGCGCGCTAAAGCGCTGGCCATTCGCTCACAGGCGGAGCACTTGGTGACCATTGCGAAGCGGGGCAAGGCCAAGCGAGATGCTGACCAGCATGACGTGCATGAGAGGCGCTTGGTGGCGGCCGTGCTGCGGGATCGTAGTGTGGTGAAAAAGCTTTTTGATGAGATTGCCCCTCGCTTTATGGAGCGTCCTGGTGGATATACTCGGATTGTCAAGTTGGGGCGGCGTGCCGGTGATGGCGCCGAGATGGTGATTTTAGAGTTGGTGGAATAATCGGGACATTTGCCCTGGAGGCTAGGTGGTGCAGAACTATCGGGCCACTGTAGAGTATGATGGGACGGAATACAGTGGGTTCCAGGTTCAAGTGGGCCGCCGAACGATCCAGGGAGAGTTGGAGGCTGCACTGCAGCGCATTACTCAGCAGTCTATAAGGGTGAATGGCGCGGGGCGGACGGACGCGGGGGTGCATGCTCGCGGCCAAGTGATTAATTTTCGGGTGGAATGGAGACATAGCAACGCGGACTTGGAGCGAGCATTGAATGCTCTTCTCCCGAGGGACATTGCAGTTCGAGAGCTACAAAAGGAGGCCCCCGAGTTTCACGCTCGGTTCAGCGCTAGGCGCCGTATGTACGTTTACAGCATTTATAATAGCGCCGTACGGGCTCCCTTATTAGAACGTTTTGCTTACTGGGTGCCTGGGGAGTTGGATCTCCTGGCCATGCAGGAGGCGGCCGAGTTTCTGGTAGGGGAACAAGATTTTGCTGCTTTTGGGCAGCCGCCTTTTGGTGAACAAACGGTGCGAACCGTCCATCGGGCTGAGTGGCAAAGGCACCCTTCCCCTTGGGGAAAGGGCCAACCGGAATTGCTTCAATTCATCATTGAGGCAAATGCCTTTTTGAGAGGAATGGTAAGGCGCATAGTAGGTACATTGCTCCTTGTGGGGCAGGGACGGCTTTCAGTCTCGAATTTCGCCCAAGTGTTGGCTTCGAAGGATATCAGCCGTGCAGGCCCTCCAGCACCAGCTCGGGGGTTGTGCCTGTGGCAGGTAGTATATGACTGAGACGCGGCAGAGCCGCGAAAGAATGCGGAGGAGATGGATGAAAGTACCCAAGACCTATTCGGTGAAAGCTTCTGATATAAAGCGCGAGTGGTTTGTCGTCGATGCTGCGGGTAAAAATCTGGGGCGCTTGGCTACCCAGATCGCGACTATCCTGCGGGGAAAGCACAAGCCTCTTTATACTCCCAGCGTGGATGTGGGAGACTATGTCATTGTGATCAACGCCGAAAAAGTCACGGTAACCGGTCGAAAGCTCCAGCAAAAGTTCTATTATCGACATTCTCTTTATCCTGGCGGGCTCAAGGCTGTGAGCTTGCAAGAGATGTTGGCCAAGCATCCTGAGCGCGTGATTGAACACGCTGTGCGAGGGATGTTGCCCAAAAGTCGCCTGGGTCGGGCCATGTTCCGTAAACTCAAGGTGTATGCAGGTCCTACCCATCCGCATGCTGCACAGAAACCCAAGCCGTTGGATCTGTAGTTACGTTTGAGGGGATGAGCTAAGGAGGGATTGTTAGGTGGCAATGCAATATTATGAAGCAACGGGTCGACGCAAGACAGCAACAGCACGGGTTCGGCTTTTCCCGGGCGAGAGTGGCTTTATTGTGAATGGCAAGCCTGCGGAGGAGTTTTTCTCCCGCGAGGAGGATATGGCTCATGCTTTGGAGCCCTTGAAAGCCACGGGAAACGAAGGACGCTTTTTGATTTCGGTGTTGGTCAAGGGCGGTGGGATTAGTGGCCAAGCCGGGGCGATTCGCCACGGCATTGCCCGAGCGCTCTTGGTGGCTAACCCTGATTTGCGCCCTGTGCTGCGGAAAGGCGGGTTCCTTACTCGCGATCCACGGGCCAAGGAGCGCAAAAAGCCGGGCCTCAAGAGAGCACGCAAAGCACCGCAATACACCAAGCGCTAGGCAAAGAAGGGGTTGGAAGAGGGACGCACATATCGAGGGTGCGTCCTTTTTTCATCTTATTCGCTAGGTGCTGGGAAGGTAAATGACCAGCCCCGCCACCAGAGCCCAGAGGAGAATGGTGATAAGGAGGGGTTTATCGCCGAGGACTACGTCTTCAGGAGCTCCTCCTAGTTTTTTAGTGTGGACAAGATAGAGGTAACGGAAAATACCATAGAGTACAAAGGGGATGGTTAGCATCATGCTGTGGTTTTGGGGGAGGTTGGGAGCTGAGAAGGTGTAAAAAGAGTAGGCAACAAGGGCCGTCGCGGTGGCAACGGAGGTCATATCATCTAGGAAATCCAAAGTGTATTCTTGGAGGCTAGCTCGGTGATTGTTCGCTTCTTGGGCAAGGAGAAGTATCTCATGGCGACGCTTGCTGATAGCGATAAAGAGTGCGAGGTTAGTAGTGCAAACATAGAGCCAAGGAGAGAAGCGGGTGACCTGAACAACGACTGTGCCGCCAAGAACGCGCAAGACAAAACCTGCAGCCACGGTCATCACATCGATGATAACGATCTTCTTGAGGAGAAAAGAATAAAGTACCATCATCGCTGTATAGCCGAGAGCGACCCAACCGAACTCAGGGGCAAGCGCAAAAGAAGCGGGGATCCCCAAGATAAGGAGGAAGCCAGCAGTCGCTATAGCGATGCTCGGTGAGAGGGCCCCAGATGCCAAGGGGCGGTTCCGTTTGGTGGGATGAAGGCGATCTTTTTCTATATCGAGAAGGTCGTTGATCAGGTAGACCGCGCTAGAGAGAAGACAGAAAAGGGCAAATGCAGCCAAGCTACGTAACAGCCGCTCAAGTTCAAAAATCCTTCCGTCAAAAAATATCCCCGCAAAGACAAAGACATTCTTGGCCCACTGTTTGGGGCGCATCGCCTTGAAAAGTGCACGGAGCACAGATTGCCTCCAAGCAAAGAGTAGGATAGACTATATTCTAGGCAGCCTTGGCATGGCGTCAAGAGGGTGTCTTCTTTCTTGCAAAGGTGTTTTGAAGAGTGAAGAAATGATGACCAAGGTACGTTTGGATGTTTTAGTACATCGGCGCGGACTGGCAGAGAGTCGAGAGAAGGCCAAGCGCTTGATCTTGGCAGGCCAAGTTCTCGTTAATGGCCAGGTGATAGATAAAGTTGCTGCCCAGGTCCCTGAAGATGCTGAACTAGAGGTTCGTCAGGGGCTCCCTTTTGTGAGCCGAGGAGGGATAAAACTGGCGGCAGCATTGGATGCTTTTCGTATCAATCCAGCGGGGTGGGTTGTAGCCGATGTAGGCGCCTCTACAGGAGGGTTCACTGATTGTTTGCTGCAGAGGGGGGCGGCCAAGGTGTACGCTATCGACGTGGGCTATGGACAGCTTGCTTGGAAGCTGCGCCAAGACCCGCGCGTGGTGGTGATGGAGAGGACGAATGCTCGCTATCTTGAGAAACTTCCTGAACTTGTAGATTTGGTGACGATCGATGTCTCTTTTATTTCCTTGCGTTTGATCTTGCCCAAGGTTCCCAAGTGGCTTGTTCCACAAGGTCAAGTGATCGCGCTTATCAAGCCTCAGTTTGAAGCAGGGAGGAGCCAGGTAGGAAAAGGAGGGGTCGTGCGCGATGTCGCCGTGCATCGCCAGGTGTTGAGGGGGATATTAACCTGGGCTTTGGATAGAGGATGGCGGTTGCACGGCTTGATACGTTCTCCTATCAGAGGGCCGAAAGGGAATGTGGAGTTTCTTGCCTGGTTGAGCCTGGGTCGAGATTTGCCAGAGCTTGATCTGGAAGCTATCGAGCAGGTTCTACGAGTCGATAACAATGGTGGCACTGTGGAGGGGTGTTGAAATGTCCTCTTGGTTTTCATCGCCCACCAAGATCTACCGGACGGTCTTGGTTGGAGTTCTCCTAGCTTTTTGCCTTGCTATTCTCATCGCCGCTCGGGCTGCTTTGGTCCCGTTTTTTTTGGGTCTGTTTTTCGCTTACCTTCTCCTACCTGTGGTAGATTTTTTTGATCGTCATTCCCTACCCTTTCTGCGTCGCAAGGGATGGTCTCGATCTATTGCTATCATTATCGTCTATATCCTTGCCTTGGGAGTTATCGCTGGGTTGCTCTCTTCTTTTATCCCGGCAGTCATTAATCAGGCCAGGCTTCTGGGAGAGATTGCCCCCGAGTACTGGGAGCAGCTGGAGGGTGTCTTTGAGTACGCTACGGAGGTGCAAAAGTTCTTCTCCGGCGTGCCGGAGGAGATTCGGGCCGCTGTGAACGCGAACCTAACCAAAGCGGTCGAGACGATAACGGATACTTTACAGATGGGGCTCTCGATGATGCTAAAGACGATTTCACAAACGCTCAGCTTTGTCCTTGGTTTAGCGATCATTCCCTTCTGGCTCTTTTATGTGTTCAAGGATGAAGCCAAGGCCCGTCGAGCTTTTTATAACCTCATCCCTGAAAAGGCGCGCGAAGATGTGCGCTGTATTGCCATTATCATCGATGACCTACTCAGCGCGTATATTCGTGGTCAGCTTCTTCTCTGTTTGTTAGTGGGGGTCATGGCCACTATCGCTTTGCTCCTTTTTCGAGTGGACCTGGGGCTACTTTTGGGTACTTTTGCGGGAATCTTTGAGATCATCCCCATCCTAGGCCCCTATTTAGGGGCCGCTCCTGCGGTGCTGATTGCTTTCCTTAAACGCCCTATTCTTGGGCTTTGGGTTGCTCTCGCTTTTGCTGCCATTCAACAGATAGAAAATATCCTCCTTGCTCCACGAATAGCGGGGAATGCAGTCCGTTTTCACCCTGCTGTAGCTATGGTATTGGTGATTGTGGGCAGCGAGGTAGCAGGGCTGTGGGGATTGGCCCTCGCCGTGCCAGTGGCGGCGGTGATTCGGGACGTCTTTCAGTATCTTTACTTGCGCACGACCGAGAGAGGGGTTACTCCTCAGATGGCGTTGGACAATTTACGGGCTCGGCATCTCTGAAGGCTTTGGGTGATTGCTTGCCCATATTGTATACTAAGCAAGGACATTTTGGCCCCACCTTTGCGGGGCTGCTGTTTCTGTTTTTATGGCTATTTCTGGTGTGCGATGAAGGTTGGGTGACAGAGATCAAATGATGGAACGATCCGACGGGCGCATTCGCAATTTCTGTATAATTGCCCATATTGATCATGGCAAGTCTACCCTTTCGGACCGCTTGCTGGAAAGCACAGGGACGATCCAATTGCGAGAGAAGGTTGAACAAGTCCTTGATCGAATGGATCTGGAGCGAGAGAAGGGTATTACTATCAAGGCCAAGGCAGTGCGCATGTTTTACGATTACCCTGGGGATGGGCAACGCTATGAGTTGAACCTGATTGACACTCCAGGGCATGTCGATTTTTCCTATGAGGTCTCTCATGCACTTTCGGCTTGTGAGGGGGCTATCCTAGTAGTCGATGCGACCCAGGGTGTTGAGGCTCAGACTATTGCGAACCTCTATATGGCCATGGAGCACGATCTGGAGATCGTTCCTGTGGTAAATAAAATCGATCTTCCTTCAGCTCGGCCCGATGAGGTAGCTGAGGAGATCGAGGCCCTGTTGGGGATTCCCGCCGAGGATGTGCTGCAGATCTCTGCCAAAGAGGGGATAGGTATTGATGATGTACTAAAAGCTATTGTCGAGCGTGTGCCCCCTCCTAAGGGGAACGTGGAAGCGCCTCTGAGGGCTCTGATCTTTGATTCTCATTATGATACTTATAAAGGGGTCATTGCCTATGTGCGGGTAGTGGATGGAGTAATCCGCCCAGGAGATAGGGCAATGCTGATGTCTACCGAAAAGGAACTGGAGCCCTTGGAGGTAGGGGTGTTTACCCCCGATATGGAACCAGTAGAGGAGCTGCGGGCAGGTGAGGTGGGTTACATTGCAACGGGCTTAAAGACTGTGCGTGATTGTCGGGTGGGGGATACGATTACTGATTTGGATCGGCCGGCAGAGGAGCCTTTGCCTGGGTATCGACCTCCAAAACCAATGGTTTTCGCTGGGCTGTACCCGGTGAATAATGAGGACTATGGTGCTCTGCGGGATGCTTTGGAGAAGCTCCAGCTGAACGATGCCTCGCTAGTTTTCCAGCCCGAATCCTCGGTGGCTCTGAGCTCTGGGTTTCGCTGCGGCTTTTTGGGCTTGCTTCATATGGAGATCGTTCAGGAGCGCTTGGAGCGAGAGTACGGGCTCGATCTCTTGGCGACGGCCCCTAGTGTGGAGTATCAGGTGCTTCGCAAAGATGGTGAGGTTGTGGTAGTAGATAATCCTGCTGATCTACCCCCACCGGAGGAGATTGAAGAGATCCATGAGCCTTGGATGCGTGTCTCTATCTTTACTCCGCAAGATTACATCGGCCCTTTGATCGAGTTGGCTACCTCCCGGCGTGGGGAATTTGAGAGAATGGAGTACCTTGATGAGAGGCGGGTATTACTTTCTTTTTTGATGCCTCTCTCCGAGATCTTGGTAGACTTTTATGACCAACTCAAGTCTCGCTCGCGGGGATACGCCTCGATGGACTATGCTTTTTATGGTTACCGGCCAGGTGACCTGGTCAAGATGGACATCTTGGTTAATTCAGTGCCCGTGGATGCACTCTCCCTGATCGTCCATCGAGACAAGGCTTATGAAAAGGGGAGTGCATTGGTTAGGCGTTTAAAGGAGGTTATTCCGCCCCAGCTTTTCCCCGTGCCTATCCAGGCAGCTATAGGGGGAAGGGTCATCGCCCGGGCTACAGTGCGGGCCTTGCGCAAGGATGTGCTTGCCAAATGCTATGGAGGCGACGTAACGCGCAAGCGCAAGCTGCTTGAGCGGCAAAAAGAGGGCAAGAAGCGCTTGAAGCGTATCGGCAAGGTCGATATTCCTCAGGAGGCCTTTCTAGCCGTGCTTAAGCTGGGTGAGTGAGGAGCGTTACCTTTACCCAGAGGGAGATGGATGCCTAAGCCAAGACAAAAAGTTCTCTCTCGGCTCATACTCTACTTGATTTTGGCTGTAGCTCTTTTCTTGCGCCTCTACCATATCGCTTGGGATGGCGGGTATCTCTTTCATCCTGATGAGAGGCAGATTTTGGTAGTGGCTGACGAGCTGGCTTTCCCCTGGCCGCCTCGTTGGTCACTTCTTCTCTCTCCCAACAGTCCTTGGAATCCCAAGTTTTTCGCCTATGGTTCGTTGCCCATCTATCTTTTGCGTATCTGTGCCAATTTGGCAGGGCATCTCGATGCCCGATTGGCTTCTCTTGATTCAAGCTTTTATGTCGGCCGGGTACTCTCGGCTCTTTTTGATGTGGGGACAGTCTTGCTTCTTTACCACCTTGGGCGCGAGCTGTATGGGCGGTCTGTTGGCTTATTGGCAGCCTTCCTGCTAGCCTTCACCGTGCTACATGTGCAGATGGCTCATTTTTACACTGTGGATACAATGCTTGTATTTTTTGTTTTTTTGACCCTTTATCTCGCCGAAAGTGTGGTACGGCGCCCTCGCCTGCGTCAGAGTATTCTCCTGGGTGGGGCATGGGGCCTAGCATTGGCGACCAAGGTAAGCGCTGTGCCCTTGGCCGTTCCTATAAGTTTGGCTTGGCTTTGGGGAGTGCTTGCCAGGAGGCAGAAAGAGAGAGTCTCCTTTTGGTTGGCAATAGGAGGGCTCATTTTTACGGGAGGGCTAGCGCTGATCGTTTTCCTCCTTTGTGAACCTTATGCTCTTTTGGATATCGTCGCTTTTGTTGTGGATGTGTTCCATGAGGGGCGGATGGCGAGGGGGACAATTGATCTGCCCTATACTCGCCAATTCGCTGGGACGTTGCCTTATCTCTACCCTCTTTGGCAGACAGGTGTTTGGTCGTTGGGTATTCCTTTGGGGATTGGAGGATTTGGGGGGGCGCTGGCGGCACTATTTTCAGGAATTCGCTTGCTTGGACGTGACTGGAGGAAGGCAGGCCCCCTTCTGGTTCCTCTTTCTTGGGCGTGGATATATTTTGGCATTGTGGGTTCCTTTCATGCCAAGTTTCTGCGCTACATGCTTCCGATCATCCCTCTATTTTGCCTCTGGGCCGCTTGGGGAATGGATGGTCTGGTTCGATGGACTAGGGGGAAGGGATGGCCATGGCGGGGAGGTGCTTGGCTATTTGGTAGTACGGTACTGGTAGGCACAGTGCTGTACTGTGTAGCTTTTCTCCACGTCTATCGGCAGGAACATCCTTGGATTCAAGCGACGCGCTGGCTGTGCCATCATGTACCCATAGGAAGCTGTTTAATGATTGAGCATTGGGACGATCCCCTACCAATGAAACAAGGGATAGGTGAGCTGCAGTGCTATAATGATTATTGTATCCACGTCTTTCCTGCGTACGATCCGGATGATGAGGCCAAATTACAAACCCTTTTGGATTATCTAGAGCAAAGTGATTATATTGTGCTCTCTTCCAACCGCCTTTATGATACCATTCCCCGTCTCCCCCAGCGCTATCCCATAACGAGTCGCTATTATGAATTGCTCTTTGGTGAGCGTCTAGGCTTTGAATTAGTTTATTACGTGGCAGTGTATCCCCAGATTTTCGGGATTCGCCTCGTGCACGACACATTCATCGATCCGCCTCTTCCTCGCCCTCGCTTATTTGCGCAGAGGGAGGCAAGGTACCACAGTATCAACTTGGGAAAGGCGGATGAGAGCTTTAGCGTGTATGATCATCCTATGCCTCTGGTCTTTCAAAAGAAACAGAGGCTTTCCCGTGAGCAGCTTCTTGTCCTTTTCAAGGATGTTCGGGCCTCGGGCCATTCTTCTGCGCATTGACGCAATGTGCAGGATTTCTCCCTTCCGCTGAGCGTCTCGTGCATTTTTTCAGCTGTTTTTGTTTTGCCGACCTCTGCCTTCGTGTTATAATGCACGTTGTTCTCCGTCTGGAAATAGCTCATGAGAGGAGTCTATGAAAAGGAGTCAACGCCTCATTTTGGGAATACTCGTCAGCCTCATCTTTCTTTATTTCGCAATGCGTCACGTTCAATGGGCTGAAGTGTGGCAGCTCTTTCGAGAGGCGCGTTATTTCTACCTTTTTCCTGCTTTGGGACTGTTGGTTTTGATCAATATCACTAGGGCTTATCGGTGGCGCCTTTTGATGTACCCGGATGTGCATATTCCCTTAGCTCGTATCTTTCGCTTTGTGAACATCGGCTATTTTTTCAATAACGTTTTGCCAGCCAAGGCTGGGGAGCTAGTAAGAGCGTATCTTGTGGGGAGGATGATCACGGGGGGCATAGGGCAGGCTCTTTCTACTCTTTTAATTGAGCGATTACTGGACGTTTTAACCGTTGTGGTTCTTTTGGTGGTTTTGATCCCCTTTGTAGACCTGCCAACTTGGGCAACACGGGGGGGCATCCTTTTTGGAGCGGGGGCTGTTGGAGGAACGGGAGTGCTCATTATTCTCTCTCGTTTTGGCGAGAGAGGGGTGGATTGGCTGTGGCGCTTTTTAGGGCGTGTTCCTGTTATTGGTCACCCAAAATTGAAGCGGGCCTTGCAAAACCTGGTTGATGGGTTTCGCGTCTTAACAATGGTGCGTTTGCTTCCAGGGATTCTCTTCAGTTCGGCTTTGATCTGGCTGGGCTATGCTCTCTTTAACTATACGCTCATGGCTGCTTTTAATATGGCAGAGGTCCTTCCTTTTGCTGCTGCGGCATTGGTGCTTTGCGCTACGGGATTTAGCATGGTTTTACCCTCATCTCCAGGGGCGATGGGCGTTTTTGAGTGGGCTGCCGTGCAGGCACTGGCCGTTTACTCGATAAACCAGAGCAAGGCTTTTGGTTATGCTTTGGGGTTGCATACCTTTACAAACGTTTCGCTTATTCTTTTTGGATTGGTGGGATTGATAAGAGAGGGGTTGGATTATTCTCGTATACGAAAAGAGGTGATGGAAGCATCTCCTGAGGGGATCTCGGAAAAATAAAAAAAACTTGCGGAGCCATGCCTTATGAAGGTGCTGATTGCGTTGACGTACTATTATCCTCACTGGACAGGGTTGACGGCGTATGCTCAGCGTCTGGCGGAAGGGTTGGCCCAGCGTGGGCACCAGATCACTGTTGTTACCTCTCGCTTCCGTAGGGATTTGCCCTTGCGTGAGGAGCATAATGGCGTACAAATCGTTCGCCTGCCCACATGGTTCCGCCTAAGTCGAGGGCAGGTGATGCCCTCTTTTCTCTCTACGGTGAACCGTTTGGTTCGTGAGCATGATATCGTCCAGGTGCATACCCCTATGTTAGAAACCTGGTTCGTGGGCCTTCTGGCCCATTGGGCTGGCCGTAAGATGGTGATGACGCATCATGGTGATTTGGTGATGCCGGCGGGCCTCTGGAACCAATTTGTTCAAAAGACGGTGGGGTTTCTCCTAGATCGTGGAGCGGACGTCGCCGATGTGATTACAATCCATAGCCAAGATTATGCCAATCATTCTGATTATCTTCGTCCCCGGGCCCATAAAGTCGTGGCGATCTATCCTCCAGTAGTGATCCCCAGACCTGATCAAGAGGCTGTTGTAGCATGGCGGCGCGAGTTGGGCCTGGAGGGAGCGAAAATAGTAGGTTTTGCAGGACGTTTCGTCGAGGAGAAGGGTTTTGATTACCTCCTCAAAGCCGTTCCTCTCGTTGTCGAGCGAGTACCAAATGTCAAGTTTCTTTATGCTGGAGAGCATCGAGTTGTCTATGAAGACTTTTTTGGGCAGTGGCGCCATCTCTGGGAGGCAAATGCTGAGCATTTGATGATGCTGGGCCTCATTACTGACCGACAGAAGCTGGCCAACTTTTATGCGATGTGTGATGTTTTCGCCTTGCCTAGCCGGACGGATTGTTTCCCCAGCGTGCAGATCGAGGCGATGTTCTGTGGCACTCCTGTCGTAGCAACGAATATCCCAGGGGCCCGAGAGGTGGTTTCTGTCACGGGAATGGGCCTTTTGGTGGAGCCACGTAATGAGCAAGCTCTTGCAGAAGGCCTGGTTCAGGTTTTAGAGGACCCAGCCCGTTACATCAAACCCTATACGCACATCCGCTCGATTTTTGATTTGGAAAAGACCCTTTCTGAATATGAGCAGCTTCTAGAGCGGTTAGCTGGACAGAATTAGGCCAGGGTAGAGAGGGGCATGCTCGAGGCACTGTCAGAGGAACAGAGAGCTTGGGTTGAAAGGGTTCTAAGAAATGAATCAGATGTAGCCTACAAGCGCCGGGTGAAGTGGGTGCTTTCTTCCTTGGAGCTTGCCCCGGGGCTGGTCATTCTTGATTGTGGAACGGGGATGGGGTTTTACCTCAAGCTTTTGAAGGCGCTGTGTCCTCGCTGTAATTTGTATGGGATAGACTTTGAAGAGAAAGTCTTGCGGTATGCCAGGGAGCATCTTGCGGGGCCTCGGGTGCTTTTGGTCCGGGGGGATATCCATCACCTGGCCTTTGCTAACGAGAGTTTTGATCGAGTTATTATGTCTGAGGTATTGGAACACCTGGCAGATGATTTGGCTGGTCTCCGAGAGGTCTGGCGGGTGTTAAAGCCTGAAGGCATTCTCGTTTTGACGGTCCCCCACCGACATTATCCTTATTGGTATGATCCCATCAATCGGGTAGCAGAAGACCTCTTTCATCGTCCTATCCGACGGGGGCCATTCGCGGGTATTTGGGCAAACCATTATCGTCTGTATGAGCCCAAAGAGCTCATTGCTGTGATAGAAAGAGCGGGTTTTCATCTGGAGCAGATAGAAGAACTGACCCATTACTGTTTCCCCGCTACACAGACGCTTGTTTACACCTTGGGGAAGGGTTTGATTGAACACAACCTTCTTCCGGGGTTCATTGCCAAGTCGACTCATCGCTTTCGTGGTGAGGAGAATAGTGGTTCTCCTTTGAATCCGATTAATTGGATGTTGGCCCTGTTCAACTGGATTGATAGTTGGAACGAGAAGCCAAGGTGGCTTGTTGGGAAAAAAACCTTTGTGAACATCGCTGTTAAAGCGAAAAAGGTTCTCTGAAGCCATGGAGCGAAAGAAGCGCACGTTACGGAGTTTGGTATTTGTTGCCTTTCTTTTCGCCATCGCAGGGCAATATTACTTTATCCATAAACGTGATTACCTCTGGGATGGAGTAGCCCTCTATGCTTTGGCAGTGGTTCTTTTTGGACGTGCTTTGGCTCTTTGGAGGGGAGAAGCTCGGCGCAAGAAGCGGGCTTTTGGCCGAGCACTTTGGCAACTCTTGGGAAGGAACCCTTGGCGGCTAGGCTTTTTGGTGCTCGGGCTGGCCTTGAGCGTCTATGTTGCTTTTGTGGCTGAGGCGCGTAGCCGAGCACGCCCCTTTTGGGATCTGTTCATCCTTTGGGGTGTGGGCATCGCTTTTGTGCTAGGAGCTTGGCTGGATTGGAAAAGCCTTTGGAGGCGATTGACACGCTTGTTCTGGCAGCCGCCTTCTCCCGAGGGAGTGCTAGTGGTCCTTTTGGTGCTGATTGCTTTTCTCTTCCGAGGTACCCATTTGGGGAGTATCCCTTACGTCCTTTCTGGCGATGAGGCTTCCATGGGGCTCGAGGCAGTGAGCGTGCTTAAAGGACAGCGGCATAATCCCTTTGTGACGGGCTGGCTTTCTCACCCCACGTTGTATTTTTTCCTTCTGGCGGCTTTTCTGCGCGTCTTGGGGATTACGACGGCTGCTTTGCGACTTGCCTCGGCGATAATCTCTTCCTTGACGGTCGCCTTGCTCTACCTTTTCGTCAGGCGAGCCTATGGTCGTTGGCTGGCCGTCATCTCGGCAATTTTTTTCGTTTCATATCATTACGCTATCCACTTTGGGCGCCTAGCTATCAATAACATCTGGGATCCTTTCTTTGCTTTGGGGATCTTTTATTTTCTTCATCGAGGAGTAGAAGAGGATCGGCTGGGAGATTTTCTTGCTGCGGGACTGATGCTGGGGCTGGCGGTCTATTTTTACATGGGAGCTCGCCTCATTCCCCTTGTCTTGATTGGTTATCTCGGGTATTGGCTCTTGCGAGAACGCCAAAAGATTTGGCAAAGCGCTCCCAGCCTTTTGGTCATGGGGCTTGTGGCTTTTACAGTGGCCCTTCCTTTGCTCGTCTTCTTTCTCCATCATCCCAATGATATGATGGCGCGTTGGCGATGGGTGGGCATTTTCCCCTCAGGTTGGGTACAGCAGGAGGTACAGCGCACGGGGAAGACGGTTTGGCAGGTGCTTTGGGGGCAGTTCCTCAAGGCTGCTCTGGCTTTTAATTATTATCCTGATCCGACTTTTTGGTATCATCCGGGGAAACCCCTTTTGTGTTTTTTCAGCTCGATCTTTTTTGTCTTTGGTTTGGTTGATGCTACCTACCATTGGCGCAAAAGAGAAAATGTGTTGCTGTTGCTCTGGTTTTGGGCAGTGATCATCTTTGGCGGGGTGCTCTTGGAGAATCCTCCTACAAGTCCTCGGCTTGTTCTGGCCATTCCTCCGGTGGTGATATTTGTTGCCATGGGCATCGTGCGAGTAGCTCAGTTGTTACAGCTGGCGTTAAATAAGGGCCGCTGGATGGCAGTGGCGCTTTCTCTCTGCCTAGTGCTTTTTGTTAGCTATCAAAGTGTTCACTTTTACTTTGCCAAGTATACGCCCTCGCATGTTTTTGCTGGCTTGAATACAGAAGTAGCGGATCGCATGGGGAGATACTTGCGCGCTTTGGGCCCAGAGTACCGTTGCTACTTTTTCGGGGCGCCGAGGATGTACTATAGCTTTGCTACCATCCCCTTTCTTGCTCAAGGCGTGGAGGGGATGGATGTTGTCGAGCCTCTCAAGCAGGAGCCTGACTTTGTTCAGAGTGATCGTGTTCCCGTTTTTATCTTTTTGCCTGAGCGCAAGGGGGAACTAGCTTACGTTTGGCGCGTCTATCCTTCAGGCTTGTTGAGAGAGTTTCGTAACGAACGGGGCCAGCTTCTCTTCATCTCTTATGAGGCTGGAGGATAAGAGTGGCTTATTTCTCGTTATTCTCGAGAATAGAGCGTTTAAAGCGGGCCCTTACTTCCCGGGAGCGTTCTCTCTGGATTTGGGTGCTGCTCTCGGGTATGGTGGCTCAATACCTTGTGGATAAACGGCGTTTGTTAGGGCTGGGGTTCGGGCTTTATGGGTTGGCTGCTGTCTTTTTTGTAGCTTTTTTGGGCCGGAAAGCTATAGAGGCGGGGCCGAATGCTATCCCTGGCCAAGAGAGGCGCTTTCATTGGGAGGTGCTTCTTCTTTCCCTGGGAATGGGCGCGTTGGCATTTTCTCAGTTTCAAGGCAATGTTTTTCGAGGGCCTGCTGTGATCCTCTGGGGGATAGGATTGGCTCTCTTGGGATTTGTGGCTTGGCAACCTCCAAAAACTGTCTCGAAAGAAGGGAAGCGCGTTTTTACGGCCGAAGGGTTACTGCTCCGCTGGCGGCATGTAGTCTTGCTGGTTTTTATGGCTATCGGGGCTTTCTATCGCCTCTATCGGATTGGCTCTGTCCCTCTGGAGATGGGATGTGATCTGCCACACATTTACAATAATATACGTTTGATTCTGCGCAAAGAGTTTCTTATTTTCTTTCCTTCCTATCCGGGAAGGGAAGGGCTCTTTTTCTATCTAGCAGCTCCTCTTTGTCGCCTCTTTGGCTTGAGTCACCTGACGATTAAAATCTCTTCGGCGTTGATTGGGGTCATGACCTTGCCCGTTTTTTATCTTTTGGGCAAGGAGCTTTTCAATGCCGAAGTGGGGCTTTATGCGGCCTTCTTTTTGGCTGTGAGCCACTGGCATGTTATTCTCACCCGCGTGGGTTATCGGGCATGCACTCTGCCCCTGGTACTTGCCCTCATGTGGTATTTTCTCCTTCGCGCTTTCAAGACGGGGCGGCGCTGGTTTTATGCTTGGGCTGGCTTCTTTCTGGGCTTGGGCTTTTACACTTACAACGCCTTTATGATCGCTCCGCTGTTAGTGCTTGCCTTTTTGGTGGGAGAGATCGTTTTGGGAAGGGGGAAGATGCTCTTCCATCATTGGCAGGGGCTCCTCCTGTTGGCTATTACGGCACTCTTTGTCTTTATCCCACTGGGAAGGTATGCTCTGGAAGAACCCAGTACTTATTTTTTCCGGGCGGCAACACGGATTACAAGCATTGAACGTTCGCTTCCGCGAGATATCCTGAGGACACTGTTGGACAATCTTCGCAAAGCTTTTCTCATGTTCAATTATCGAGGGGATGCGGTGTTCATCGCCAACGTACCCGGCTTGCGGGAGCTGAGTTTCTTTGGAGCAATCTTTTTCGTCTTTGGAGTGGCTTACCTGCTTTGGCGTTGGCGCCAGGGCTATAACTTGAGCGTATTGCTTGGCTTGGTAATCATGCTTTTACCCACTGCCCTTGCTTTGGCTTTCCCCCAAGAGGTGCCAAATGCCATTCGTGCCATAGGTGCTTTGCCGGCGGCTCTCATGATCCCCGCGGTGGCTTTGGCTCTTTTGCGTAGGCGCTTGGCAGAGCTTTTCCCGTCGGAGGAGCAAAAGGAGCGGGCGTTGGTCTTTTTCGTGGGAGGAGAGCGGCGCTGGCTTTGGCGGTGGCACTGGTGGCCGACGAGCCGGCATCTCTGGATTTTGGCGTTTGCCTTGTTCTTTGTTTGGGAGGTCAGGGCACTTTATCCCATTTATTTCGATAGATATGTGGCTCACTTGCCAGATCATAACTACTCAATCTCTTTGGCTATGGCTCGGGTGATCGATGACTTTGCTGACGATGGTGAAGCCTATATCAAGGTGATGCCCTATTGGTATGATGGCAATGCTGTGCGGGCCCAGCTGCGGAGGGCAGACCAAAGTTGGCACAATGAACTCAGCGAGCTTTCTCTGGATCGTCCTCCTTTTGTGGGGCCGCCGGGCAAGTTTGTCGTCATCCTTCATCCGCAAGACGTACAATCCCTTCAGCTTTTGCGGCAGGCTTTCCCAAGAGGGATTGTCTTGACTCATCGTGACGACCAAGGCAAGGTAGCGTTTCTTACCTTTTATGGGGAGCGATAGATGATGGGCCAGAGTGAAAAGCTAGCATCCCAGTGGATGTACCCTCGGAATGAGAAGCAGCTCTCTTGGGCGACGGTTTGGACCCTTGTTCAACGTGGATGGGGATGGTTGCTCCGAGCTCCTGATGACCCGCTGTTGGTTTGGGGGCTTTTGATAGTTGTTCTCCTTCTGGCGGCGGCGCTACGTCTCACAGGGTTGGATTGGGATGAACATCAACATCTTCATCCCGATGAGCGTTTCTTGACCATGGTAGAAAATAGCTTGCGCTGGCCCAAGTCTCTCAAAGAGTATTTTGACTCGTCAGTTAATCCTCTCAACCCCTATAATCATGGATTCGGTACGTATGTTTATGGTTTGTTTCCTGTCATAGTGGCCAAATTCTTCGGACAGCTTACGGGGAAGGTAGGCTATGATGGGGTCTACCTGGTTGGGCGGGCTATGTCCGCAGTGATGGATATGCTTTCCATTCTCTTTGTCTTTTTATTGGGGCGAAGGCTCTATGGCCCGAAGGTAGGGCTCCTCGGCGCTTTGCTCCTATCTTTGACTGTGCTTGATATCCAGCATGCCCACTTTTTTACCGTTGATACGTCCACAACGTTCTTTGTAACCTTTGCGCTCTATTGGGCAGTGCGCGTGGCCCAGGGACGGGGATGGGGAAGCATTCTTATGCTGGGGGTGGCCTTTGGCTTAGCTGTCTCGTGCAAGATAAGCGTCCTTACCTTTCTCCTGATTATAGGGTTAGCTTTTCTGCTGCGCATCTCAGCAGAAGTAAGGTCCGAGAGAGAGAGTAGGGACCTGATTGCTCTGAGCGGACGCTTGGGGAGGCTTTGGTTGACGGTCAAAGTGGAGGTAGACCGGCGCTGCGGCAAGCTGAAGAAGGGGGAAAGGTTCTTTTTCCGGGCGCTGTGGGCTGGAGCAGCGATAGTCGTTGTTTTGGTGGTGGCTCTTTTGGTCTTCCGAGTGGCTCAGCCTCAGGCTTTTACTGGTCCAGGGTTCCTCAACTTTCGGATCAACCCCAAGTGGAAGCAAGATATGATCTATGTCCGCAAGTTGATTAGCGGCGAGATCGATTATCCGCCCAGCCATCAATGGACAGCGCGAGAGCCTGTCTGGTACATGTTCAAAAATATGGTGCTTTGGGGCCAAGGTCTTCCTTTGGGAATCGCCGTTTGGTTAAGCTGGGCTTTGATGGCTTATGAGCTCTATAAAAAGCATCGATGGGTTCATCTGTTGCCTTGGACGTGGATGACTTTTACCTTTTTTTACCAAAGTGTCCAGTTTGTGAAGCCGGTGCGTTATCTTCTGCCTATCTATCCTACCACGACACTGGTGGCGGCATATGGCCTAGTTTGGCTCTGGGAAAAGTTTGCACGGCACCGCGGATCCGGTTGGCAGCGTTGGACGCGTCCACTGGCAGGAGTACTTGTTGGAGCCGTGGTTTTGGGGACGGCCTTCTGGGCCTTTGCCTTCACTAGCATCTATACGCGGCCAGTGACGCGGATCGCAGCCTCTCGTTGGATTTATGCGCATATCCCTCCGGGCTCGACGATCTCCTTCGAAGTGTGGGATGACCCAGTCCCTTTGAATATTGATGGACATAACGCCAGCCGCGAGTACCGCCATGTAAAGATGGATCTTTATTGGGAGGATATCCCTGAGAAGAGGGAAAAACTCTACTCTTGGCTAGAGCAGACAGAGTACATCGCTTTGACGAGTAATCGGCTTTATGGCTCTATTCCCCGGCTATCTATGCGTTATCCCATGACAACGCGCTATTATGAGGCACTTTTTTCTGGGGAGTTGGGCTATGATCGACTGATTACATTTACCTCTCGTCCCAAGCTCTTTGGCATTGAGATAGTGGACGACAATGCCGACGAGTCCTTCACAGTATATGATCATCCCAAGGTGATCATCTTTAAAAAGCGCCCAGACTTTTCTATACAAAAAGTTCGTGCTCTCTTTGATGGGATTGATCTGGAGCGCATCGTCCGCGTGATGCCTCGCCAGGTGACCCAAGCCCCCAATGGCCTGATGTTGACCACGGAGGAGTGGGAGCTTCAACGCCGAGGAGGGACGTGGTCCAAGATATTTCATCGGAATAGCTTTAGCAATCAGCACCCTACGTTCATCTGGCTATTGGCTTTCTACCTTTTGGGCCTCGTAGGGTTTCCCATAGGTTTTGTCGCTTTCCGGTCCTTGAGAGACCGAGGATATGTCTTTTCCAAGACGTTGGGATTGTTATTGGTGGCTTATCTTTCATGGCTCCTACCTAGTTTGAAGTGGCTCCCTTATACACGCAAGACGATAACGGTAGTTTTGCTGGGACTGGTATTGGTCTCGGCTGCCATCGCGTATGTCCAGAGAGGGGCGATAAGAGACTACTTGCGTCTTCGTTGGCGACTCCTCCTGGCGAACGAAGTGTGCTTTTTGGGATTTTTTGCCCTTTTCTGGCTTATCCGTTGGGGGAACCCTGATCTCTGGCACCCTGTGATGGGTGGAGAGAAGCCGATGGACTTTGCCTATCTGAATGCTATCATCAAGAGCACCTATTTCCCGCCTTATGATCCGTGGTTCGCTGGTGGATATATCAACTACTACTATTTTGGCTGGGTGGTCGTTGCTACTGTGATCAAGCTGACGGGCATTGTTCCTTGGGTGGCGTATAACTTGGCCATTCCCACCTGGTTTGGCATGGTGGCCATGGGGGCTTGTTCGGTGGTTTTCAATCTCATCCCAGCAGGCCAAGATGAAGAAAAGTGGTTCCCGCGAGCTTTGCGTTATGGGCTGTTAGGCGCTGCCCTTGTGGCCGTAGTGGGAAACTTGGGGGAGGTGCGCCTCCTTGTGCAGGGGTTGACGGACCTTGCCAAAGATGTGCAGTTCCAGAGCTCTTTTCCTATTCTCGCTTCGCTGGTGCGGCTTGCAGTGGGCCTTTGGCGATGGCTGTTTCAAGGTAGAGCTCTTCCTTTCCGAAGTGAGTGGTGGTATTGGAATGCTAGTCGGATCATGAGCCATGGGGAGATCAATGAGTTCCCCTTCTTTACCTTTCTCTATGCCGATCTCCATGCACACCTTACGGCGATGCCTTTTGCACTCTTGGCTCTTGGGCTGGCCGTCAGTTTGGTAAGATCGGGGCAAGAGTTGCTCCTCCCAAAGTGTTGCGAGGAGCAAAATGGCTTGGTGGGCCGCTGGTTGGGGTTATCGATGATTTGGAAACGGGTGAATTGGTCCCTTTTGCTGAGGCTCAGCCTTCTCGCTCTGGTGGTGGGAGAGCTGTGGTGTAATAACTCTTGGGACTTTCCTACCTATTTGGGAATATCCTTCGCCGCTTTAGGGATCGGCCTCTATGAGCTGACGAAGCGTATCAATCAGAAAATGCTTACTCAGTGGGTGCTACAGGCCGGGTATCTACTCGTGATGAGTGCTTTGCTTTTCAGACCTTATCATGCCCATTTTGGGCTTGCTTATTCTAGTGTAGAGCCTTGGAAGGGCCCCAGAACGCCTTTGGGAGACTATCTTCTCATCCATGGGTTGACGCTCTTTGTACTTGTTTCTTATTTGCTCGTTTTGCTTTTAGAGAAAGGGATGCGCAACGGCGTTGCTCGGGCTGTGCGGCTTTTCCTGACATCGGGGGGGCGAAGGCGTAGGGCTTGGGAACTCTATGGACGTTTGGTTCATTGTCAAACCCTCGCGTATGAATTGGCCTGGGTGGGGCTTTCTCTCCTGCTCGTTTTCCTTTTGGCTCTTGCTGCCCACAAAGCTTGGGTCCCCTTTCTGGGGGTGCCCGTTCTGGTTCTTGCCTCTGCGTTGACTTTTTATTCCAAGGCACATCCGGCAAAGCGCTTTCAAACGCTGTTAATCGCTCTGGGGATGGCTTTGACCTTGGCGGTGGAGTACGTTGTACTCAAAGGCGATATCGGCCGGATGAACACCGTTTTCAAGTTCTATCTTCAAGTATGGATCATCTGGAACGTGGTAGCGGCAGTGGCCTTGGAACGACTCTTCCGGGAGCAACGTTTTTGGTCTCCGGGCTGGACCAAGACATGGCGAACGGGGTTCGCCTTGCTTTTGCTTGGGGTTTCCCTCTATCCCATTTTCGCTACCTATGGCAAGGTGCGGGATCGCTGGGATCCTTCGTTGCCTCCTGGCTTGGATGGGATGCAGTATATGACCACGGCGCGTTACCATGATAATAACCGCGAGCTTGTCCTAGAGAACGATCGCCGTGCGATTGTCTGGCTGCAGGACCACGTGATAGGCTCACCGGTGATAGCCGAGGCCAATACCCCGCTTTACCGCTGGGGAAGCCGTATTTCGATCTATACAGGATTACCTACAATCATCGGCTGGGACTGGCATCAGAAACAGCAGCGAGCGGCGATAGGGGGCCAGGTCGTAGATTGGCGATTGCAGGATCTGCGTGAGCTTTACAATACCCATGATGTCCAAGCTGCTCTCAAGATTCTGCGGCGCTATCAGGTGAGTTATATCTATGTCGGCGAGTTAGAGCGGGCCTATTATGATCCTCAGGGTTTAGCCAAATTTGAGGATATGGTTGGGTCGTATCTTGAGATCGTTTATCGACGGGGGCCGGTTACGATTTACAAAGTAAAGGGGAGCGACGCTCGCGAGTTAGCGACTTTGAGAGGGGGGTTTTTGCAGTGGCTCTCTAAGCATTGGGTTGGCCCAGTGGTACGAGCAGAGGGACCGGCAAAGGAACCCTCTGGAAACCTTACAGAGGGGCGCAGACATCGTTCGTTGATGCTGGATGTGCCAGTTGATCAGCTCCCTGTGTTGCGGGATCGGGGATGGAGCCCGTGGGCAAACCAGACGTGGGGGGCCATTTTCTTTTGGTGGTTCGTTCTGGAATTGATCGGTTTTTTGGCTTGGCCATTGACGGCGAGGGTCTGGGAACGCTTTGCCGATAGAGGATATGCAATGGCCAAGGCAGTGGGGCTGCTCATTGTGGCCTATCTTGTTTGGGTGGGGGCGAGTTTGCGCGTGGTGAGCAATAGCCCACCGGTGGCCTGGCTGGCTGTCCTGCTTTTAGGAGGGGGGGCTTTTTTTCTTTGGCGCCGACGAGGCCTCGCTCTGAATGGGCAAAGTTTTTCCCTTCGTCTCGTCTTTTTGGAAGAGGCTCTCTTTACGGGGGCATTTGGGGCGTTCGTCGGCATTCGCTTGCTGAACCCTGATCTCTGGCATCCCTTTTTTGGCGGCGAGAAGATGATGGAGATCGCTTTCCTCAATGCCATCACCAAGTCTGCCTACATGCCGCCGTATGATCCATATTTCGCTGGCGGGTATATCAATTATTACTATTATGGCCAGTTTCTTGTGGCGTTGCTTGTCAAGCTGACGGGAATAGTCCCCGAAGTAGCTTTTAACTTGGCGGTGCCTACATTCTTTGCGCTTACTGTGGGTCATGCCTTTTTCTGGGCTACCATTTCTCGCGGCAGGCTGCCATCCATTGGTTGCCCTCCAAAACAAGGAGAGGGTACCTCGTTCCAAAGGAGAAAGGGGCGGGGATCTCTTCTGTTGGCCTTTTGGGGGG
>JAGGYI010000319.1 GCA_021162655.1 Anaerolineae bacterium
CTTCAGCCGGCTTGGCTCTGGCCTACCCAATGGACCGGCCCGTCGTCTCGCGCTTCGCCTACAATGCTTCCACTCACCAGTATTTCGTCGTCTTTGAGCTGGGGCTCAGCCAGGCGGCCAAACACCCTGGCCGGGCCGATGTACGCCTTCTCCTCTACCAGCACGACCCAAGCTGGGGATTCCGCGCCGCCTTTGCCAAATATGTGCACATCTATCCCCAGTTCTTTGAGCGGCGCGTCGCTGATGATGGCATCTGGGTGGCCCATGCAGACCTGGACGGCATCCCCAACATTGCCGATTTTCACATCAAATTTCACGAGACGGGCAACCCCCACGTCTATGCCTATGATGACAGTGTAGGAGCCTATACCCTTCGCTATTTGGCCGAACCCTGGGGCTATTGGCTACGCCTGCCGGGGGACGTCCCCAACGACGACTATCAGGCAGTGATGGACTATGTACGGCGCAAGGCCTCCTCTTCCATCGCCTCAGAGCGACGCTGGGGAGAGGCTATCCTCAGCTCAGGCACCTTTGATGCCAGCGGCCGCTATCAATTCGAAGCAGCCAGTGAGGCCTTTGCCAGCCACGCTGCTGCCTTTATCCTCGACGCCGACCCCGATCTCCAGATCGCAGGGTACTCGGCCACCAAAGCCAGCCAAAGCTGGAGCGAGGGGATCAAGGCCCCCTACTCCCATCCCGAGTGGGGGATCCTCGACGGCGAATACATCGACAGCTTTGAAAGCCGCGGGCTCTATAGCAATTACCGCCGAGAGCACTGGGCCTTTAGCGATCTCCCCCTAACCTTTGAGACAGCCAGTAAACGGGTGGTGTTGCCCCATATCTTTTCAAACTATGAGTTCGCCAAGTGGGTGTCGGATGATGTGCACAGCCTGGGCAAGTACTGTATGGCAAACAGCGTCCTCCTACGCTGGGCCTTTCCTGCCCACCTCTTTGACATCATGGGCAGCGAGCGCGGTTGGGTGCACAATGGGCGCTTTCTTCCGGATCCCGATTCACTTCTCAACCTTTGGCGCACCTTTAGCTATCGCAAGCCCTATTGCGTATTGCAAAATGGCGATCTCCCCTCCTTTACCCATGCGATGGTCGAGCAGTACTTTGCCTATTGCGCCTTCTATGGCATCTACCCGAGCTTTTTCACGCACGATGGAGGAGTGACAAACTATTGGGAGCGCTCTGATTGGTACGAGCGCGACCGTGATCTCTACCGCAAGTACATCCCCAAGATCATCGCCCTAAACCAAGCGGGCTGGGAGCCCATCACCCATGCTCGCACCGATCGCAGCCAAGTCTACATCGAACGCTATGGCAGTGGCGACGAATTCTATCTCACCCTACGCAATACGGGCGGCGACACCAACGTGAGCGTCTCAGTGGACCTGGCGGCCTTGGGGTTGCCTGCCTCCGATGCCTACATCGTGCGGGAGTGGCTTACAGGACAAAGCTTGCAGCCGAGCCTCGTAGATGGCAAGCTGCGCCTGCGCCTCGAGATCCCTGCTGGTGCTACGCGCATCCTGCACATCCAGCTGACCAACGCCCCCACCCAATACATTCCCCTCGTCATCGGCTGGAACCTGGTCTCGGTACCGGGGATGCCCCTTTCCACAAAGGTGGAGGATCTGCTGGCCTCTCTACGGGGCAAGTTCGACCGCGTCTATGCCTACAATGCCTTCAGTGGGCAGTGGCTCTCCTACGATGCCCGAGTGCCCTATGCCCGCAAGCTCAAAGAGATTCAACCTGGCCAAGGCTTTTGGATCCACATGCTCACGCCGGCCACTTGGGAAGTACGCTGCTTCCCCCAAACGGAAGCCACCATCCCTCTCTACAAGGGCTGGAACTTGGTAGGATACCCCTTTGAGCAAACCCAGAGCGTAGCCGATGCCGTGGCCTCTTTGGGTGGGCGCTTTCGCACCCTCTTTGGCTACGCCGCCGGCACCTCCGAGCCCTGGCGGATCTTTACTCCCGACCTGCCCTCCGAAGCAAGCACCCTAGCCACGCTCGAACCCGGGCGTGGCTACTGGATTGAGGTGAGCGAGGCCACCCAGTGGCGATTGCAAGCCCCCAACTAATTGATGCAGACCCGACCCGCGGGCGGTTGGCCTTCCCCCGGGGCCAGCCGCCTGTGCTCCCCCAAAGGGAGAGGAGGTTCCCCTCCTCTCCCTTTCATGCTATAATGGGGTCAATGGCTCTGCATCTCATTGAGCTCGGGAGCCGAGATGCCTATCAGGTGGTATCAGCGTACCGAGGGAAAAAGCCGGCGAGGGCGGCGCCTCTCCCCAGGGTGCCTTTTCCTCATCATCCTCTTGTTTCTCCTTGTCCTCAGCCACCGCTGGTGGCTGGGAGCTGTGGCCCAACTCTTGGTGGTGGACCAACCTCCCGCCCAAGCGGATGCCATCCTCGTCCTTGGCGGGGGCGACGGCTCTCGCCAAGAACGAGCAATAGAACTCTACCAACAGGGATGGGCCCCGCTGATTATCTCCAGTGGAGATAAACCTCACGTCCCCGTGCTCGATAAAACCTTTGCCGAGCTCGGGGCCGACTATATGGTGGCCCGGGGCATCCCCCGCCAGACCATCCTCCTCCTCAAGACCCCCATCAGCACCTACGAAGAAGCCTTGGAGAGCCTGCAGTTGGCCCAAAAACGAGGCCTGCGCGCCCTCTTGGTCGTCACGGATAACTATCATACCCGACGGGCCAGCTTGGTCTTTCGGCATGTCTATAGAGGCACGGGCATACAGCTCATCTTTGTCAGCGCCAAACCCAGCTGGTTTCAGCTCAACTCCTGGTGGACCAACGAGCGAGCCCTGGTGGCTTGCTTTGAGGAATATATCAAACTAGGCCTCTATTTGGCCAAAGGATACCTCTTTTGAGAAAGGAGATATTGCCATGCCGCATGCTTATATTCTCACTGCCCCACGCACGCTGGAATGGCGCGAGTACGAGGACCCCCCTCTGGGCCCCCGCGATGTGCGCTTGCAGAGCCTCATCAGTGGCATCAGCCACGGAACAGAGTTGAACCTCTATCGAGGCACTGCTCCCTTTGCCGAGAAGCACTTTGACCGCGAACATCGCCTCTTTGTCCCCAACGAGGAGCCGGGGTTCCCCGAGATGTACCTGGGCTATGAGTTGGTCGCTCGCGTGGTGGAGGTGGGCAGCCAGGTGCAAGAGGTGCACGTAGGAGACATTGTGCACGTGCCCAAGCCGCACAAACCCACCCAGGTCGTGAACATGGACCAGGACGCTCGGGCAGACATCCCCATGCACGTGCTCCCGAAAGGGGTTAGCCCTGAGGAGGCCATCTTTAGCGCTTTGGTGGGAGTGGCCTTGGTGGCCGTGCAGGACGCCCAGATCAAAGTAGGCGACCACGTAGCCATCTTTGGGCTGGGCACCATCGGGCTCATCGTCGTCCAACTGGCTCGGCTCAGCGGGGCGAGCTATATCCTCGCCGTGGACCCCATCGCCAAGCGACGGGAGATGGCCAGCCGGCTGGGAGCTGACCGGGTGGTAGACCCCCGCGCTGAGGACCCCGCCCACATCCTCAAGTTCCGAGATAAAGGCCCACGGGGCGCCGACGTGGTCATCGAGGCAAGCGGCCATTACAGCGCCCTTCAAGGAGCGCTCCGCTGCGCCCACATGGGCGGCACGGTGGTGACCCTGGGCTATTATCAAGGAGGCGCCAGCGCGGTCTACTTGGGGGAAGAATGGCACCACAACCGGCTCACCCTCATCTCAAGCATGGGAGTATGGGGCTGCCCCAGCCGCTACTACCCCATGTGGAGCCGACGCCGCGTCACCGAGACGGTCTTTGAAGACCTGCTGGCCAAGGACAAGGTAGAGGTAAAGGAGCTTCTCACCCACACCTTCCCCTATCGCGAAGCTCCCGCCGCCTATCGCCTAATCGATGAGCACCCCGAAGAGGTCATCAAGGTGGCCCTTGTCTACGAAAAGTAGAAAAAAAGGCGGGGCCAGAGGGTGGCCTTGTTCCCTCTGACCCCGCCTACCATGAGGGGAGTGTCTGCAAATTAAAGTGCAGTGTTGTTCCTCTCCTCGACGAGGCGCTGGGCCCGGGCGAGGAACTCTTTTACTGGCATAGCTCCCAAGTTCTCGTTCGTCCGCAAGCGCACCGAGACGGTGCCGTTAGCCACTTCACGATCTCCCACCACCAACATATAGGGGATCTTTTCCATCTGGGCCGTGCGGATCTTGGCATTCATCCGCTCTCCGCTATCGTCCAGCTCTACGCGCAGGCCAGCAGCACGCAGCTGATCCTGCACTTGGCGGGCATATTCAACGTGGCGATCGGCAATGGGGATGAGCCGAGCCTGCACGGGCGCCAACCAGAGGGGAAAAGCCCCCGCATAATGCTCAATGAGCACCCCGAAAAAGCGCTCCAGCGAGCCCAAAAGCGCCCGATGCACCATATAGGGCCGATGCTCCCGGCCATCCGCCCCGACATAGACCATGTCAAAGCGCTCAGGCAGGTTGAAATCGAACTGGATCGTGGTCATCTGCCATTCGCGGCCAAGGGCATCCTTGATCTTCAGATCGATCTTGGGCCCGTAAAAGGCACCGCCGCCCTCGTCGATCTCATAGCTGAGGCCCTCTATCTCCAGAGCCCTGCGCAACGAGTTGGTTGCCTGTTCCCAGCGTGCAGGCTCGCCAACGGCCTTTTCTGGGCGGGTGGCAAGATAGGCCTGAACGTCCTCAAAGCCAAAGGCCTTCCAGAGATCTAGGGAGAAGCGCAAGACGCCAAGGATCTCGTCCTCGATCTGCTCCGGGGTGCAAAAGATATGGGCATCATCTTGGGTAAAGCCCCGCACCCGCAGGAGCCCATGGAGCACTCCACTGCGCTCATAACGATAGACGGTACCCAACTCGGCCCAGCGCAAAGGCAACTCGCGGTAGGAGCGCCGCCGGCTCTTGTAGATGAGGATATGGAAAGGACAGTTCATTGGCTTGATGTAGAAATCTTGTCCGTCGATATCCATGGGGGAGTACATCCCCTCACGATAGAAATCCAGATGGCCAGAGGTCTCCCAAAGCCAAGAACGCCCAATGTGGGGGGTATAGAGGATCTCATAGCCCCCCTCAAAGTGCCTCTGCCGCCAGAAATCCTCAATGATGGCGCGAATGCGCCCCCCCTTGGGGTGCCAGTAGATCAGCCCAGCGCCAGCCTCCTCGTGGGTGCTGAAAAGATCCAACTCGCGGCCCAGGCGGCGATGATCGCGGCGCTCGATCTCCTTGAGCTGTTCCAGGTAGGCTTGGAGCTCCTCTTTGGTATGCCAGATCGTTCCATAGATGCGCTGAAGCATGGGGCGATGCTCATCCCCCCGCCAATAGGCCCCGGCCACGCTGAGCAGGGCAAAGGCATCCTCAGGAAGCTGGCCAGTATGCTCTACATGGGGACCACGGCAGAGATCGACGAAATCATCATGCCGATAGATGGTGATGACCTCATCCTCTGGCATTTCCTCGATCAGCTCCAGCTTGTAGGGCTGATCGCGAAAGAGCTCGCGAGCCTGTTCCCGGCTGACCTCTTGACGGATAAAAGGATGCTTGGCCCGAATGCTCTGGCGCATCAGCTCAGCGATCTTGGCCAAGTCCTCCGGAGTCAGCGGGCGGGGAAGGTCGAAATCGTAGTAAAAACCGTTCTCGATGGCCGGCCCAATGCCCAGCTTGACCTCCGGGAAGAGCTTTTGCACGGCTTCGGCCATGACGTGCGAGGCGGAATGCCTCAGCACATCCAGCTCTATCTCTGCCATGACGGATCGCCTCCTTTGCCTTATTCTCCAGATACTACAAAAGCCTCTCACCCATGGGGCGAGAGGCTCTGCTCACGCGGTTCCACCCAATTTCCGCAGCGCACCACCAGCGCACTGCGCTCATTGCTGGCCGATAACGAGGCCTACCGGGGCTTCTTACTGAGGAGGGAAAGTGTTCCACCTCCCGTTCCGGAGCCGGCTCCCAGGGGGTTTTCACCATCCTCCACACGAGAAGGGTCTCAATCTCTGCCCTTCACTCCCTGTCGGCTTTTGGATGGCTACTCGTCCTGTTCAACGCCTTTAGGGATATTGCATTCTGCACTCACTATAGCACAAAAAAGGAGCTTTGACAAGGGACACGCCTACACCGCCGGCACTTGAACGGGCTCGCCCGTCTCCAGCGACTCGTTAGCCGCCAAGCAGAAGGCCAACGTCTTGCAAGCATCGGCATAGAGGGAGCGCACCTTGCTGGGGTCGTTCGCCTCCACGGCGGCGAGAAAGGCATCATCCTCAATCTCAAAGATGTTGGGCTCGCCGGTGATCTGCTCCTGCTCGATGCGCGATTTATGGATGACGACACTGTGCTCCCAGCCGCGAAAGATGGCCACATGCCCCCTGGCAACGATGGTCAGATGCACGCCGGCCCCGCCGCTCTGGTTTGCACAGCTGCTCATCAGGCTGCCGACGGCCCCGCTAGCAAACTCGACGGCCACTACACTGGCATCCTCGACATCATACTCGGGCACGCCCTGGATGAACCCCTTAGCCCCGCGGGCATAGACCAAAACAGGCTCGCCCACCAAGTAGCGAGCTAGGTCAAAGGTATGGGTAGTCTGTTCGACGATCTGCCCGCCTGAGAGCTTTTTCACTCGCCACCAATAGACCCCAGGCATCCCCACAAGCCAACCGCCGTGGAGAAGCACAGCGGGGTCCTCTGCAAGGAGCTCTCTGGCGCGGTTCACGCTACGGCGATAGCGGTTCATATAGCCAGCGGCCACCAGGGTGCCGCTGCGTTCCACTTCCTCAAGGATCCGTCGAGCCGTCTCCAGCGAGTTGGAGACAGGCTTTTCCACCAAAAAGGGAATGCGCCTTTCAAGAAGAGCTAACTCAGCCTCTCCGTGAGCAAAGGGCGGCAGGCACACCCAAACAGCATCAGGCTTGGCCTGGTCGAGCATCTCGGCGAGATCGTCATAGGGTGTGCCGCCATACTGGGCAGCAAAGGCCTGAGCGCGCTTGGCATCTACATCGTAAGTACCAACGAAAGTGACATCCTCTCGCTTGGCCAGCCCTTCCGCATGCCTCCGGGCGATGCCTCCCGTGCCAACGAAAGCGATGCGCATAGGTCCCTCCTATTCCACCAGGCTCAGGGCCTGGCGTAGTGATTCCTCCGTCTCCATAGTGGGTCTATACTCGAGCCCCACATAGCCCGCATAGCCTGTGGCATCGATGGCCTTAAAGATAGCCCGATAGTCCTGCTCGCCGCCGACAAGCTCGTGGCGACCAGGCACCCCAGCCGTGTGAAAATGCCCAATCCACTGGATGTACTGGGTGAGATTGGCGATGATATTCCCCTCCATAATCTGCTGATGGTAGAGATCCATGAGAATGCGTACCCCAGGGGAATCCACTTCCTGGACGATATCCACCGCCTGGGTCATCTTGGTCAGCCAGTAGCCATGATGGTCAACTAGGGTGTTCAGCGGCTCGATGACGATGGTCAGGCCGTTATCCTCAGCGACGCGCGCAAGGGCCTTCAGGTGGCGCACCACCCGCCGCCGGCTGATCTCATAGCTTTCATCGTCGTAGGTGTTGCCCGTGGTAGAGATGATCGTCTTGCAACCCAGCTCTTTGGCCACCTTGGCCGTCTCTTTCATCCCCTGCACGAGCTCCTGCTCAAAGTTTCGACGAATCAAGCTAGAGTTGGGCTCAATGCAGAGAGCAGCAATGGCGATGCCATGCTCCTCCATGGCCGCCTTGATCTTGGGGATGTCTTTATTCTTCCATCCCCAGAACTCAAAGGCCGGGAAGCCTAGCTTGGCCACTCGAGCCACCCGCTCCTCATAAGGCAATTCGGGCCAATACATCTCAATGCAAACGGAAAGCTTGGGCATGGGAATTAACCTCCTTGCGGATAACCTTTTTCAGAGCTTGGCAGCGGCCGCCTGGTCTAGATAAAGTACAGCGTGATCGTGGCGCCGCATGATCGTCGCCGGGCAGGCGGTGGAGATGGGCCCCCTAAGCGTGCGATAGACGGCCTCGGTCTTGGTAGGGCCAGGGACAACGCAGGTAATCCACCTGGCAGACATCAACGCCGGCATGGTCATCGTCAGGGCCTGCCTGGGTACCTCTTCGATGGTGGCAAAAGCCCCATCGTGCACCTGCTGCTGCCGGCAGACCTCATCGAGGGTGACCACCTTGACCACCTTGGGATCCTCGAAATCGGCCACATGAGGATCATTGAAGGCCATATGGCCATTCTCCCCGATCCCAGCGCAGACGATATCGATAGGCCGCTCTTGAAGCAACTTGGCATAGCGCTCGCACTCGGCCTCGGGATCGGGGGCATTGCCATTGATGTACTCCACCCGGCCAGGACGGACGAGAGCAAAGATATGCGCGCGCAAAAAGTTCCCAAAGCGCTGCGGCGCATCCTCTGGCAGGCCCACGTATTCGTCCATATGAAAAGCCTCCACCCGCGACCAATCGAGATCGGGGAAGGAGGCCAAGGCAGCGAGGAACTCGTTTTGCGAAGGGGCCGCCGCAAAGACCATGTGGACGCGTTCCTGCTGGGCAAGCAGCTCGCGCATCTGGGCGGCTACATCCCAAGCGGCGGCCACGCCCATCTCGGCGCGCGTGGCATAGATCTCGACCTCTAGCTTGTCCACACGCATCGTCCGCAGGGGAGAAGGTCGCTTTAAAATGGACATAGAGCTATCTCCTTTCTGCCAAGCGTACTCAGGCCTGCCCAGAGGCAAGCTCACACAGTTATATAGGTATCCCTTTCCCTTGCGTGGAGGCACTGCCCTAGCCATGAATGGGCTTGGGGCGAGGGTCCTGGATGATCTTGAAACGCACCAAAAGGCGGATGACAGCATTGTTCCCCAAGACCGCCGGGATGGCCATCCCCACAAGGATAAAGGGCAAGGTCAGCACCAGGCTGAGGCCCCCAAGGATGAGGGTGAAGCAAACCATAAAGAAAGCATAGAACGGCCCCGCCAACACCAAAAAGGCCGAGTTGCGCCAAGCCATAAAGAGACGCGGCTTTTCCTGCTGGATGAGCATCGGCCAGAAATAGAGTTGAATGGCCAGCCAGAAAAAGAGCACCGCCAGCCAAAAACCGCTCACTAAAACAACCCATGATCCCTTGAAAGTGTTGGGATAGAACCAAATGTTGAGAGCGAGAAAGCCGGTCACGACCATATTTGCCAGAAGCCAAAGGAGACTGCGCCACCAATAGAGTTTGATCCCCTCAATAAAGTCGCTAAAGTGAAAGGTGCGCCCCTGTGCCACGCGGTGGGCCACATAGTAAACCCCCGCCGTCGTAATGGGGAAAAGCCCCAGGCTGATTAATCCCGTAAGGATGATAACGAGGCGGATCCTCGTTGCTGAGCCCAAACCAATGGGCAGCGCCCAGGAGAACAACCAGACCAAGTTGACGATGGCTAGAGAATAGAGCTCCTCCCAGGTATCCTTGAGCGTCTGCCAGAAAACCCCCATCGCCTCTTTGATGAACATTGCCTTTTACCCTTTCTCTTCTACCCTGCTCGCAGATGATTGTAATGGAAGGGTGTTGGCTTGTAAAGTAAGCCAGACAAAAGAAGGCAAGCCCCTCAAGGGCTTGCCCCAACATGACAAGACTTGGCACAATTAACCGCCCAAACATGCCCACAACGCAGAGCTGCTAACGATGGCTTCGCTGCTGCCGCCGACGCTGCTCGGCTAGAGCCTTTTCCCAGGCTACTGCAAAAGCCGTGGGGAGGCTTTCCTCCCGGGCCTTTTCATCCTGAGCCGGCTGTTCCTCTTCCTCCTCCTCCTCGAGGCCCTTCATCGTCAGGGAGATACGTCGCCTCTCCGGATCCACATCTAGGATGCGCACCTGGATCTCATCTCCCACTTTGAGCACCTCAGAGGGATGCCCCACATAGCCCCAAGGAAGCTGAGAAACATGCAACAAGCCATCGGTCTGAGCGCCGATATCGACAAAGGCACCAAAATCAACCAGGCGTACGACGCGCCCCTTGACGACCGCATTCACCTCTAGATCACGCAAAGGGGTCTTGTGGCCACGGCCGGCCCCCGGGATGGTCAAGCTGATGCGTTTGTTCTCCAAATCCACCCGGCGGATCTGGACATCGATCTCATCTCCAACGCGCAAAGTCTTGTCGATGCCCGCGCGTTTGAGGGTCGAGATATGGGCCAGGCCATCACGGCCGACACCGATATCGATAAAGGCGCCAAAATCGACGATATTGCGAACTTTGCCCTTGAGGCGCATCCCGGGCTTGAGTGCCTCGAGGGTTAGGAAGGATGCTTCTTTTTCCTGCTCATCCTCCTCAGCAGGTTCGGCAGCTTCCTGGGCCGGGGCTTCCTCAGCCTCTAGCTCAGCTGCTGCCTCAGGCTCGGCCTCGATGGCCAAAGCCTCCTCCTGGGGTTGAGCCTGCTCTTCCGCTTGCCCAACCTCTACTTCCTTGCTCTCCATTCCTTCCGGTCCCCTTTGCAGAATCAATTCTCCCAAGACGCAAAACCGCGCCAAACATTAGCTATTATCCCCCAAGAGAGCAGATAAGTCAAATCACTTTTGAGGGTTCGTCGGCTGGATGGGTAAAAGGAGACGAGATATCTGAAATGC
This sequence comes from Anaerolineae bacterium, assembly GCA_021162655.1. Classification (GTDB taxonomy): domain Bacteria; phylum Chloroflexota; class Anaerolineae; order UBA1429; family UBA1429; genus JAGGYI01. Next base: position 10,630 of record JAGGYI010000319.1, read on the forward strand.
TCACCCCCTAGCCTGGCTCAAGCGCTCCTTCTATCTCTGGAGTCAAGCCTCAAACTGCCGGCCCTTTCAGGCTCAATACGTTCATCATAGCCAACTCGAAACCAACCCCTCCCAAGCCTTGGCAAAAGAGGCGCGCTTGGAGTATAGTAAGCAAAAGTAAACCCCGGGCCATAAGGGCCCTTTAGGAGATGGAGCCATGGAATGGACAGCACTGCGGGAGCGCCTCAAGAGCTTGGATGCCGGCGAACGCCGCGCCGCTCTAGAAGAGCTCGCCCAAGCGTGGCGGAAGGGCAAGATTCCCTGTTCCTCTCCCAAGCCGGTGGTCAATATGCACTGCCACACCTTTTTCTCCTACAATGGCTATGGGTATTCCCCTTCCTCCCTTGCCTGGCTCGCCCGTGAGGAAGGATGGCATGCCCTGGGCACGGTGGATTTCGACGTCCTCGATGGGCTGGAAGAGACCCTACAAGCCTGCGATCTTGTCCAAGTGCGCGCGGCCTCTGGGGTGGAGACGCGCGTCTTCCTCCCTGAATTCCCCGATTGGGAGTTCAACTCCCCTGGGGAGCCAGGTATCCTCTACTATGTAGGGATGGGCTTTACCTCCCCCCAAGCTCCCCCGTCAGCGGCCCGCATCCTCCAAGACATGCGCCAAAGGGCTGCCCAGCGCAACCGCGAGATGGTCGCTCGGATCAACGCCTACCTAGAACCCGTGACCATCGACTATGACCGCGACGTGTTGCCGCTTACTCCTTCGGGGAATGCTACAGAGCGGCACATCCTCATCGCTTACGACATTGCCGCCAGAGCTCGCTTCCCCAAACGGGAGGAGCTGGTCTCCTTCTGGGCCCAGAAACTGGGAATGCCCACCGAGAAGGTGGATAGCTTCCTCAGGGAGGAACCCTTCCCCCATAACGAGATCCGCGCCAAGCTGATGAAACGAGGAGGGGTGGGCTACATGCAGCCTGGGCCAGAGTCCTTCCCTCCCCTATCCGAGGTGCAGGAAGCGATCATCGCCTCTGGAGCCATCCCCACCTATGCTTGGCTCGATGGCCTCAGTGAAGGAGAACGCCATTTGAGCGAGCTCTTGGAGCTTTTGATCTCCCAAGGGATGGTGGGCTTGACCCTCATCCCCGACCGCAACTGGAACATTCCCGATCCAGAAACCCGCAAGAAAAAGGTGGCCGAGCTACACAAGGTGCTGGCCATGGCCCGAGAGATGGGGCTTCCCGTCCTTGTTGGTACCGAGATGAACAAGCCTGGGCAGCGCATCCTCGACGATTTTGATGCCGAGCCCCTCCGACCATATCGGGAAGACTTTATCCGAGGGGCGAACTTTATCTATGGGCATACCTTCCTCCAGCGGGCCCTGGGGCTGGGTTACTGGAGCGACTGGGCCAAAGCCCACCTGGACGAACGACGAGAACGCAACGCCTTTTACACGACGGTGGGAGAGCTGGCCCAGCCTGGCAGAGAGAGCATCCAAGCTTTGCAAGAGGCTTTTGCCTCCCCTCCAGAGCCCGAGGCTTTGCTTTCCTTCCTTCAGGAGGCCAGCAAATGAACGCCGATGAAACGCTCTTTATGCGCATGCTCCGAGGGGAGCGTTCCCCCCATACTCCTTTTTGGGAAGTGTGGTTTGCCATGCCCGAGTTCTGCCGACGCCATTGGGGGGACTATTCGCTCATCGAGAACCGCATCGCCATGGCCAAGAACCTTGGCATGGCGGCGGTGCGCATCGATGGGGTTCCTACCGATGTACACTTTATCGACCGCCGCCATGTAGAAGGAAGCAGTGCCTACTACGGAGGGGGGCTGCTCACCTCTAGGGAACAACTGGCCCAGCGCCCCTTGCCCGACTGGACAGCAGAGATACCCAAGTGGAAACGGGAGATCGAACTAGTTCACAAAGCCGGCCTAGCCTGCTGGATGGTCCTCCCCTGGTGCTTTCATGCCGTCGCCACCTCGATGGGCCTGGCCCAGTTCGCCCTCCGCTGCTATGATGACCCCGACTTTGTCCAGGAAGCGATGGCCTGGGTTGAGGAGCGCAACCGAGCGGCCATCGATCAAGTGATCGCCCAAGTCCGTCCAGACCTGGTTCTCTTTGATGGGGACTGTGCCTACAAAACGGGGACAATGGTAAGCCCGCAGATGCTCCGCGAGCTAACCTACGAACAAACGGCCCTCACGGTAGCCAAGCTCCGTGCCCTGGACATTCCCTATGCCTTTCACTCGGATGGCAAGGCGGACGGATTCCTTCCCATGATTATCGAGCTGGGCTTTAGCGCTTTCCATGGCTGCGAGAAGGCAGCCAACGACCTGGGGCACCTCGTCGAGGCCTATGGCGACGATATCGTCCTCGTGGGGAATATGGATGTGGTCTTTCTCTCTCAGGCTACTCCGGAACAGGTGCGCGAAGAGACGCGCCGAATGCTCGAGATCGGCAGCGCCAAAGGGCGCTTTATGGGAGCCTGCAACACCAGCCCCCAGGACTATATTCCCGAGGAAAACTATTTTGCCATGGCAGAGGTGATCCGCGAATTCTAGGGCTCACTTTATGTTATTTGGCCAGCAGCGCATCTGATGATAAAATATTTTAACCTGCAGAGCGAGCCGCTCACCAAAAGGAACATATGTGGACGACAATAGGGCACCGGTGGGCCGTTCAGTTTCTACAACGGGCCATCGCGACCGAGCATATCGCACATACTTATCTATTCGTTGGCCCTGCACACATTGGCAAGACCCACCTTGCCCTAGAGATGGCCGCAGCGCTGAATTGCACAGGGCAGGATCCCCCCTGCGGGACGTGTCAAGCGTGTATCAAGACGCGGCAGAGGATCCACCCGGATGTGATATTGGTGGAGCCGGAGGGCGATCACCTCAAAATTGCCCAGGTACGCCAACTGCAGTATGAGCTTTCCCTCTCCCCGCACGAGGGGCGTAGGCGTATCTGCATCATCACCGATTTTCAGACGGCTACCGTTGAGGCGGCAAACGCACTGCTCAAGACATTAGAAGAGCCGCCTGCCCGCGTGGTGATCATCCTGACGGCAACGGACACCCACCTGCTCCTGCCCACCATCGTCTCGCGCTGCCAAATTGTGCCCCTTTGGGCTGTTCCAGCGGAAGAGATTGCCCGCGCCTTGGTCGAGCGCTGGCAAGAGCGCCCAGAGCGAGCTCGACTGATTGCGCGCCTTTCCGCCGGCAGAGTGGGCTGGGCAATCCAGGCCATCCAGGAGCCCACCCTTTTGGCAGATCGGCAAGAGCGCGTGGAAACCTTTTTCCACCTGCTCGCCGCCCGCCAGGCAGAGCGTATGCGCCTGGCAGAAAAGGAAAGCCAGCAAGAAAAGTTGGCCGAATCCATTCGTCTATGGCAGGGCGTCTGGCGGGATCTTTTGCTTCTCCAAAAGGGCTGTGAGGAACTGACGGTAAACTCGGACTTTACCAAACCGCTCCAAGAGCTGGCCAGCAAATTACCTTCTACTGTGGTAGAAGAAGCGATACGGGCAACGGAAAGGGCACTTCAACAGCTTGCCCAGAATGCCAACCCGCGGCTCGTCATGGAGGTGCTCTTTTTAGGCTGGCCTCACGCCAAGCCATAGCACATGCCCGCTGAAAATAGAAAGAAAGGACGGCCTCTATGCCGATAGTATGTGGTATCAAGTTCCGTAGAGGTGGCAAAGTCTATTATTTCTCCCCTGGGGATATTCCCGACCTTCAGGTAGGAGACCACGTCATCGTAGAGACGGCCAAGGGCAAAGAGCTTGGCCAAGTTGTCATTGCCCCCAAGGAGGTGGACGAGTCGGAGCTCGTGGGGGAGCTAAAACCCATCCTCCACAGAGCTACTCAGCTGGAGCTGCTCGAGGCTGAACGCTACAAACACCAAGAGCCAGAAGCGATGGCTAAATGCAAGGAGCAGGTGGCCAAATTCCAGCTCCCCATGAAGATCGTTGGGGCGGAGTACAGCTACGACGGCTCCAGGTTGACCTTCTTTTTCACCGCCGAGCAAAGGGTCGATTTTCGAGAGCTCGTCCGTGAGCTGGCCAAGATCTTTCGCACCCGCATCGAGCTGCGGCAGATCGGCGTGCGCGACGAAGCCAAACTCCTCGGAGGGTTGGGCAAGTGCGGCCGCCCCCTCTGTTGTGCCACCTGGCTCACCGAGTTCAACCCTGTATCCATCCGCATGGCCAAACAGCAGGACCTCCCCCTCAGCCCCATGGAGATCTCGGGCCTCTGCGGGCGCCTGCTCTGCTGCCTAGTGTATGAAAATGACTTTTACCAAGAGGTCAAGTCCAAGTTCCCCAAAGTGGGCAAGATGGTCAACACTCCTTACGGGCCGGGGAAGGTAATCAAAGTGAGCGTCTTTAAAGAGACGGTGAGCATCCTTTTGGAAGACGGCTCCACCCTTGAGCTAACTGCGGAGGAGCTGGAAGAACTGGCCAAGCGGGCTGCAGAGCCCCAGCCCGTAGCCGAAGCGACTCCATCGCCATCGGAGGAACAGGGCACAGCTGCCACCCCCACCGTTGGGGTGAGCGTATCTCCCGCCCCTTCGGAAGACCTTTCCCAGGCCCAGCCCACCAGAGAGCCCGAGAAGGAGCAGAGCAAAGCAAAGGCACGGCGCCGCCCAAGACGACGGCCAAGGAGGAGGATCCGCAGAAAAACCAAAGGGGCAGAGAATGCCTCAAACAGGGGGAACAACAACCGCCGAGGGAACGCCCAAGCTAAACGCAACTCTCGGCAGAAAAAGAACTCATCAGAGCGGGGCTAACCACCCTTGAGCAGCCGCTTGCGCTCCTTAAGCTCGCGAATGCACCTTTCTGGAACGTAAACCTGCCCCAGCTCGTTCTCAGGGAGAAGACCCAAACCGTGAAAGTCGCTGCCCCCCGTACAGATGAGCCCATTTTCACGAGTCAGCCGTTCCAGGTAAGCCGTGATCTCGGCATGATATCCCGGGTAGTAGACCTCTAGGCCAACCAGCCCTTCCGAGACGAGCTCTGGCAAGATAAAGGCCACCCCCCAGGGATGGGCCAAGACCGGGAGCCCCCCTACCCGTCGAATGAGAGCGATTGCCTCCTGGGGAGTGAGCTTGGGCCTGGGCACATAGGCAGGCTGCCCTGGGACAAGATAACGATCAAAGGCGTCCTGTGTTGTCTGGACATAGGAGGCCTCTTGCAATGCTCGCGCAATGTGGGCCCTCCCTACAGTTCCCCCATTGGCCAGTGCGAGGATTCTTTCCCAAGATAAAGAAATGCCCAAAGCCTGCAACTTGGCAAGGATCTTTTGGGCACGCTCCAATCGCGCCTTGCGCGAGGCAGCAAAGAAACAAAGAAGCTCCTCTGCTTCATAGTCCACATAATACCCTAGCATGTGGACTGAGGTCCCATCGATCTCCGTGCTGATCTCCACCCCAGGGATCACCTCCAGCTCCAACCCCTGGGCTGCCTGCACAGCCTCAGCTACGCCCTCCACTGTATCATGATCGGTGATGGCCAGGAAGCGCAAACCTCTCTCCCATGCCATCCGGACGACCTCGCTGGGCGTGTGCAGGCCATCCGAA
>JAGGYI010000058.1 GCA_021162655.1 Anaerolineae bacterium
AAATCATGGGCCCACCACCTGAACAACTCCTGGGAGAAAAACGCGATCCGCCTCTAGGCGTGCTTCTTGAGGATTAAATGCTGGCAAGCGAATCCCCGTTGCCTCATCATAAAGTCCTATCTCTAAACTATAGCTCCCTGGAGTGGCTTCTTTATCTACAGGGATAGTATATCGATCAATGATGATTTCGCCAGGGAGCCATCCTGTTGTAGGATAAGTCCCCTGAACAGGCTCATTATCCTTCTGGCCTTTCATACGTCCATGCGCATCAAGAAGATGGGTAAATACCGTATAAGGGACATCTATTTTATCCTCTGCCCGCCAGTAAAGCACCAGCTCAAGCGTTCCTCCAGGGGCTACCTGACTTTGCAAAAGATCATAACCTAGAAGAGTAATAACTTGCCCAAAGCGCACATTTAGTGAATGTGCAAAGGCTGGTGCCTGATACAAGCGATCCCTTCCCCGTACGGTAAGCGTTCCCAAGTCAACACTCGCCAACCGGCGACCGTGAGTGAGCAAAGTCGCACGTAACACATAATCTCCCCCTGGAGTTTCTGCATCCACGCGAAAGGAATACTGTCCTCGAAGGATCTCACCTCTCTGCCAGTGAGAAGGGGGATAATCCTTCCGGACAAGAGGCAAGACCTTCCTTCCCCAAACCTGCTGAGTTCCCTTTAAGCAGAGTTCTAATTCATAATCTTCTTCTGGGGCGACACACGCTTGCCAATAGAGGGAAAGAAGGAATGTATCCCCAGGACGAACCTGCTCGGGCAGCTCACTTCTCCCAAGCAAGCGCACCTGAGCTAAATCCCTCTCAAGAGGCACAGCAATGGAAAGTTGTTCCTTTCTCGGTTGGATGGTTGCTCGCTTTACCCATACCTGTCCTATCTCAAAGTCATATCCAGCAGGGGCACCAGCCACGTCAAGAAGTGGGAGGCCATTCCAAACTCCTTTAGGATGCACTCTTAACTTGACACAATATTTCCCCGGGGGAGTAGCTAACTTCACAGGCAGTTCAAAATTTTCTACCGTCGTCTCCCCCTCAGGCCATCGAGAAGTAGGGATTAAAACAGCGCGTTCGAGCCCCTCCTCGTCCCAGTAGGTATCTTTGTCAATATCTACGAGCCGCTTTCCCCCCAGGCCCCACAGATGCCCTTCCTCATCAAGTAATTGCAAGGTCACATAATAATCCTGGGGCATTTTGCCTATCCCCTGCCAACGCAACATGACCTGCAAGCTCTCTCCCGGCGCAGCTTGTTCTTTCACCCAGCGATATCCTGTTAATCGGAGCTGATGACCAAAATCGGCCTCAACCCGCTGCCCCTCCCAGAGATCCTTTTTGCTATAGATCTCTAGCAATCTATAGTCATACTTGCGGCGGCCAACAAGATAAAAATGAGTTTGTATGTAATGTTTGAAAAGAGGATAATCACGAAGACGAACAAACTGGTGCGCTCCCTGCGCAACGTTCAAAAGCACCATCTGGACATCGAATTGCTTGATCTCTCGGATCAAATCCGCTCCCATGATCTGGCCACTGCTGGCCGCCCCGCGGGAGATACCTGCTGCCAACGGAGTAGTACGCCGGCGCGCATAGAAGTTTAGCCCTGGGTAGTCCGACATAACCACATCCGTCGGAGCAGTATGCCTTTGGAGATAAGCAGCCCAAGCCTCAGTATCATGCTCCTCCCAGCTGGCTACCCAGGCGTTATACTTGACATGAGGAGCAAGCGCTACTCCCAAAGCGATCAAAAGAGCAAGCTCTATCCCTAACCGCCCTCCACTTCTCCGCCGAGGCCACTCCCAGGTACGCACCCGATCTAGGAAAAATCCTCCCATCGCCGCAAGGGAAGGCACCAGATAGGTCAGGTGCCGCACTTGAAGCTCCCTTGTCATCAGTAAAAAGGCCAAAGCAGTGGGTACCTGGCAGAGGAAAAGCAAACTCATGGGCCTCTTCTGCCGATACAGAGAAAACGCCCCGCCCCCAAAAGCGAGAAAAATATAAGCCGGCTGAATCCGGAAAAAATCCCTATAGAGAGACAGGCCCTTGCGCAGGACCTGGCTCCAAGGCGTCCCCCTGCCCTGCCGAAGGTGATGTCCCAATACATCAGCAATGAATTCTGGGGAAAGGTAGAGAAATAGGGAGGAGATGAGTACAACTACTAATAGAAAAGGGAGCCCCATCCACAAGCCTACATGCAGAAGACGCTTCCAATCCCGAAGACGCACACTTTCTATGAAAACAAATAACCCTACACCCGCCGCAATCAAGGCCCCAAAAAGTTTGGCCATCATAGAAAGGCCCAACGCAATTCCAGCCAAAAGCAACTGGCTGCGGTCTCGCGTGGGATATCCCCTGGTAAAAAGATAGAGGCCTAACATGGCCCAGAAGAGCATCGGGGCCTCTGGACGGAAGAATCTAGCAGCCCAAAAGAACTCTGCCTGGACAAGAACAAGAGGTAAAGTGCAAAGTGCCGCTCCATCTCCCCAAACATTCCGCACTGTTAAGAAAAGCGATAAGGCTGCCCCTAAAACCAGTCCCACCATGTACAGGCGGGCTGCAAACACTGAGTAATGCCCCAATTTGAGAACCAATGCCCCAGGATAAAGAAAAACAGGTAGTTGCGGGGTGAGGAAATCTCGATAGGGGACTTCACCTTCAGTGATCCGCCAGGCAGCGTAAAGATATCCGCCTTCATCATCATAGGCCAACCACTTTGTAAGACGATAGGAATAATAGATACATGCCAATGCCAAAAGCCCTAATGCAATGGCAAAAGAAATCTTGGAGTCCTTTTTCTCCATCTCCTCATTCACCCCTTCAACGACACCTGGGCTCGGTTGTTTCAGTAAAGTTTTCAGGGAGCCACCCCTTCTTACCTTCGTACTCGACAAGGTAGAACCTAATCGCGAAACGTGTCTCCTCATCAAGAACAGGAAGCAATAGCCCATGAGGCACTTGGGCAACAACACGCCCCCCAGCAGCTGCTGCCCCGGGCCGATCCCAGAGAGCCACAGGCGCTGGAGGTTGCTTGCATCCTCTTGATCCATCAACATAAAGGGCAAAGCCAGTCCTGGGCGCTCGACTACACCCTCCCAAAGACCCTGCCAAGAGGAGAGCCAATAACAAGGTCAAACATAATCTTTGGGCGTTCTTCACCCCAACCTCCTGGTTCAATAAGTGAGCGTTGCCAGCAAAATCCTGCGTTCCGGAACAACCCAAGTTCCCTTATACACTGGAAGCCGCTCCCCAAAAGGCCCATACATGCCTGCCGTTAGTATATACGTGCCTTCTTTAAGGTTTTTAGGCAAGCTAATTCGATAGACATCAACAATAACATCCCCAGGGAGCCAACCTGTCGTAGGATACTTTCCATTTCCAGGAACATGATCATCTTGAGCAAGTAGGCGCCCCTCTGGAGATAAAAGATGCACAAAACCCGTATAACTCGTCCTCGTCTCTTGAAGACAACGCCAAAGAAGTCTTACCTCAAGAACAGCCCCCGGAACGAGCCGCCGAGAATCGAGTTCATATCCCCAAAGCACTACCTTCTCCCCCAAGAAAGCCCCAACCATATACATGGGAACGGAAAAGGAAGGAAGAGAATCCCAATGAACCACCGGATGAGCCGAAAGAATGACCTGATCACCTGCCAGCCTTGCACCTTTCCCGTCATACAAAGGCACTCGGTGTTTCCGAGCATCATAAAGGCCTACGGCCAAAAGTTTTTCCCCCTCGGGGATAACAGAGGGCACGCGGAGATGTACCTCTTGGGCTATTGTTTCCCCCACAGTCCAGCGACTAGAAGGATACCAACCGTCTAATGGGCGCAGATCACTCTGTGCCCACCGGTGCCCTTCCTTATCAAGCAAATGGACAAAAAGTGTATAGTCATCTCGGATGCGTCCTCGCGCCTGCCAAAATAGAGAGATCTCTAAGGTCCCCCCACGATCCACTCCCAGATGCTCTATCTCACTTCCAAGGAAGACGACACCTTTAGGAGAAAAAGCAGGCTGAGGAAAAGAAATGGACACCCTCTCTTTAGATAAATAGATCCAGCGAGCATCCTCATAAGCCCGCACCGCCACATAGCGCTGCCGCACCCACCGAACGAACTCGGGCAAACGCGTTAAACGCTCCTCCCAAAAAAGAATTGCCTCCGGATGAACCCGCTCCGCCAAGCGAATTAGCTCTTCCGCCGTCAATTTGCCCGCCTCAATTCTCCTAGCAGAGGGGACAGCTAACCAAGGAGGTATCCTTCGGCCTGCTTTAAAAGCCAACATCGGATCATCGGTTATCACCATTCCTTGAACCCTAGTCCGATGACGAAGGAACTCTACTGCTTCATAACGGGCTCGAGTCTCGGAGCTATCCTCCCAAGTGCGCTGTCTTTCGACTACACAGAGCCACTGAGGAACACCCAAAATCAACCAAAGCACGCCACCTATAGCTACCCAAAAAAGTCCTCTGTCTCTCCACGACGATCTTTTCAAACGGCTCGCACTTTGAAGCATCCAATCAAAACCTATCGCGGAAGCCACCATGAGTGGAGGGTAGAGGAGAAACAGCTCATGACGCCGAAGAGGGGAATGCCATAGCAACGCTCCCACTACACTCGCAAACCAAAGCCCTAGATAAGCCGCCTCCCTCCAACGCCGTCCCCGTAACAGTGCAGCCCCGCCGGCCACAGCTAATAACAGCAAGGCGCCGTAGGAAAGCCCCCACTTGTCTCTAAAAAGATATCTCACCAGAATGTTCAAGTTCTCTCGGAACGAGAAACCAGAGGCTTCCCGTGCGTGAAAAAGAGTTCTCCCCACTTGATCCCAGAGGGAAGGCAGATGAAACCACATCAAAACTCCTACACACACTCCTCCCGTGGCAAGGAGAAAGGTTAGAAGATAACGTAGTCTCTCCCAGGGTCCTTTTCGCACTTTGGGCCAGAGAAAGACCGCTCCTCCTAGCGGAACAATCAAAGGAGCCGTAAGCGGTTTGATGAGCAGGCTTATCGCAAAAGCCACCCCTGCTCCCAAGGCATTTCGAAGCCTGGGATTCGGCCATTGGCACAGAGAAAAAAACAAGGCAACATTAGCTAGGCTGATCGCTGGCAATCCAATGAGCACTCTAGAGGAAAGCTCTTGGAAATGGGGCAAAAGAAAAAGAACTACCACCCCCCACAGTGCTGCCGGCCAACTGCTCATCTTTCTTATGATAAGTCCAAGGCCCCCTGCTCCAAGAAGAGCCAAGCCCAGAACGAGCAATCTCCCGAGAAAAACGCTGGGAGAACAAAACTTGAAAGCCCCTGCCAGCAAGAGAGTGAAAAGGGGCAATTGATCAGACCAGACCTGCCGATAAAGAGAGTACCCCTCTGTCAGAAGTTTCGCTTTGGCGAGGTTTAATCCTTCATCATATTCCCAAGAAAATGTCTGAAGAGATTGCCACTCCCAAGCCAAGAAAGCGAGAGCAAAAAGTCCAAAGAGTCCCCAAAAGAGGCCTCTTTGCCGCTTCTCCTCTCTCATCCTCCCTCCCAAAGAACAGGGCCGATGAGGACCCGGTTTTCAGGAAGAGGGGCTCCCGTCCGATCAAAAGCAGAAAGCCTCTGCCCAGTACTCAGTTCATACAAACCTACTGCCAACTGATACTTGCCCGGAGGAGCTCCTTGGGCCACCCGGAGGATGTGCTCATCTAACACTGTTTCGCCCGGAATCCACCGATTTGTGGGCCAAGAGCCTCCCTTGGGAAGCCCATCATGTTGTCCAAACTTTTGTCCATTCGGCCCCAGAAGGTGAGTAAAGACGGTATAACTCTTTTCTATAGGCGCATTCGCTCTCCAATAAAGACGCAACCGCACAAGCTGGCGGGACAAATCCCATTGTAAATCATATCCCAGAAGATGAATCTTTTCTCCAAAACGGACGCCTAAGGTATGCGAAGGGCTAGGCACCCGAAACTGGGCCCCCGGCAAAAGTTGATAGCAAGCTACGTCCATTCCTTCAAAATGAGCCTCTTGCACTAGTTGCCCCTGCTCTTCCAAATGCTTATGGATAAGACCGCGAGGATCGCCAGGCGTCTCGGGAAAGGTTAGATACCAAATCCTCTCCTTCCCATCTGCCACCCGAGCCAATCCCCGAATGATTTCATCCTCTGGCCCCGTCCCATCAAGATAAACAAGCCTCAGAGTTCCTTTGTAATGACGCAAAAGCGCCGAGCGTACATCCAAAAGCACTATGTCTTTTTGAGGGTCAACCACTCCCTCCAAATACTCTACAGCGGGACGAAAAAGCGTATTCGCGTAAATCCAGACATAATCGATTCCATGCACACGTACAACGTGCTCAGGTGTTTCCACGCCATAGAAGCGCCCCAAAACCTCAGGGACACGCCAACGCTGAATGGTGTTCCGATAAAACACGTAATAATCTGATTCGGCTAAATCCAGGTCGCTTGCACTGCTCGTTCGCCCACGAAAAAAGGGAGCAAACTGCGCAATATGCGCTGTATTAACATGGAATTCCTCAACCCCTGGCTTGGTATTGAGGTAGGCAGCAGCTTTCTCCATTCCCTCCCCCCAACCAATGAGAAGAATCTTTTGTGCCACAGAAGCTCCTCCTGCCAGGGGGTTATAGTAAGAAAAATAGTACGGCTGCTTGGGCCAAAGTAGAGCAAATTGTCCTAGGATCAAGATCAAAGCCCCTATTATGCCTAACTGAGGCCACTTGAGAGAGCGAGAACGGAACCATCTGTAAAAAGCCACCCAACCCAAGGCGGCTAAAACGTCCAAAGGTAGAAAGACCGGGAGAAGATAACGATCAAATTTCTTTGCTCCAAGGGTCATAAATAAAGTGTAAAGTATGGCGAAACCTCCAAGAAAAAGTCCTTCTCCCGAAGGTCTCCCCTTTCTAAAAAAGGCGAGAAAAATGAGCCCTAACACCACCAAAGGAGTGGTGCGAAAGATCCATGCAACAGGATAGAAGCCGGGACCAGGATCGGGGCGAATAGCAAACCAGAAATAGTTCGAGTTGCCATGGGGCTTGGCCGCATAGCCCAAAGCAGCACCCAAGACCTGCTTCAAAGTACCCCAAGGATTCACCCAGAGAGAAGGCCATAGAAGAAAAATTGTAGCGAGAGAAAGTGCTCCCCAGACAAAGCCAGCGAAAAGGGCTTGGCGGAAGCGCTCGCTTCGTCGAGATGGCTCGCCATACCATATGTAAAGAGCCAGTACCAATCCTACCCAAGGGAAAAGGAAAAGCCCAGGAGACTTGTTAGCAATCGCTATCCCCGCTGCAGCTCCAGAAAGAAAAAGATACTTCCACTTCCTCTCCCGAAAAAGAAAAATGGCCAAAGATAGAATTGAAATAAATAGAAATATCGATAAAATGGCATCGAGATGAAGTACTCTAGAAAGTGCAAGAAGAAAAGGATCAAGCGATAATAGAATGGTCGCAATAAGAGAAGTCGAAATATCAAAAAGACGCCAAAGGAGCAAGGCCACGACCACGAGTCCCATCCAGGTAAAGACCGTCAGAAATCTTCGCGCTCGGAAAATCAGCCCGGGCAAAGCTTCAAGAGAGGTATGTCCATGTACCCTCGTGAGCTTGCTCCCACCCGTCTCTGCACAGAGCCCCACCCATTCATCGGCCAGAGAGAGGGGAACTGCCAATGTACCCACCCACATCGTCACAACCCCCGGGTGCTCTGATTGATAAGTGGAGGCCAAATCTCGCTGCCGCAGAGCCGCGTGAAAATTAATGCTCCGGCAAATCCACTTGGTCTCATCTCCAGCCAAAAAGACATCGATTTTGTAGAGGCGAAGGAAAAGAGCAAGGAGCAAAACAAAAGCCAGCGTTCCCTTTTTTATCTGCTCGTTTCGCTCATTAGCCCGGGATCCAGCCATCTATTCGCTCCCATTCACCTTGAAAGGTCCCAAAATCGCTCGATCGTTAACCAACCTTTGCCCTTGGGCGTCCTTCATGGGCAGACGCTGCCCCGTACGCACATCGTACATCCCCACAGCTAGATGATATTCCCCCTTGGGGGCATTGGGATCTATGGTAATCAAGTAGCTATCCACAATTACCTCATTCTGAAGCCAAAAGTCCGTGGGAAGATGCCCACCCCAGGGCAGAGAATCTTTTTGTCCGTACCGTTGTCCGTCCGGCCCAAGAAGATGGACAAAAACGGTATAGCTTGTCTGCATAGGGGCCAAGCACTTCCAATACAAAGTGACCCTCACTTGCCCTCCAGGATGAGCATCTTGTCCTTCCAAGGCATAACCCAGCAGGCGAACTCGATCCCCTAAATTGAGATCTAGCCGCTGCGCAATAGAAGGGACTGCAAAACGAGGCACCCCCACACGAAGTTTGGTCAAAAGCAGAGTATTACCCAGAGCATGCCCCTGCACGTCCACCACACGCAGACGCTCTTTCGTCGCAAAATCGTACATTCCCACCCGTAACGGGTAAACCCCATCTTTTGCCTCCGGGGAAACGGTAAGGAGATATCGGTCGACCACCTGCTCGCCTTTCTGCCAACGATAAGTGGGGTGCTGTCCGCAGCGAGGCACCCCATCGGCGATTGCAAGAGGCTCTCCATCTCCCAAGTGTACAAAAACATGATAATTGGCTGGTGAAGGTTCTAAGGTACGCCAGTAAAGAGTCAGAAGAACTTGGCCACCAGCTGAAACAAACTTACGATCAACATCCCAGCCTACAAGCTCAAAGAACTCGCCCAACCGCGCATTTACCAAATGTGAGGGGTGAAACACCTCGTCAAGAGGAGGCCCCACCCGAAAAGACGGCTTGGAAAGCTCTTCGTCAAATATGGCTCTCGTCTCCTCTCCCTCAGCATATTTTTGCAAGGGCCCCTTATAACCCCTCCGGAAAATATAAATCTGAGGTTGCCCTGCCCGCTCAATCTCAATCCAAGGCATATACTCGCCATTAATCACTCCCGGGACAAGAGCATGAGGATTTTCCACGTCTCGCGCAACAATGAAAATATCACTATCAGGGCAACGCAAAGCCCCACGAGTATACCAATTCGTTACCAGGTCCTCCTGATTGCTATCGTAAGTCCCCTTCAACACTCCATCACGGAACAAAACACCTACGGCCTTCCATGCTGTGTGATAAGGGAACCCAAAATAGCCTCCCCGAGGGGGATAATCTCCGAAAGGTGTCCAATAGATCGCTGGCTTGACCTGCCGATAGTGGAACCGAAATTCTGGATCATGCTGCACAAAGGCAAGATATATATACCCCGCGCAAAGTGCCCATAAACCTAGTCCGCCAAGCAGGGCAATCCACTGCAACCAACTACCTCTTTTGCCGTGCTCTCCCAGCCACTGCCAGCTCTTCGAAAGTGCTCCCGCTACTATCAGGGACCAGGGCAGCATCGCCACATAATAATGCGTATGCACTTTCAGCATTAGGAAAAAGTAGAGAAGCGCGGTTCCCCCAAGCCAAATCACCATCAGCCGTTTCTTGACACTCGGGAAGAAGAAAAATAATAGCCCGATCGTCAGCAAGAAAACAGAAACGGAAAGATTCACTCCCCCTATTTGCCAAAGTGAAGGAAAGAGAATGATACTTCCCCAAGCTACCACAAGTGCTGTCCAGACAAGCCTGCCCCACTTGCTAGCTAGCTTTCTCCAAAGAGACACGCCTATAGCTCCAGCCAAAGAGACGGACAGAAGCAAGGGATAATAAACTGCATTATAGTAGCTTGCACGGTTAAAGAAATCAGCAAAGTTATTGTATAGGAGACCTCCTCCTACGCGCTTCTTTCCCAGATACGTCAAGGTTCTGATGAAATGGGGGTGAAGGACAAAAGGTACATAAAATGCGCCAACAAGCACTCCCATCAAAACAAAGGTTCCTACCAGCCAGGGGATGTTCCCCTTCCAGCGCTTCTTAAGACCCTTCCATATTAAGTATGCTGCGCCAGGAATAGCAAAGAATCCCTCATAATGAGCGAGCAAAGCGACAGAGGAGAATAATCCCACGGCCAAAAGATACCACGGTTTCTCCGGCTCCTCATAGAACCTATATGCACTAAAGATGGCCAAGATAGTCATCAAAAGCACAATGCTCTGATACTGCACGATGCGAGCAAAGCCTTCCCAAAAACCATCAATAACCATCAGAGCCACGGCAAGCAAAGCCACGCGGCTTCCAAAAAGACGTCGTCCCAGCACAAAAAGTGCCAGCAAAGCCGAAACATTCGCCAAAGCAAAGGGGAATCGAGCCGCAGCCTCCGTGGTATATCCGACGGCGCCATAAAGTATGGCAGGCAAAAGGATCTCCACTGGCCCCTTTTTATGTAAAAAAAGGACTTGATCATTCCCTTGGAGCACTTCGGCGGCGCGCAGCATCGCCCGCCCCTCATCCCCTTGAAATTCGGAATACCCCAAATAAAGAAAGCGCAAGATCACAGCGACAAGGAAAAAGAAAGCTAGGGCTACCCACTGCTTTTTTTCAAGGGAGGAACTTTGGCCCTTGAGATCTGAGCCAACCCCAAAAGCCAACGCGAGAAGGAGGACAAAGCTCACTCCACTCGTCAGAAGAATCATTCGTTGAGTAAGAGGGCCAGGCAAGTAATGGAGGAACAATGCCCCAAGCAAGAGGAAAGTATAACTTATACCAATGCCAAGGGCGAGCTTTTCTAGGGCATCGAGGGAGGCTTCCCGCCTAAAGAACACCCAAGTTATCAGAGCTCCAGGGAAAACGGCCAAAACCAGAAAGGCCGCTATCGTTCTTCCGAAAACGCTTCCTACTTCTGCCCAAAGAGCCCAATAGCAAAAGAGAACAAGAGGAACTGTTCCTAAAATGCCAAAAGGGAAACGTCCAGAGCGCATCCTCATGCCCTTTAGCTCTTTTCATCGTCAAGTTGAGTTTTCTGGGAACTATAGTCTACAATCTCACGAATGGCGTAAATGGGTTTATTTTGTCCCTCATAGTAAATACGTACCATCATCTCGCCCAAGAGACCAATGGAAACGAGCTGTACTCCCATCAACATCAAGAGCACAGAGAGCATCAGGGCCGGGCGGCTCCCGATAGACTGGCCCAAGAATATCTTCTGAATGCTCAACCAAAGAGCGAGCAAAAATCCTAGAATGCCAAGGAATAATCCCCATCTACCGAAAATATGAATGGGACGAGATGAGTATCCCTGGAGGAAACGAATTGTTATAAGATCGAGGATAACACGCAAGGTACGTCCGATCCCATATTTAGACTTGCCAAATTTCCGTGGGCGGTGTTTGACAGGGATCTCTGTCATCCTTGCCCCCAGCCAGGCAGTTATATCTGGTATGAAAC
>JAGGYI010000132.1 GCA_021162655.1 Anaerolineae bacterium
ACCTTGCCGAAGTAGAGGCGGCTCTCCGTCTCAGCCTAGAACGGGAGAGCCCTTCGGTGATCATCTCGCGGCGCGAATGCGTCCTTCTATCGCCAACGCGCGAGGGCTCTTCTCCCTATCAAGTGGACCCTGCTAAATGTACGGGCTGTCGCCTTTGCTTGCAGTTGGGCTGTCCAGCTATCTTTGAGGGGGAGACCACTTGGGCTGACACAGGGCGTCCTCAGATGAGTATCGATCCTCTTCTCTGTACGGGCTGCAGCATCTGTGTCCAGGTATGTCCAGTGGAAGCGATTCACCCTCGAGAGGAGGCATCTCGATGAAGACGCAGGGATGGACGGACAACTTTTTCCTCGTCGGAGTAGGGGGCCAGGGGATTCTCCTTGCAGCCGACGTGATAGCGTTGGTAGGCATGGAAGCGGGTTATGATGTTAAAAAATCTGAGGTGCATGGCATGGCTCAGCGTGGGGGCAGCGTCACCAGCCATGTGCGTTGGGGAGAGCGAGTTTACTCCCCGCTTATCTCTCCTGGAGAGGTGGATTATCTCCTCGCTTTTGAGCGCCTTGAGGGGCTACGCCACGCCGAGATGCTCCGTCCCGGAGGGGTGATGCTGGTGAATGACTATCGTATTATACCCGTCTCTGTGAGTGCAGGGGGCAGCCATTATCCCTCCGCCGAGGAGGAAGAGGGGATCTATCGGGAGGCTGGCCTGGATCCTTACTACATCCCGGCGATTGAGATCGCTCAGACTTTGGGAAATGCTCGAGTAAACAATATCGTTATGCTGGGAGCTTTGGCCGCCCTACTCGAGGTTCCTCCAGAGCTCTGGCGCCAAGTTATCGCTCAGCGGGTGCCTGAGCGCTATCGCGAGATAAACTTGGAAGGCTTTGCCCAGGGCTATGGCTACCTAGCCAAGCTCCGAGGGAGGAAATGATGAGGCGCACAGATGGGCGGGCACCAAGTGAGCTGCGTCCTGTTTCTATTGTGCCCCATTACCTTGAGTTTGCCGATGGCTCGGCTTTGATTATCTGTGGCCGTACCAAAGTGCTCTGTGCAGCCACTGTGGAGGAGAGTGTCCCATCCTGGCTAGAGGGACAAGGCTCTGGGTGGGTGACGGCAGAATATGCTCTCTTGCCCCGTTCTACTCAGACGCGCACTCCTCGTGAGAGAGGTAGTGGCTCAGGCCGTTCTCAAGAAATCCGCCGGCTGATCGGTCGGGCGCTACGTGCTTCGGTGGACTTGGACCTTCTGGGTCCGAGACGGATCATCGTTGATTGTGACGTCATCCAAGCCGATGGAGGTACCCGTACGGCCGCCATCACTGGAGGCTATGTAGCGCTGCACTTGGCTTTGCAGCGGCTCATCGCTGAAGGTATCATCCCACAGGAGGTGTTGAGGGCTGCGGTAGCTGCAGTTAGCGTGGGCCTTGTTGCTGGGGAGCCCCTCTTGGATCTTTGTTATGAGGAGGATGCCCAAGCCGCAGTGGATATGAACGTGGTGATGAACGCGGCAGGCGAGTTCGTTGAGATTCAAGGAACCGCCGAAGGTCACACGTTCAGCCGAGATCAATTGGAAGAACTTCTCTCCTTGGCTGAACAGGGCATCGCCCGTTTACTTGAAATCCAACACCAGGCATTGGCGGCTGCTGGGAACCTTAGCTCCCGTGAATGAAGCAAGCGAAATAACCTTCTAGGAGGTGATCCCTTTGAGACCTACACGAGAAGACGCTTGGAAGCTACTTACTGAGCACACAAAGAATCCGAATCTCATCAAGCATGCCCTGGCAGTAGAGGCAGCGATGCGAGCCTACGCTCGCAGGTTCGGCGAGGATGAGGAGCTTTGGGGCATCACGGGGCTCATCCATGATTTTGATTATGAAGAGCACCCCACTGCTGAAGAGCATCCTCTGGTGGGGGCCAAAATACTTGAGGAACTGGGCTGGCCCTCAGAGATCATCGAAGCAGTCAAAGGCCATGCCGAGTATCTGAATGTACCTCGCGAGACCCTTATGGCCAAGGCCCTCTTTGCTGTGGATGAGCTTACTGGTCTCATCGTTGCTTGCACTCTCGTTCGGCCTGATAAAAGCATCCACAGCCTTAAGGTGAAATCGGTACGCAAAAAATGGAAGGACAAATCTTTTGCTCGTGGCGTGAGCCGCGAGGATATTGAGCGTGGTGCCGCCGAGCTCGGTGTGGATCTGAATGAGCATATAGCTATAGTGATCGAGGCGATGCAATCCATTGCTGAAGAACTAGGGCTGGCGGGTACCGCACCCAAGGAAGGCTAGATATAGAAGGATATGTTTGGCCCTCCCTCTGAGCGGCGCTGTCCCCGATGTGGCGCCCCGGTCAATCGAGATGCTGTGCTCTGCCCTATCTGTGGCCAAGAGCTTACAGGCCCCAGACAGTCGCAGCAATGCCCTGTCTGCGGCGCACGCATCCCCCCTATGGCCAGCGAGTGCCCTTACTGTGGAACTCCGACGCGAGAGGGGGGGCGACCCTCATTTGTCAAAAGGGTGGGGAGGATCTTTTTCCTACTCTCTCTTCTCTTAGGAGGCTTTCTCCTTCTGCGCCCAGGATTTACTCCCCAGGAAGCAATCGTCGTTTCCCCGACATCTCGGCCCTCTCCTTCTTCGACGGGCTTGCTCCAGCCTACCTTCACGATCCCACCCACCGCTTCGCCCAAAGTGATACCAACCGCCACGCCCAGTAGGTTGCCACCCAGCCCAACCTTCACACCCACTTCGGTCTTTGCTCGCTACACTGTAGTCAGGGGAGACACTTTGGGGAACATCGCACAGCGCTTTGGCCTCAGCTTAAAGGAGCTTCTCCGCATTAATGGATTGGCTGCCGATACGGTAATCCAAGAGGGCCAGGTTTTGCTTTT
The DNA here is from genome assembly GCA_021162655.1 of Anaerolineae bacterium. Taxonomy (GTDB): domain Bacteria; phylum Chloroflexota; class Anaerolineae; order UBA1429; family UBA1429; genus JAGGYI01. The sequence goes on from JAGGYI010000132.1 coordinate 2,884, forward strand.
ACCACGCCAGTTAGGGGGGCCTCTTCTCACTGCTACGCCTACCCCTACCCCCCTGCAGGGTTATCTAATCTATACTGTGGAGGAAGGAGACACCCTTAGCGAGATCGCAGTGCGCTATCACGTCTCGATGGCCGAGATCGCCAAGGAGAATGGCATTAGTGTGGATGCCATTTTGCGAGTGGGGCAGAAATTGCGCATCCCAGGACTCGTGCCGACAGCTACAGTTACACCCTCTCCCAGCGCCACGACTACGGCTACAGCCTCGCCTAGCCCCAGCCCTACTGAGGGACAACGCTTTCGTTACCCTCAGCCTCGTCTTCTAGCCCCAGCGGATGAGGCACTCATCAGATCGGAAAGTGTCCTGTTGAACTGGACCGCGGTAGGTATCCTGCGATCTGAAGAGTGGTACTTATTGCGTCTTTGGCTTCCTGCTCAGGCGAGCACCCCCCGGGAGATACGCACTAAAGCGACTTCTTACCGTTTGCCAGTTGAATGGCACCCTGTAGACAAGGGAGCTTGCAAAGTGGCCTGGCAAGTCACTGTGGTGGAACAGCATGGCCCCGAGGGGAAAGATACTGTTGAGCTTGCTCCGCCGAGTGAACTGCGCACCTTCAGCTGGATGCAGTAAGGCTAATGGAACAAAAAAAGGCTAGCACACTCGCTAGCCTTTTTCATCTTCAGAGGGTACGGCGCCTAGAAGCGATGCCGCCGATCATCTCGTGAAAAGCCCCCCGAACCTCGCCGGCCACCGCCAAAAGAGCGGTCGCGAGGCGGCCTCGCCTCAGCCACCTTGATGGTACGCTCATCCAGCTGGGTGTCGTTGAAACGCTGAATAGCCTCCTGGGCAGCCTCTTCAGTTTCCATCTCGACGAAACCAAAGCCTTTGGAACGGCCCGTCATGTGATCAGTGATCACCACTGCCGAGATAACTGTACCTACCTGAGAAAACAGGTCAGTCAACTCGTTCTCAGTAGTAGCGTAGCTGAGGTTACCGACATACAGTTTCTTGTTCATGCTAGTCCTTTCGCAACCTACAGAATAACAACGTTGCTGGCGCGGGGGCCCTTGGGGCTCTCCTCGATCGAGAACTCGACACGCTGCCCTTCGCTGAGGGTGCGATAGCCGTCGCTCTGGATCGCCGAGTGGTGTACAAAGACATCCTCGCCACTGTCACATTCGATGAAACCATACCCTTTGGTGGCATTAAACCACTTGACTGTACCTTGCTTCCGATCCGACATTACTGCTCTTTCTCCTTACAGGATAGAATGTTACATAGGCAAAGATGTTCCGGCGGGAAAACAAAAGGCAACCGCCTTCGAAGATCTGGCGGTCGCCGTGCTACCGAACCAGTACTTCTTCGTCCTACGGCTCCCAGTATAGCACACTATGGAGCAGCCGTCAAGCGAGGATTTGCTCTTGTCAAAAGCCTACTGCTAAACAGGTTTCTATCTTACAGCTCAGCCCTCAGCCAACGTATGAGCCAGCACCTGGGCCAGTTTGAGGGGATCATGACGGATGACCCGCTTGCGCACCACCTTGCCACCTCGCTCCTCGCTGATCTCAACCTCGGTGATCAGGTCCTCACGAATGACCTTTATCCCCCTCAACCTAGGGGCATCAACCTCTTCTTTGTAAAGCACCTGCACCCTGGCTGGATCGATGATCTTGCTCATCTCCCCAGAAAGCTCGGCGATCTGATCCGCAATGCGGGTCAGCTCAGCCAGGCTACACTCGGGGCCATCGAGAGCGCTGACGGCCTCCTCGGCCTGGGCTTTGATCCGATGGAACTGTTCAAGCAGTTCCTCGCGAACGTATTGGCGGATGAGCTCATCGGAAGCAATACCATCGTTCACAACCACATAATCCAGCTGGATGGGAGCATGATCGAGCAGAGCCTGGACGTGGTCAGAAACAGAGTAGCCATCCGTCTCGCCTGGCTCCGCCATCACGTTACAGACGTAAATCTTGAGCGCCCGGGAGCGCCGAAGGGCCTCGACGATCTCGGGGAGAGCAAGGTTCGGCATAACGCTCGTATAAAGGCTACCGGGGCCAATGATGATTGCCTCTGCCTCAAGGATAGCCCGCACCGCCTCTTGGTAGGCCCTACAGGGGAGATGCTCATCGCCCTCACGGCGCCTGAGGTAGATCCTTCTGATGGGCTGCCTGTTCAAGCGTTTGGGGATAGCGGACTCCCCCTCGATGACCGTGCCATCATCCAGCTCGGCGCAGAGAATGGTGCTATCTAGGCTCACAGGAAGGATGCGCCCCCGGATAGAAAGCACCCGCGAGGCCACCTCAATGGCCCTGGGCAAGCTCCCTCCGCTGATCTGGGTCAGGGCAGTGAGGAGGATGTTCCCCAAATTGTGGCCATTCAGGGCTGCCCCCGTGCCACAGCCTTTGGGCTGTACCTCCAGGCTAAAGCCTGGTCTACGCGTGCCCCAGCCTTTAGGCTGTGGACAACCTCCTACGCAATTGCCGCTTAGTTTGCCGGTAAATCTGCCATTTTTGTATTCACAACAGGTCTTGTAAGTTCCTCCTACTGTGCAGTGAGTATTAGAATCGCAGGAAGTTCCAGTCCCACACCTTCCTGCCTGTAGGTATGGTCCTCCAGTACAAGTATCATAAGCGGCGCAATTTTCGTAAAGGTATTGATATTGATAAACACAGTAACCCAACTTGAAAATGTTAGCTTTAGAT
>JAGGYI010000312.1 GCA_021162655.1 Anaerolineae bacterium
AAGCCAAACATGGCCGCATACTTGGCCAGGCGCTCGATGCCCAGGCCCTTGAAATCGCCATAGCCCCCGGCCACCTGGTAGAAAAAGATGTCGCACGATTGGCGAATGGCCCCGATGACATCCAGCGGCCCGTGGCCGTGCTTGTACCAACAGTAGAACTTTTGCGCCTTTTCCGGATCGTCGGGGAAATGCTTGTTGGGCAGAAGGAGCGTCCCCTTGCAGACGAGTTTGGTCGAGCGATCGATGACATGCTCTTGCAGGGCCGCACAGGCCGGGACGATCTTGAAGGTCGAGCCTGGGGGATACTGCCCACTGATGGCGTGGTTCACCAGGGGATGGCGCCGATCCGTGCTCAGCCGACGATAGTCCTCCTCCGAGATGCCCCCAGAAAAGAGGTTGTTATCATAGCTGGGCAATGAAACGAGGGCCAAGATCTCGCCCGTGCGCGGATCCATGGCGATGGCCACCCCCACAGGGGAGCCTGCCCGCCGCATCCCCTCGCGCAGGGCCTCCTTCACCACCCGCTGCAGGTCCACATCGATCGTCAGGATGACGCTATCGCCCTGGATGGGTGGCTTGGAGGCGATGACCCGCACCTCCCGCTCAAAGGCATCCACCTCGATATGCTTCTGTCCTTTGACGCCCCGCAAATAGCGCTCCTGGGTGAGCTCGATACCCGTCAGCCCCACAAGATCGTCGGGCTGGTAGCCCTCTTGCATGTACTCGGCCAGCCGGCCACTGGGGATGGGCCCCACATAGCCGAGGATGTGCGCCGTCAGAGGGCCATCCTCATAATAGCGCAGGGGCTCCACGCCCACCACCACCCCAGGGAGGTCCAGATGCTCCTCCTCGAGGATAAAGGCCACCTGCCGATCCACATTGCTGGCGATGCGCACCGGCACATAGGGGCTAGTGGCCCGCTCGCGGAGGATGCGCTCGATGGAGAGCTCCTCCAGGCCCACCGTTGAGCTGAGGGTGCCCCGCGCCCGAAGCTCCGCCTCGGTCACCGGCATTCCAAGGAGCCCCCCCACGCGGGCGAGCACAGCGCGGCGCGCGGCAGGGTCCTCGGGCAGGCCCGCCGGCACGATGCTCACCGAAAAGCTGGGCACATTGCGCACGAGGACGCGCTTGTAGCGGTCGTAGATGATCCCCCGCGGGGCATCGACGGGCACCAGGCGGAAGCGGTTGCGATCCGCCGAGAGGCGATACTTTGCCGCCGAGAGCACCTGCAGATCCCAAAGGCGGAAGGCGATCACCGCAAAGGCGGCGATCACCGCCAGGCGAAAGAGAATATAGCGCAGGCGTCCTTGCCGATCTGCCGACATCGCTCTACCACTCCACCGGCCGCGGCTGTAGGCGGCGCTGTAGCCAACGGACGAAACTATAGACCAAGGACATAAAGAACATGTTCAGGAGCGCCTCGGGCAGGACGACCCGCCCCAACGCAGCGCCCCAGCGAACCTCCTGCCCCCCAAGTTGAAGGAAGAGGAGGAACAAAACATTATATACCAAAGTGGCCAGCCCAGCCACCAAATAGGGCAAAACCCAGGCCGCCCGAAAGACGTTCAGCCCTCCCAAGCCGGCCAGCCAGCTAGCAAAGACGAGGGCCGCCGTCGCCAGGCCAAAGGGCGCCCCAGAGAGCACATCGAGGACAAAGCCAGCCATCAGGCCCACCACCAGGCCCTCGCGCAGGCCCCAGAGCAGCGCCCAAGCGAGGACAAAGAGGAGCACAAGGTTGGGGCTCAGGCCGAAAAAGGTAACCTGCGAGATCACCGCCGATTGGGCGATGGCCAGCAAAAAGGCCAACCCCAGGCCCACAGAGGTGCTCACCGCCCTCCCTCCGCTGGCAGCGCCCCCCGTGCAGGGCTCTGAGGCTCTTGCACAGGCACAAAGTTGAGCAAGACCATGACGACCTCCAGATCGCGCAAGTTGACCGCCGGGGCCACCTGGGCCTCTTGGAACATGGCCACGTCTTTGCGCTCCACGCTGACCACTTGGCCGATGACCAGCCGCTTGGGAAAGTTTCCCCCCAGCCCCGAGGTGAGGACGATATCCCCCGGCTCCACCACATCCCCTTGGGGGATGTAACGCATGATGAGCTCCTTGGCCCCCACCTGGCCCTGGACGATGCCCGTAGCCCGCGAACGCTGGATGAGGGCCGTCACCGAGCTGGAGGGGTTCGTAATGAGCATCACCTTGGCCGAGCTGGCGCTGACCTCGCTGATGCGCCCCACCAAGCCCTCATCGGCCAGCACGGGCATGCCCCGGCGCAAGCCATCGCGCGAGCCGCGGTCGATGATGAGGTACTGGAGGAGGTTGCTCGGATCATGGCCGATGACCTCGGCAGCCAGGAGCTCCATGTTGGGCAGGGCGCTCTTGAAGTGAAGCTGCCGCCGGAGCATCTCGTTCTCGATCTGGGCCTCGTGGAGGAGGATGAGCTTGTTGCGCAGGGCGGCGTTCTCTCTGCGCAGGGCCTCATTTTCGGCGCGCAGGTTGGCCAGCTCGCGCACAGTGCTCACCACCTGGGCAAGGGGGCGAGTGAGCCGCTGCATGACAAACTGCACGGGCGAGATGACATAGGAGGCCACATCACGAATGGGGTTGGGGCCCTGCAGCTGGTCTAGCAGCAGCCAACTGAGGATGAGGGCAAGGACGAGGACAACCGCAACAGCCCACTGGCGTGTTTCGTTCACCCGGCGAGTATCCTCACGAGGGCTAAAATCCTATAGGTGGCGCGAGGGGGAGAGGGCCCCCCGATGGGTGGTGGCCAGCACCTTGTAATAGCGGTCCAGGTCTTCGATGATCGCTCCCGTCCCTCGGACCACGCAGGTCACTGGGTCATCGGCGCGATAGACGCGCATGCGCGTCTCCTCAGAGAGGCGCTCTGGCAGGCCCTGAAGCAGAGAGCCGCCCCCTGCGAGGACGATGCCCTGCTCCATCAGGTCGGCGATCAGCTCAGGGGGAGTCTCGTCGAGGGTTGCCTTGACCGCCTCAACGATGATGCTGACGGGCCCCGAGAGGGCCTCGCGAATCTCGACACTGCTCACCTCTATCGCCTCGGGCAACCCGGTAACCAGGTTGCGCCCGCGGATGGTAATCGTCTGCTCCTCAGGAAGGGGATAGGCTGAGCCGATGGCGATCTTGGTGCGCTCGGCCATGCGCTCGCCGATGAGCAGGTTGTAGCGCTGGCGGGCATATTGGATGATCTCCTCATCCATCTCGTCGCCGGCCACACGGATGGAACGGCTGACGACGATGCCCCCCAGGGAAAAGACGGCCACCTCGGTGGTGCCGCCGCCAATATCGACGACCATAGTTCCCACCGACTCATTGACGGGCAGCCCCGCCCCGATGGCTGCGGCTATGGGCTCCTCCACTAAATAGGCCTCGCGGGCGCCGGCGCTGAGGGCCGCATCGTGGACGGCGCGCTTTTCCACCTCCGTCACCCCGCTGGGGATACCCACCACCACCCGAGGGCTGGGGTTCAGAAAGCGGCGCTGATCGTGGGCCTTGTGGATGAAATAGTGGAGCATCTTCTCGGTGATGTCGAAATCCGAGATCACTCCATCGCGCAGGGGGCGAATGGCCACAATGTTCGCCGGGGTGCGGCCAACCATCTCCTTGGCCTCCGCCCCGATGGCTAAGGTCTTTTTCGTGCGCTTGTCGATGGCCACCACAGAGGGCTCGTGGATGACGATGCCCTTCCCCCGCACGGTGACGAGGGTTGTGGCCGTACCCAGATCGATCCCGATATCGTGAGAAAAGAGCCCTAGAAGCGCACTCAGTGGTTTGATCACCAGGTGTTCCCTTCCCAGAGAAAAAATGACTGCCCACTATTTACCTGAGGCATTATACCACAGATCAAGGGATTGCCAAAGGAAAAGACGTGCCACCCGTTGACCGGGTTCCTGGGGGGTGATATACTACGCCCAGCGTGCGGAAAGGAGGTCCTCCTTGGCGAAAAAGCTTGGCAAGCATACCCCCTACTTTGAACTCGTCGAGGCCCAGAGCCAGGCAGGATGCCCCATCTGCCGGCTGGTCTACAAGGCCACCGACCGCTACCTGGATAGCATCCTCTATGAGGCCGTACTCGACCCCGATGTACGCGCCAAGCTCAAGGGTGCCCGCGGCTTTTGCGCCCAACATGTGAAGATGCTCCGCAACAAGCCCGGGCGCGCCCTGGGGATCGCCCTCATCTACCGCGATATCATCCGCAGCATCGCCCAGGAGGTGGCCAAGGGGCCACCGCAAGCAGGCGGCTCGTTCCTGGGGCGGCTCTTGGGGCGCCGGCCAACCCGCAGGGAGGCAGCCTCCCCCGTCAGCTGCCCGGCCTGTGCCATCGGCCGCCAGGCAGAGGAGAACTATGTTGAGCTGCTCCTGGCCCACCTGGAGGACGAAAAGCTCTACACTGCCTATGCCCAGGGCGAGGGTCTCTGCCTGCCCCATCTGCTGCTTGCCCTCGAGCGGGTCCCCGATGAGGCCACGCGCCGGCGGCTCCTGGAACCCCAGCTCGCCCGCTACCAGGCCATGTTGGCCGATCTGGATGAATTCATCCGCAAGCGCGACTATCGCTTCCGTGGAGAAAGCTATGGTGAGGAGGGAGACGTCTGGCTGCGGGCGATGAACGCCGTCGTCGGCGGGGCAGGGCTGGGGCTCAGTGCACGCAGCGGAGGGCGCCCCTCCTTGGAAGAGGGAGGCAAGCACGATGGCTAAAAAGGCCGCCCCCCAGGATGCCCCCAGCCGGCCGCTGACCACGGGCGAGGTGGCCAAGTATTGCCACGTCAGCCACGTCGCCGTCTGGAAGTGGATCAAAAGCGGCAAGCTCCCCGCCTACCGCCTGCCGGGAGGGCACTATCGCATCGAGCGGGGGGCGTTCAAAGAGTTCCTCCGCAAGCACGGCATCCCCATCGACCCCAAATTCTTTGGCCGCACCCGCAAGCGCATCCTCGTCATCGACGATGATCCCCCTGTGCTCGAAGTGGTCAGCCGCGCCTTTGAGCAGTTCGCCCAAGAGGTGGAGGTGGCCACCGCCAGCGACGGCTTTGAGGCGGGCCTGCAGGTAGCCACCTTCCAGCCCGATCTCCTCATCCTCGACCTGATGATGCCCCGGCTGGATGGCTTTGCCGTCTGCCGCCTTGTGCGGCAGGACCCGCGCACCGCCCACGTCAAGATCCTCATCCTCACCGCCTATGGCAGCCACGAGAACATCCAGCGCGCCCTGGAGGCAGGCGCCGACGACTTTGTGCACAAACCGGTGGACATTGCCACCCTACAAAAGAAAGCTTTTGCCCTCCTCGAAGGAGAGCAGGAGGAGGCACAATGAAGATCACAGGCATCGAGACCTATTTGGTGGATGTAGGCACGCGCAACCTCTGCTTTGTCGAGGTGTACACCGACGAGGGCCTCACCGGCATCGGCGAGGCCTACAGCGTAGGGCCAGACCAGGCCACCGCCGAGACGATCAATTATTTCGCCGAGTGGCTGCGCGGGATGGACCCCCTGGATATCGAGGGCATCTGGCAAAAGCTCTACCTCGGCTCGCGCTTCCCCGGAGGCTCGGTGGTGAACTCGGCCATCAGCGGCATCGACCAGGCCCTCTGGGACCTAAAGGGCAAGGCCTTTGGCGTGCCCGTCTACCAGCTCCTGGGGGGCAGGTGCCGGGAGCGCATCCGCGTCTACCAGAACCCCGGCGGGCGCACCCCCGCCGAGACGGCCGAGAACGCCCAGCGCCTTGTGGAGGAGTATGGCTTTACCGCCATCAAGACGAACCCCCTGCCGCCAGACGTCCACCAGCTCCCCTGGCTCAAGGCCCTGGCCGCGGTGGAGCGAAAGCTCGCCCTCCTGCGCGAGGCCCTGGGCGAGGAGATTGACATCGCCCTGGACCCCCATGCCCAGCTCCTCGAACCCGCCAAGGCCGTGGACCTCTGCCAGGTGGTGGCGCCCTTCCGGCCCCTCTTTGTGGAGGAGCCCCTGCGCCCTGAGAACATGGAAGCCATGGCCGGCGTGCGGGCCAAGGCCCGGGTGCCCATCGCCACCGGCGAGATGCTCTACACCAAATGGGAGTTCCGCGACCTCTTGCGCCTGCAGGCGGTGGATATCATCCAGCCGGACGTCTGCTGCTGCGGCGGCCTCACCGAGATCAAAAAGATCGCCGCCCTGGCCGAGGCTGAATACGTCACCATCGCCCCGCACAACCCCATGGGGCCGCTGGCCACCGCGGTGAACGCCCAATTTGTGGCCACCGTGCCCAACTTTCTCATCCTCGAATACACCCTCGACGTGGCTCCCCCGCGCAGCGAGCTGGTGCAAGAGCCCTACCGCATGGTCGACGGCTACCTGGAGCTGCCCAACAAGCCCGGGCTGGGCATCGAGCTGAACCACGCCTATTTTGAAAAGCACCCCTACAAGCCCTGGCACCGAAGCTTTCGCTACAAGCCCGATGGCTCCATGGGCTTTATCTAAAAGGAGGACGGACGATGAAACTCTCTCCACCGCGCAAGGGCACCTGGTCGCTGGCCCTCATCCTGGGGCTGGTGGCCATCGTCAGCCACTATGTCTTGACCATCCCCCTGCTCGACAAGTTCGAGTTCACCCTCCTCACCGCCGCCTTTGCCCTGCTCGTCTTGGGCGTGGCCTTTAAGAACATCTAGGAGAAAAGCGCCAAAACGGGATGACTTCCTAGCCATGCGTCAAGAAATAGCCAAGAGATAAATGACGCTTCGGGGAAGCGCCAAGAAACTTCCAGAGAGGCCATTCTTGCTTGACAAGATTTCCTTCAACCTGTTATAATGTGTGCAGTTATCACTTGGGGGGATGAGAGCGTTGTGTGATAGCAAGTAGAGGTTTCCTTCTAGCGGTAGGATAAAGGAAGGCCAAAAGTGCATATCGCCACTGTGTGCCAGGGTGCCCTATGTAGTGGTCAGAACA
>JAGGYI010000046.1 GCA_021162655.1 Anaerolineae bacterium
ACCAGTTAGAGGGTCACGCCGAATGGTGAACTTGGACATGCCTCCAGGGAACTCGATAAACCCTGTCTGGGGGTCGAAGGAAAGGAGTCGCCCTTTGTCGTGGATGCATAGCATGGCGGCTTTATCCACTAGAGGAACCGAGTTGAAACGAAGGATATTCCAGAGTTGTCCGTTGGGATCTTGGACAACGTTTCCTTCCAGCCAGCCGGGGCGTTCCAAAGGAGGCCAGTGGGAAGGCGTCCAGTGGGGATTATAGGGAAGCTTGTTGCTCATTTCCCAGCTGCTGGCCTCTAGGAGGTTTGCATCTTCTGGGGCTGAGATGACCAATGCCCGGAAGCCCGTTCCCCATTCGCATGGATCGCAGTCCTCAAAAGCTCGATAGAGCCGTCCGTCAGCCTGTAGTACGGGTACGGGAGCACAATGATAGTTGGGTGGGGTGCGTCCTGGTCCTCCAGGGAAGAGGAGCCCAGTGTGCCGGTCGTAGGGCGTTGTCCAGGTGCGTCCTCCATCGTCGCTGCGGCGAATGACAATGGAGCCGTACTCTTGTGAGGTGCCCAGCAGATAAACGGCTCCATGGTGGACAAAGAGGGAGCTCCAGAAGGCTCCAGCGATGTCTGTAAGGTGTTCCCAGGTCTCACCTTCATTGGAGGAATGATAGATGCTGGTGAGATGCTCCATGCCCTCAGGGCTATGGGGAGCTCCAGGGCCGAAATAGTCATGGCTAACCAAGAGCTCTCCATTGGGTAGTTGAGCGATGCTGGGGCTCCCCAGGTAGGTTTGGCTCTCTGCAGGGCTATAGGCTATTTCCTTGAGCTTCATTCGTTGGCTCCCTTGTCAAAGGGCAGCGGAGAACCCGTTTCTCCGCTGCCCAACTGTTCCCGGAGAGGGCTAGTTCACGACGTTTTGAGGTTTGCCTTCTAGGAAGGCCTTGACGTTCTCCACGGCTGTCTTCATCAGGCGAGCCCGGGCTGATTTGGTGGCCCAAGAGATGTGCGGGGTAATATAGCAGTTTTTGGCTGTCAGCAGGGGATTGTCGGGCGTCGGCGGTTCAACTTCTAGTACGTCTAGACCTGCTCCGGCGATCTCTCCTGCATTCAAGGCTTCGGCAAGGGCTTTGTTGTCGACCACGGGACCGCGGCTTGTGTTGATGAGGAAAGCGGTCTTTTTCATCTGGCGAAGCCGTTCTCTGTTCACCAATCCCTGGGTCTCGGGAGTCAGGGGGCAATGGCAGCTGACGATGTCGCTCTCTTTGAAGAGAGTGTCTAGGTCTACCATCTCTACATCTGGGATGGGTGATTCTTTGACGTATGCATCATAAGCAATGACCTTCATCCCGAAAGCTTGGGCCAGCTTGGCTACGGCTCGCCCAATGCGCCCAAAGCCGATGATACCCATGGTCAGGCCAGCCAGCTCAATGAGGGGAAAGTTCCAGAAGCACCAGTCCTTGGCCCGAGTCCAAGCCCCGTCACGCACGGCTTGCGCATGCTCGCAGACGTGCTGGGTGAGGTTGAGGATGTGAGCAAAGGTCATTTGAGCCACTGAAAGAGTGCCATAGGTGGGGACGTTCGTCACGGGAATGCCTCTCTCACGGGCAGCCTCGACGTCGATGATGTTGTAGCCAGTAGCAAGAACCCCGATATATTTAAGCTTGGGAAGTTGATCCAACACTTGGCGGTCAATGACTACCTTATTTGTCAAAACGATCTCTGCGTCCTTGGCGCGTTCAACGGTGAGTTCCGGTGGGGTACGATCATAGATCTCGCACTCACCAAGGGCTTTGAGTTCATCCCATGAGAGGTCTCCCGGGTTCAGTGTATATCCATCCAGTACAACGATCTTCATCTTGACTCCTTTCTTCAATCATCTAATGCTTGCTATCCTGAGCGCCTTGACGGCCCTTTTTTAGATGATATATCCTTTGTGCCATTGGAGCAAGTGTGGGGGAGGTGAAGGATGGAAATCGCGCTGGCTGTGCGTAATCTTTCTGATGAGGAGCTGGCCTATGTCGCTCAGCTGGGGGTGAAACAGGTTATTTTAGGGGGGACAGGCATTACAGAAGAGCTTCCTTGGGATTTTCTCTCGCTTTTACAGATCAAGAGCCGGGTGGAGTCTTTTGGTTTGCAAATTGCAGCTATCGAGAATATCCCTGAGCATATTTGGCATCAGGTGCGAGTGGGTGGTCCTGAACGCGATCGACAGCTAGAAGACGTCCTCGAGATCATCCGCAACCTTGGTCGAGTGGGTATCCCTATCTTTGCCTATAATTGGATGCCCACAGTGGGCGTCTGGGGGCATTGGCGTCAGGGCCAGGCAGGGGGAGGCCGAGGGGGTGCTGGCCTGAAAAGTTTTGACTACGAGTTGGTCAAAGATGCTCCCCTTACGGAAGAAGGTGAGATTTCGGCGGAGGAGATCCATGCCAACCATGTTTACTTTTTGAAAGCGGCCGTGCCGGTGGCTGAGGAGTACAATGTCAAGTTGGCAGTGCATCCAGATGATCCGCCGGCACCTGTTTTGCGAGGCATTGGGCGGACGATGATCAGTGTCGAGACCTATCAGCGAGTGCTCGATGCTGTGCCCAGCCCCTACAATGGGCTTGAGTTTTGCCAGGGCACGGTGACAGAGTTCGCTGATGTTGGTGGGGCGCGTCTCCCAGAGGTCATTCGGCATTTTGGGCGTCAGGGCAAGATATTCTTTGTCCATTTTCGCAACATTCGGGGCAAGTTCCCCAAATTTGACGAGGTTTTTCAGGATGAGGGCGATGTAGATCAGTACGAGGCCATCAAGGCTTATATGGAGGTGGGTTTTGAGGGGCCTATTCGCCCAGACCATACTCCACGTATCGCCGGCGATGTAGATGGACACGTAGGCATGGCGTTTGCCGTGGGCTATTTGCGTGCTTTGATGCAGGCGGTGGAAAAGTGTGGGTGAAAGTGCGATTTCGTCAGTTGCCTTGGGGACATCTCCTCTTGTTTCTGGAACTGCTTCTTTTGGGGATAGGGGGATGGTTCCTGGTACGCCCAAGCGAGGGGATTCTCTGCGAACGAACTATAAAGGGAGATATCCCTATAGAGATTTTACATCCAAGAGAGGTAGGGCCTTTCCCTGCAGTAGTGTTAGTCCCAGGGGAGCTTTGTACACAGCGAGCCTTGAATGACCTGGCCCAGGCTTTGGCACGCGCAGGGTGCCTAGTGGCCTCTTTTGATTACCCGGGCACTTTGGAGAACGGGGCGGAGCTACCCCTTTTCCGATCAAGTGTGGCGCACTCGGCTCACTTGGGAGCACTTGAAGAGGAACTGCGGCAGGTGCTCGCCTATGTGCGCTCGCGCCCCGATGTGTCGCCTAAATCGTTGATCTTGATAGGTCATTCGTTGGGGAGCGTAGCGGCTCTGCGAACGGCTCTTGTCGATACCTCCATCAGGGCTACGGTGGGCCTCTCCCCACTTTATACTGCAGTAGGCTCTAAAAAGCCTGCTAATCTCCTCCTTGTTGTTGGTCGCTGGGCGCCTCGGCCCCTTCGTGAGCAGGCCATGCGTCTTCTCTACCAGGCTGGGGGCGAGGCTCCAGAGGCTCTTTATGGAGACCTTGCAGCGGGTACGGGGAGGAGGCTTTTGTATCTTTACGGGGTAGGGCATCTGAGTTTGCTTCATAGCGAGAGGATGCTGCGTGAAGTGCTTCTTTGGGTAGAGGCTTCTTTGGGGATCGATATGCCCATGCCTGCCAACCTGGGCATGCACATCTGGTTAGTGTGGTTCTTTGGCGTAGGGGCGTTGCTCGTCTTCCCGCGGTGGGCGCGGGTTACCTGGGGGCGGAGCCGTTTGGAAGAGGAAGGTACTTTGCCTGAGGCATGGCAGGTACTGTTGACCGGGCTCCTGGCTGCAGGGGTGGCAGTGTTTGTACTATGGGCTTTGCCTTGGCGGTTCCCCAAGGCGGTTGGGGCGGATTACTTGGGGCCTTACCTTTTGCTTTATGGGGTGCTGAGTGGAGCTATCCTCTGGCGTACTTCTTGGAGCCGTTGGCCCGGCCTGGCCAGGCCAGGCGTGTGGCCTTTGGTGCGTCATGGAGCTCTGGCGTTGCTTTTCCTTTTGCTCACTTGGGGGGTGGTGGTGTTCCAGGGGAGTTATTGCAGGATGCTTCCCCTGAGAGGGAGCTGGCAAGCCCGTCTCCTGGTGAATGGTTCCCTCATCTTTATGGCGTTGCCCTACTTTATAGCAGGAGAACTCTGGGTAAGGGGCGGCCCGCGAAGACGCACCCGCTTTTATTGGCTATTGGATAAGCTTACTTG
>JAGGYI010000271.1 GCA_021162655.1 Anaerolineae bacterium
AGCGGCTTTGGGAACTGGGAGTGCGTCCTTTGGTCCATGATCCCTATGTTCCCGAGTATCGTTCCATTCCTCTGGAGCAGGCTATCAAGGGGGCCGATTGTCTCGTCCTTATGGTGCGTCATCAACCATATCTGGCGATGGATTTGCCCCAAGTGCGCGATTGGATGCGTACCCCCGTGCTGGTCGATGGGCGCAATGCCTTCCCCACGGCGGCCGAACAAGGCTTTATCTATCGAGGAGTAGGCTGGCCAGTGGGCAAAGAATAGCCTCCTTATTCTTCCAAGGTGTTCAGGTACTTGCGACGTTGTTCGGCATACACCTCGGGAGGGATAGAGATCTCTCCATGTGCAGAGGGACTGTGCCGGTTGGAAGGGTCTGCATGAGGGTCAGAAGTCCAGTGGTCAGATTCATATCGTGCTCGCACCTCTTCATGGCGCAGGTCTGGCACTTCTAAAGGGATGTTTCCCTCGCAGGCTGAACGGAAGGCAAGAATCCCTGGCAGGGTCATATCTAGGGCGGTGTAGACATCGATGGGAGGCGGCCCCCCTTGAAGTACTGCTTGGACAAAGTCAGCAACCATCTGTGCATCTGCTCCACCATGGCCGCCCATTGAGCGGGCCCAGGGTAGTTTGGTGGGAAAGCTGGGCACGTACTTGCGATGATATTCGCTGCCTTGGTCGTCTTCTCGGTAGATGTGAACCTCTTCTTCACCGGGGCCGCGGGTGTTTTCCATATGTCCACGTGTGCCATAGATAGAGTACCAGTGGCTGGGGGGTTCTCGGCGGCATGCTGTGGCGAGGAGCACTTTGCAGAGGGCGCCATTGTCCATCTGGCAAACGATGAGCCCCATATCGTCCCCACGACGCCCTACTTGGCGCCCCAAGAGATTAGGGGTGGTGAACCCTACACAGCGCGTGGGGCGCGTTTTGGTGATCGTCAATATGGGTCCCAGGGCGTGGGAACAATACACTGTAGCCCCGATCCAATTGCGCCAGTGATTGGGTAGCCCATAGGTAAGTCGGTGCCAAACGCCTGTACAGTCATGGACGTATTCTGCTTCGCCATAGATGAATTCGCCCACTTTGCCAGCTTGATAGATTCTCTCCATCTCGAGAGCGGGGCGCATGTAGCAACAGTTTTCGGCAAAGGAATAGAGCGCTTGGCTCCGTTCGACAGCTCTCGCGAGGGCAACCCCTTCAGCAAGAGTTTTGCAAGCAAGTACTTCCGAAAAGACGTGGATGCCTGCTTCTAAAGCTTGGATCGCATAGGGCGCGTGGGCTGTGGCGTCGTTGGCGATGACGACGACATCGATATCGTGTTCCAAGAGAGAGGCGTACTCTGAGTAGGCAGCCTCCAGCTGTGGCAAGCTTGTTTTGGCTTCTTGACGGCGTTGAGGATCTTGTTCGCAGAGGGCTACTACAGAAGCTTGTGGATGGAGATCGAAAAGCTTTCCTAGGTAAAGCCCTCGGCGAGCTCCAAAGATGCCTACACGCAAAGGCCGTTTCATATTCTTCTCCTACTTGTTCCTTGGGTAGCGTTTGCGAAAGCGTTCCAGGTCGGCCAAGACGCGATCCCAGCGCTCTTGGGGAGAGGATTCGGTGGGCCAGGGCTTGAAGCCCATGCGCATATAGGCCGCAACGGCGGGGAGCCGCCAATTCCCCGTGGTAAGGGTGGCTTTGGTAAACCCACGTTCGCGCAGCTTGTGCAGGACGGCCAAGGTGATTGCCTTGCCTAATCCCTTGCCCCTTTCAGTGCGGATCACTCCTACCCAGTGGACTAACCCCCAACGCTCGCCGTCGATCTCCTTATGCCAGGCAGCGGCCCCTGCCACGGGCTTGTCCCCTTTCCAGATGAGTTGGATGTAAGAAGGATCGTATTCGGGGTCGCTGCTAAAGACACGTTCGAACCAGGCTTCGTCCGCCTCTCCGACAAAGTTCGACTGGTTCATTACCTCAAGATAGGCCCAGACCTCATCGGCACGCATAGGGCGTAGTGTGTAGCCTGGGGGAAGGGTGATGGGGGGAAGATCGTCGAGGCTGTCGCGGCGCATGTGGATTGCTTCGGGTTCGAGCTGCCCAACAAAGGTCTTGAAACTGCATGTGGGCCCCACAAAAGTGATAGGTACTTGGGGGAACTGCTCCCTGAGATAGTCAACCAGTTTGTAGAGGCCAGGGATCTCTGAAGTCATGTGATCGACGAGGATAAGGGGAATCTCCTGGTCTGCCAGCCAGGCGCCATCTCGCCAAAGGATGGTCCCATCATTGGAGGCTAGCAATACGTCGGCACCGAGGGCAACCATTTGGCGGACATTCGTTGCCGCTCCTGTGCCCACAGCTAGTTTATGGACGATCTGCCATTTTGTGCCGAGGAACTGAACAGACTCTTCGCCGAGCTTGGCAACCCGCCGAGAGATCCAGTGGGCGAGTTCCCAGGCTGTGGTTGCGGGAACCTCATGGAGGTTGATGTACCCCTCTGTCGCGATAGGAGTGCCTAGTTCAAGGAATTCACTCCAGGCGTCGCGAACACCCAGCTTGGGAAAGCGGTCCCACACATCATGGCAACGGTAGATAACCATTCCTGTCCGCTCGAGGAAGGCTTGCTTTTTCTGCCCTGGCTCCGAGCTGGCCCAGTCTGCATCGTCATCCATGTGGCTGTAAAAGGTGGGTTCATGGGTGATGAAAAGGTTGCATCCCCGGGCGTGGGCCTCTTCTAGGGCAGATAGCAAGGATTGCCATCCTACCGCGATTCCTTTGACAGGCGTCTCGGGATCGCCGAATTTGAATCCATCACAGGTGTGTTCCCAGTCCACCCAGGTGCCTACGCGTTGAAAATGAGCGTGGAGATCGCGCGCTGTAAAGGGCATGATCCGTTTTCTCTCCTTGTTAGAGGATTTTTGACGAAAGGGTGTATTTAGCTTAGAGTAGCGCTTTGAGCAGTCGTTCGAAGGTATTATAGATAGATGAATAAGCTCGTCAATGGGCTTCTGAGAGAATATGCTTATGGTTTAGGGTGAGTTTGTTCGTCAAGGAGGGCTACTTGGTCATCTTTAGGTCGATAGGAGTTATCCGTACACCCTACGTAGGATGGGCCCCCTACCAGCCGGTGGAGGAGGAGGGGGATTTTCGCCTAGTTCTTGAACCTCGTTATGCAGAGGGGCTCCACAAGTTGGAGAGCTTTCGGTACATCTATGTGCTTTATTATATTGATCGCGTTCAAAAGCCTTTAGAACTGATCGTTGCTCCTTCTTGGGCAGGGGGAATACGTGTCGGAGTCTTTGCCAGCCGTTCGCCTGTGCGGCCCAATCCCATCGGGCTTAGTGTTGTACGTATAAGGCGCATTGAGGACAATGTGGTGTATACTTCGGGTTTGGATGTCTTTGATGGCACGCCCTTGCTCGACATCAAGCCTTATATTCAGGAATTGGATGCCAAGCCGGATGCAAACTATGGCTGGGTGGAGGATCTGCCCGACAGGGACCATCTTATTCTGCATATCAAGGGTATTCCACACGATTATTAAAAGGGGTTCTCAAGAGCATGGAAGAGAGACTGGTGAACGTGTTGAAAGTTCATCCTCAGGACAATGTAGTTGTTGCCCTGGGTGACCTTTCGCTGGGGGACGAGTTGGTCTCGAAGGAGGGAGCGCTACACCTTCGGGCCCGTCAGCCCATTCCCTTTGGGCACAAGGTGGCTATCGTTGCGATCCCTAAAGGGCAGCCGGTGATAAAGTATGGTGCGCGCATCGGGGTGGCTACCAAAGACATCGCCCCTGGGGAACACGTTCACACTCACAACCTGGTCAGCGAGAGGGGGGTGGCAGAGTGAGCATGCAAGTGGATACTTTTTTAGGCTATCGGCGGCCCGACGGCAAGGTGGGGGTACGCAATCTGGTGGCTGTCATTCCCTCCTGTGGCTGTGCCCTTCACGCTGCCAAGATGATCGCGGGAAGGGTAGAGGGAGCAGCATTGCTCGAATATCAGGGAGGATGTGGTGAGACGGAGGCCGACATTGCCCTGGCTACCCAGCTGCTCGCTCAATATGGTACCCATCCAAACGTGGTGGGCAGCCTGGTGGTGAGCCTGGGCTGTGAGACGCTCGATGCAGAGGACTTGGCGCAGCGCATTGCCCAAGGGCCAATGCCAGTGGAGCTCTTAGTCATCCAAAAAGTGGGTGGGGTACGGCGCACGGTGGAGCGAGGGGTGGCTCTCGCCCGTGAGATGCTTGCTCGAGCAGGGGCTTTTCAGAGAGAGCCTTGCCCCGTCTCGGAGCTGACCGTTGGTTTGGAATGTGGAGGCTCGGACGCCACCTCTGGCCTGGCGGCTAATCCTGCCATGGGTGTCTTTAGCGACTGCTTGGTTGCCCAGGGGGCGCGGGTGATCCTGGCAGAGACGAGCGAGCTTTTGGGGGCTGAGCATGTTCTGCGTCAGAGGGCAGCTACCCCAGAGGTGGCCGAGCGGCTTTTGCAAACCATCGCCGAATGCGAGGCCTTCCTCAAGGCTACGGGGGAGGATTTCCTTGGCAAGCAGCCTAGCCCAGGCAATATTGCGGGGGGCATCACCACAGTGGAGGAAAAGGCCCTTGGGGACGTTCTTAAGGGAGGCACTTCTCCCATCGTTGATGTGCTTTCTTATGGTACTCCGCCGCGCAAGCCAGGGCTTTCCTTTATGGATACGCCAGGGAACGACCCTGCTTCGGTGACGGGCTTGGTGGCAGGGGGTGCTCAGATCGTTGTCTTTACCACCGGTCGGGGTAATCCCATGGGCAACGCTATCGCCCCAGTGATCAAGATCACGGGCAATGCGCATACCTTTGCGCATTTGGAGGGCGATATCGATCTCGATGCCAGTTCTATCCTCACGGGGAGGGAGACGATAGAGCAGGTAGGAGAAAGGATCTATCGCTTCTTTCTCGAGGTGGCTTCAGGCCAAAAGACGGCGGCTGAGGCTTTGGGGCATGCCGAGTTCCTCATGTTGCGCAAAGGGCCTATCTACTAAGAGCAACAAAGGGGCACCAGGCGGTGCCCCTTTGTGATGGGTGGCTATGCTTTGCTCCGCAGCTGGGGGAAGAGGATCACCTCGCGGATGGAGGTTTGATCGGTAAAGAGCATGACCATGCGGTCGATGCCAAAGCCTAGGCCACCTGTGGGTGGCATCCCATGTTCCATGGCGAGCAAAAAGTCCTCGTCCATGGGGTGGGCCTCTTCGTCGCCTCCCTCGGCCTCTTTGCGTTGGGCGAGGAAGCGCTCTCGCTGATCGAGGGGGTCGTTCAGCTCAGTGAAAGCATTCCCGCATTCGAGCCCCCCAATAAAGAACTCAAAGCGCTCTACCAGATGGGGCGCTTCAGGCTTGCGTTTGGCCAATGGTGATATCTCAACGGGATAGTCGGTGATAAAGGTGGGCTGGATGAGGGTGGGTTCCACCGTCTCGGCAAAGAGCTTTTCTACCAGTTTGCCCCAGTTGGGCTGCTTGGTTAGTTTGATGCCCCGCTCCTCTGCTGCTTGCCAGAGGCTTTCATAGTCGCGGTGTTCTTCGATGTCGATTCCACTCTCTTGGAGGATGGCCTCGCGCATCGTCAGGCGGCGCCAAGGTGGGGCCAGGTTGATTTCATGGCCCTGAAAGGTGATGGTCGTCGTGCCCAATACCTCCTGGGCGACGGAAGAAAAGAGCTCTTCTACCAGGCGCATCATGTCGTTATAGTCCGCATAAGCCTGGTAGATCTCGATGGCGGTGAACTCGGGGTTGTGCTTGACCGAGATACCCTCATTGCGGAAGTTGTGCCCAATCTCATAGACTTTATCAAAGCCGCCGATGATGAGACGTTTGAGATAGAGCTCATCGGCGATGCGGAGATAGAGGGTACGGTCCAACGCGTTGTGGTAGGTGGTAAAGGGCCTGGCCGCCGCCCCGCCATAGATAGGCTGAAGGATAGGAGTCTCGACTTCGAGAAAGCCTCGTTCATCGAGGAAGCGGCGAATCGCTCGGATGATCTTGCTGCGGAGGATAAAGATTTGGCGCACCTCCTCATTGGCAATGAGGTCTAGGTAGCGCTGGCGGTAGCGCGTCTCCACGTCTTTGAGCCCATGCCATTTTTCAGGCAGGGGGCGAAGGGCCTTGGCGATGAGCCGCCAGTCGTGTACTTCGACGGTGATCTCGCCGGTGCGTGTGCGGAAAAGGGGCCCTTCGGCCTCGATGAAATCCCCTACATCTACTTGGCGGCGAAAGAGCTCGTAGGATTCCTCTCCGAGGAGGTCACGCCGGAGATAGATTTGGATGCGCCCGCTACCATCGGCGATGTGGGCGAAGGTAGAGCGTCCCATCACACGGATAGTCATCAGCCGGCCGGCTACTCGCACCGTCACCCGCTGTCCCTCTGGGGCCTGCTGGAAGGCCTCCAATGCCTCGGCGGTCGAGTGAGTGCGGTGTACACGGGCGGGATAAGGCTCGATGCCAAGCTCACGCAAGCGCTCTAGCTTGGCGATGCGTTGTTCGCGGCGCTCTCTTGTTTCTGGCATGGGCTTTTCCTCGCTCGGGGTGTGGGCCCCACGAGGGGGCTAGGCGATGGCAATGATCTCGAAGCGTATAGGGCCGTCGGGGGTCTCGACCTCGACGACATCCCCTAGGCGGTGCCCTAAAAGCCCCCGCCCGAGAGGGGACTCGTTCGAGATGCGCCCTTGGAAAGGATCGGCCTCAGCGGGCCCGACGATCTGGTACGTCTCTGGTGAGCCACCCTCCTCGACGATGGTCACCCGGGAGCCCAAAGAGACGACCTCAGAGCCTTGCTTTTCTTCGAGGATGCGGGCATTTGCCAGAAGGGCCTCTACCTCGCGGATGCGCCCCTCAAGGAGGGCTTGCTGGCGTTTGCTCTCTTCATAACCTGCATTCTCGCTAAGGTCACCTTCCTCGATGGCCGCCCGTAGGTTGCGGGCTACCTCCTGGCGTTTGACGGTGCGCAGGTATTCGAGTTCTTCCTCCAGCTTGCGTTTGCCCTCCGGAGTGAGAAAGTATGTTTTTTGTGCTGCCATCTTGCCATCATCCTCATCAAGTTTCTCTTCACATGCGGGCAGATAGCAAAAAAGCGCCCTCTGGCGCCGCTTTGCGGTGATTTAGCTTTTTTCATTATAGTGCGGGGGGCGGGTTTTGGCAAAAATCCCGGCCAATGGTCAAGCGGCGCTCTTTGTGCTACACTGGAGGGCAAACCAGGCCAGGGGAAGGACGGATGATGCAGAGAAAGCCGTGGAAGGCTAGAGGCTTTGGGCATTGGCTCCTCTTGTTTGGGTTCTCTCTCCTCCTGTGGAGCGGGCCTGCCTTGAAGGTCTTGGCGGGCTGGGCCAAGGTGTATCTTGCTCCCGAGGATGTGCAAATTGTTGCTGGGAATGAATTCGAGCTCCAAGTGCGCATCGACCAGGCAGAGAACCTCTATGGGGTGGACTTGCGCCTGCGCTTTTCCCCTCAGGTGCTCGAGGTGGTGGACGTGGATTCCACTCAAGAAGGCGTGCAGGCCCAGCCGGGGGAGATGCCCTTCCCTGATTTTGTAGTGCGCAACGAGGCGAATAACGTCTCGGGTACCCTTTGGTATGCCGCCACCCAACTGAACCCACGGGAGCCAATGAGTGGAGCGGGATTGATGTTGACGGTGCACTTTCGGGCCAAGGAGCCAGGAGTGAGCCCTGTGGAGCTCGAGTATGTGCAGCTGGTGAGCCGTGATGGGTTGGAACTGCCCCTGCAGGTGGTGGGGGGAAGCCAGGTGCTCGTGGAGCCCTCCAATGCTAGCCCCACGCCCACACGTACGCCCAAGCCCTGGCATCCCACGCCCACGCGCACGCCACGCCCCACCCGCGCTCCGCGCCCTACCTTTACTCCCCAGGGGCAAGAGACGCTGCCGCCCCCGCCTACGGCGACGGTCACTGGCCCTGCGCAGGCGCCCACGCGCACACCACGCCCCACTTTTACCAAGCCTCCCACGGTGCAACCCACCCGGCCCGAGGGTGGAGGGGCTTACCCTGCTCCCAGTGCTACGGTTACCACGTTGCCCAGCCCTTCCTCTACTGCCTCGGCTATGCCCTCTCCTAGCGTAGTGCCCAGCGCCAC
>JAGGYI010000122.1 GCA_021162655.1 Anaerolineae bacterium
AAAGATCAGCCACCAGGCCCTTGCGCAATCGGCGCACTTTGATGGGCAATTCCACAGTTGTACCACCCATCACAGGAGCAATGTCCACCGTCACTAACACCTCAAAGGGCTCACCCTCCTGAGCTCCAAGTACAAAGACGCCCTCGGGAAGATCTAGTGGCACCCTCTGGGCCACCATCCGCGTAGCCCCCGTGATGTCGATCTCCTCCTTGGTATCTACTAGCCCCCCCATTTTATCAATGACGCTTGGTGGGCCAATCACTGTCACCGTCGAGGGCACAACGCTCACTCCGCTGACAAAGTATCCCCGAGCAGGCTGCCCCTTGGTACGCGCCCGAACAACCACTTCACGGTAATTGTGCTTCTTCTCGATGTTCACCTTCACCGTGACCGTCTGCGGCGAGAGTGTGACTCCCGTCACAGGGTAGCCAAACTCATCTACCGGCACCGGGGTCAACACTCGCTCAAAGGGAGCGCGTTGATTAGCAAGGGAAAGGCTCACCTTCAACTTGGCCACCTTTTCCACCGCAGAGGCTGGCCCTTCCACAGCTACCAAGTCTGGATCAACCTCCGGAGCATTCACCCGGTAGCCCAACGGCACCTCTTCCCGGTCTTTGAGCTCCACAGCGACCTCTTTGAGCTTGCGCTCAAGGCGCTCCAGCCGCACATAAATCGTATCGGGATGAACGCTGATAATGCTCACCGTGCGATCGAAACAGGTCACCTTGACCGGCACCGCATGAGTTCCCTCGGTGAGTCCGCTCCAATCAGCTACAGCGCGAAAATCATTCACCGTCAAAGTCTGCCAACTCGAGGCAAAAGCCTTGAGCTTGACCCGGACAGAGTTGGGGGGATTATTCGTCACAACCAGGCCACTGGGAGCATTAAGTACTTCTATGGGAATCGGCTTAGGAAAGAAATCCTCTCGCGGCCTGTCGCTTTGGTAGGTCGCATTGACCCAAACGATCACTGCCAGAACAAGCGCCAAGATGGCCGTACTGATATCACCCCACAGTTTTCTTCTTCGCACAGGGCGCTCCTCCGGATTTCCTCATGTAGCCCTGGGCCGATCTTCCCGTTTTCTGGAGCTTGAGCGCCAGCGACGGCCTCGAGGTCTCAAGAGAGCCTGAAGCAGTGTCGTCAGACGTCGCTCATCCAGATGGCGAACGATCCGCCCATTGCGAGCCATCGAAATGATGCCGGTCTCCTCCGAGACAACGATGGCAATAGCATCGGTTTGTTCAGTGATCCCCACTGCTGCACGGTGGCGAGTGCCCAAATGCGTATCAGAAACGATCGTCTCTGCCAAAGGAAGCACACAGGCCGCCGCCACGATCCGATCCCCCCGGATAATCACTGCCCCATCATGTAAAGCTGTATTGGGGAAGAAAATGGTCTGCAAAAGCTCATCTACCACCAGGCTATCAAGCCGCACGCCCGTTTCAGCATGATCCTGAAGACCCGTCTCACGCTCAATAACAATCAGCGCACCATGGCGCCTCTCTGAGAGTCGGCGACAGCTAGCGGCAATCTCTGAGATAACGCGGTCGAGTTCAACCTCGCGCCCACTCCAAAAGGCAAGCCCTCCTGCTCTCCCCAAGCGATCCAATGCCCGGCGCAGTTCTGGCTGAAGGATGATAGCTACCACCACCGAAAGAGCCTGACCAGTACTTTTCAAGAGCCAATTAAAGGCCGTCAGCTGGGCGATGCTTCCAAAGAGAGAGACGATCAAAGCCAGCAGAATGACCCCGCGCAAAAGCTGGACAGCTTGCGTCCCTCGGAAGAGCAGTAATACTCCATAGATCACTACGGCCACTAGGAGAATATCAACGATGTTGCGTAGGTCCAACTTGGAAAGAATCCAAAAGACGTTTTCCACGAACCCTCACCCCTCAAACAGATCTACCAAAATTGCTTTCTGAGCATGCAAGCGGTTTTCCGCCTGATCAAAGAGCCACGAATGGGGCCCATCAGCAACCTCATCGGTGATCTCTTCTCCCCTATGCGCAGGCAGGCAATGCATTACCCCCACTTCTGGCTTGGCCTCTGCAACGAGCTTCGCATTCACTTGATAGGGGGGGAAGATGCGCCGTCGCTCTTCCGCCTCCGCTTCCTGGCCCATACTGGTCCACGTATCCGTATAAATCACATCTGCCCCACGAACGGCTTTATGTGGATCGCGGATCACCTCAATAAGCGCTCCCGTCCCTTGCGCAAAAATCCGAGCTTGTTTCACCACATCCGGGCGGGGCTCATAGCCTGCTGGAGTTGCTGCGACAAGATGCATACCCACCTTAGAAGCACCAAAAATCAACGAGTGCAGCACATTGTTCCCATCCCCCACATAGGCCAGCTTAACGCCTTGGAGCCTACCCAACTTCTCATAGATCGTGAGCAGATCAGCCAATCCCTGACAAGGATGATTATAGTCTGAAAGCCCATTAATGACGGGAACAGCAGCCCACTTGGCCAAGGTCAACAGATCATCATGGGCATAGACCCGCGCCATAATAGCATCGACGTATCTACTTAACACCCGGGCCACATCGGGGATACTCTCTCTCTCGCCAAGCTTGATCTCTGCCGGAGAGAGATAAAGCGCCTGCCCTCCAAGATGCATCATCGCCAGCTGAAAGGAAACCCGGGTTCTTAATGAGGGCTTTTGGAAAACCATCGCCAAGGTCCTTCCCGCGAGAAGAGGTCTATTGCTCCCCTTTTCTTGCCGCTCCTTTTTTAAGGAGATGGCTAAATTTAAAAGCCCCCAAACCTTCTCCGCAGAGAGATCCGCCAGGCTAAGAAAGTCTCTTTTCATTCACACCCCCTCTAGACTTGTCCTACTCGGGTTTGTATGCCCAAACCAGGTCATAATGCACCTGCCAGCGTTCTCCATGGACATCCTCAAGGCCAAGCTGACGCAGATAGCCCTCCAGTCGACCACGGCCACACATCCTCCCAGGGAAAGCCCAAGCATCCTTACCTACCCGGTTGGAGAGCAAAAGCACCCCTCCTGGCTTGAGCACTCGGACCATCTCGTCAATGACTCGCTTGGGATTCCCCATGAATTCTAGTGCCTCCAAACAAGTTACGCAATCAAAAGCCGCATCTTGGAACCCCAGAGCCGCCGCATCTTGCACAATAAGAAATAATCGTTCCCCAGCTCTTTTCCTCAAAGCCCTCAAGGCCTCGCTCAACATCCGCCGAGAGTGATCCACTCCTACAACCTTGCCTGTAAAACCCGGCTCGGCAAAGAGTGCCTGAGCAAGCCTTCCTGTCCCTGAAGCCACATCCAAAACCAAAGGATCGGGATTGCCTCCCAATGCGCGCACCAGAGGAGCCCCAAGAAAAAAGGACTCGTAGGCCGGAACTAGCTTTTTTATCCCGTCATAGCGAGTGGCCACCAAATCATACAGAAATATGACGACCCTAGTCCCCAGATAGGTTCCCTCTGTGATGATGAGTAGCCAATAAAGCAGGCCACCCAGCAAAGCGATTCCCAGAGCCAGATAGAGATAAAGCATTATTTGCTAACCACCCCAATGAGCCAGAGCCAAAGCCAAGCAGAACTGTGCCGCCAGCCAAGGTACAAGCTGCCACTTGCGAGCCAACCATGTGTCCCCCGCCTTCCAAGAGAAGGCTCGTTCTAAAACAGCGGTCAGCGCGAGAAAAGTGGCTGCGCCCGGCTGCTTGGCCAACAGGAGCGAGACAATCAATATCCCCCAAACCAGATTCACAAGCACGGTGGCCCGCCGCCCTCCTCCTGCTCTCTCCCAAGTTCGCGCATAGGCTGCAAGCCCTACAAGGGCCATCACTCCTAATAGCCCCCATCCTGGTGAAGCCAGCACCAGAGCCCCCAAACACCAGGCCAAGCTTAAACGCAAACCAGCTATCCCCCTCACGAAGAGAGGAGCATTCTTCCCCGCCAAGAGATCCAGAAGCGCCGCTATCCAGACCCCCCCACTAAGGAAGAGAAGGAACCTCCTCCCCAGCCAGGTACCTAGCACTAGCGCAAGCACAACACAAGCGAAAGCAGTGCGTAGATGAGAGCCCCACGTAGGCCAAAGGTACTTTCTCCAGCGTAGCCAAAGAGAGTTCACCGTTGCAGCCAAGCGCCACCCGGGCGCTTCCCCTTGGGCATAAGGAAAGAAAAAAGGACCTTGAGCAGCTCTCGGCCACGCTACAGCTACCTGGCCAGCCACTACTTTAAGGGCTATCCACTGAGAAAAAAGCTCTCCAAGTAAAAGATCGGCAACGAGCCAGCCCGTCAGAACCATAAAGAGCTCGCGCCCCCCCAGGCGGCCCTGGTGCACAGAAATAAGCCCGCAAAGAAAAGCCCCACTGTGTATCAAAGAGAGCTCAAACCCCCTGCAGAGCACCTGCTTCCTTGGCCCGACAAGCGAAGGCACTATCACCTCCCCAAAACATGCCAAAAGGTACCCTCGGCCCCTATTCACTCAATTATAAGTCAGCCAAAGATGGGTAGCAAAAAGGGCTCGGGCGATTTTCCTCACCCGAGCCCCAAGAGCTCTGCATCTTTTCAATCCGTCACCCTTTTCACCTGCACCGCTCGAGTGCCCTCCTTTGTTCTCTCAAGCACATATTCTACGTGCTCCCCTCGATGCAAAGGAGGTGCCCCGGCAGGCAGGGCGGAAACATGAACAAAGACTCTGCCTCCCTCCTCATCGTGAATAAAGCCAAAACCTCGCCGTGCATCAAACCAGCGCACGACACCTCGACGAGGCCTCAGCAGAGCCTCCAGAGCTCGGCACCCTGGACAAAGATTCGGAGTAGCTTCATTCAGCTCTGCCCGCCGACGCTGCTGCGCAGCCGTATCAAGAAAGCGAACTCCACAGCGCCGGCAGACAAGTATCCTATCCTTGAAGCCCATCCTCAGACTGCCTCTCCTCTACCTCTTCTATCTCCTCAGAAGAGACTTCGCCCTCAGACAGGTCTTCCGGACGCCCTGAGGCTTCTGGCG
Source organism: Anaerolineae bacterium (assembly GCA_021162655.1). Classification (GTDB taxonomy): domain Bacteria; phylum Chloroflexota; class Anaerolineae; order UBA1429; family UBA1429; genus JAGGYI01. Next base: position 4,976 of record JAGGYI010000122.1, read on the forward strand.
GACGAGGTACCTGCCGCAAGCTTAGGCTCAATCGATGTTCCCCAGGGTCTACCGCCAATACCAAGGCTGTCACCTGCTCCCCCTCGTGGACCACCTGAGAGGGATCTGTAACGTTCCCTTCAGCCAACTCTGAAAGGTGAATGAGCCCTTCTAC
>JAGGYI010000203.1 GCA_021162655.1 Anaerolineae bacterium
CCTTTACGACCTTGAAATCCTCTGGAAACATAACACCATCACATGACATGGCAAAACCACCCACACATCCTACCTCTCTTTTTTCAAAAGGTAAATCCTCCAAGCCAAAACCCAATCGAAAGCCCGCCACTAAATCTTCTAGGAGCAAGTTTGTCAGAAAAATGTCATTCCAGAGGAGTAACCTTTGGGGTCCTCATACGTCATACTGGGTGAAAAGAGAGAGGAAGAAGAAGCAGCAGCATTTGGGAGGTTGAAGGGATGCCCACCATCTTGATCGTCGGCGCATTGGTTCTCTGTTGGGTCGCCCTTGGAACATGGAAGTGACCGTCGCCACATAACCCCCGGACAACGAGGAGGAACCCCTTTCCGCCAAAAGCCCCCCTCGATGTGCGACGGTTCTTCACCCCGCCAAAGGCCCATAGGCTTTGGCGGGGTCTTTTTTTGTCTTGACAAAAAGCAAGATGGCCTTTATACACTACCAGGATTTGGTAATCATCCTATCGCGAGGAGCGCCATTATGGAGATCAAAATCGCCTGTGCCACTGACGATGGAATACACTTTAGCGAGGAACACTTTGGATCAGCCAAACTCTATCTCATCTATTCCTTTGACCTCAACTCGGGAACCTTTTCCTTACTCGAAAAGAGAGAGAATACCAGTCCTGAGGAACGCATGCACGGAGACGCTCAAAAGGCCCAAGGAGTTGCCGAGATCCTTCAGGGGGTACAGGTGTTAATCAATCGGGCCTTTGGACCCAACATCACCCGAATGAGAAAAAAGTTCATTCCCGTCATCTCCAGGCAAAAAGATATCCAACAAGCCTTGGAACAGTTGAGTGCTCACACAGAAGAACTGAAAGCAAATCTCGAGAAAGAGCCCAAAGATATCGTCCGGCTCAAATAAATTAGAAGCATAGAGGGAAAAGACCCTCTATGCTTCTTCTCTCTCGATAGTACTTGCCATTCCTATTGGACCTGGAGTTCTTATTGATCTCGTTACCTCCCGCTCACACCGAAAGCAAGATCTCTTTGACCTTTCTAGTGATCGCCAACCCCTCTTCAAAGGGACGCTGCCACATATTACGCCCAAAGATTAGCCCAGTCGCCCCGGCTTCCATGCAGATGCGAGCCTTGAGCAAAAGGTCCTCATCGCTGAGCTTGCTCCCTCCAGAGAAAAGCACCATCGTGCGCCCAGCAGAGGCGACGACCTTTTCCACCGCCAGGCGGTAGGCTTCATTTTCGTCCAGTTCCTTCCACTCTTCATAAAGCTTGCGATAGGGGGCAGGGCTATCAGCATTACGTGGATCTCGGAACTTGGGAACATTCAACTTGACGATATCCGCGCCCAACTCGTTCGCTAAACGGGCAGCATAGTCCACTGCGTAGATACTATCCCGCCCTCCCTTCGCCTCCACTGCTGACCCTCGCGGGTAACTCCAAACGATAAGAGGCATACCATAGCGCTCGCACTCCGCACGCACCTTGCCAAGCTGAATGATATCCCTATCCTGGGAGGGGGAGCCCACATAAAGGGTATACCCTACCGCATCGGCCCCCATTCGCACAGCATCCTCCACCGTAGCTTCCAACGGAGAAAACGCCTCTGCATCAGAGGGGATATTTGTCTTCCCATTGATCTTGAGAACAAGAGGCACCGTGCCCGCATAGGCATGCATGTATTTTTGCGCCAGTCCACTGTGAAAAACGATTCCCGAATAGCCTCCCTCCTTGGCTAAACGACATTGATAATCAGGATCTGCACTCGGAGGATTGGGGAAAAAGTCAATAGGTCCATGTTCCATCCCTTGATCGATGGGCAAGAGCAAAAGCCGCCCATTCCCTGGACCATGCTCATAGAGCAACCTATGCAAGCGCGTACGCTTACCCAAACTCAACGCCAAATCATCCAACGAAGGCCGCTGTACCATCTTTAATACTCCTTTGTCTTTTTCAAAAGGAACCACCAAGAGGAGAATAGGCCTTTGAGAGTTGAACGTCAAGCAGAACCTCACAAAGTTTGCGGCACTTTATCCCCATGCTATAATGCACGTATCTCGAGCGAATAGGCAAGGGAACACCACGGAAATGTATCTGGAACCCCGCAGGCGCAAGCGCAGAAACAGCTTTTGGCCTTGGTTCTTTTCTGTGCTTATTGCCTTTAGCGTCGCCTGGTATCTCTATAACAAGCAAACAACCATCGTCAAAACTCTTCGCGGCCCCTTACCAACTCCCACTCCTACGGAGATCAGCGCAGCCGAGCACGTTGCGGTCGGCGATCGGCTCTTTAACGAAGGGAAATACGACCAGGCCCTAGCAGAATATCAACGAGCAACAGAGCTGGATCCTACTCTCTCCAAGGCCTTCGCCCGTTGGGGACGCATCCTAGCCCTCAGGCACAAGGGGGAAGAAGCCGTGCGCATTGCCCGCCGCGCGGTGGAAATCGATGCCGAATCCGCAGAAAATCAGGCCCTTCTCGGTATGGTTCTCGACTGGAATGGCCAGGTGGCAGAAGCCATTGCCGCCTGTCTGCGGGCCACGAAACTTGATCCCAGCTATCCTTTAGGCTACGCCTACTTGGCAGAAGCCTACGGAGACTTTGGCCGCATTGATGCAGCCCAAAAAATGGCCACCAAAGCCGTTGAACTCGATGCGGCTAACCCCTTTGTGCGGCGCAACATGGGCTACATCTACGAATTAATGGGGCGATACAAAGACGCCATCTATGAATATGAAGCGGCCATCTCGTTGAATCCGTATCATGCTTTCATTTACCTAGATTTGGGGCGCAACTATCGTCTATTAGGTGACCTTGAACAAGCAGCCTACTATTTCGAGCGAGCCACCCAAGTGGATCCTGCGGACCCTCACGGGTTTGACCAACTAGGCTGGACCTACTTTGCCCAAGGTCTTTATGAAATGGCCATTCCCCAGCTAGAGAAAGCAACAAAGGTGGATCCACATTTCGCCATCGCCTATGCCCACTTGGGGGTAACCTATTACGTCAGACGTAACTATGAGGAAGCCATTACGAACCTGGAGAAAGCCATCTCCTTAGGAGCCAAAACAGAAGAATATTGCTATGAATTGGGCTTTTCTTATGCCTACTTGGGAGATTGTGACCAAGCCACTGCTTGGTTCCAAGAAGCCCTGGCTTTGAACCCCTCTTCTTCAGTCGCCAAACAAGGGCTAGCTTACTGCCAAGAACACCAAGGACAGAATTCCGCTCAGTGAGGGAGGTATTCTAGATGAAACGACGATCCGCCCGACAGCGTCGGCAAACCTACCTATGGATCCTCAGCCTGGTGGTTGCCTTCAGCATGGTCTGCAGTTTCGTCATCATGATGCGCCCACCACGGCCCAGACCAACGCCAACACCCATCCCACTAATAGAGACCTCCACCCCCACCTCACAGCCGACAGCTGCGCCTGCCACCGCCGGTATTCCCACTCCTCAACAACAGGCCACTCCCACTTCCAGCGCGAGCTTCCTTCAAAAGGCTCCCACTCCTTTTGTGGTAAGTAAAAAAGAGAACTTTATCTTTGCTGTCTGCGGAGACAACCGAGGAGGCTGGCAAGTATACAAAAAGATTCTCGAAAGCGTGGAACGCGACGGTGCAGCCTTTCTCATCAATACGGGGGATCTGGTCAACCATGGCCATGAAGCAGAGTTCAAAGAATTCTCTGCTTTTATGAAAGAGTTTTCCCTTCCCTTCTACCCTGTCCCAGGGAATCACGACAATGGTGACGGGCTATTAACAGCGTATCTCAAATACAGCGGAGCCCCTGCAAGAAACTACTCTTTTGACTATGGTTTACTGCACTTTAGCATGGTCGACTCTTCCATGGGGGAGCTCTCTAAAAAAGATTTCCAATGGCTTACTCAGGATCTAGATTCCACCAAGCAACCGGTCAAGATCGTCGTCCTACACTATCCTCCTTTCGACCCTGCCGGGACCGACCACATTATGTTCCGCGGGAACCAAGAGTTCATGAAACTCATGAGTGACAAGGGAGTACAATATGTCTTTGCGGGGCATATCCACAGTTATGATGACGCTGTGCGCGATGGTGTGCACTATTTCATCACTGGTGGAGCAGGAGCCCCTCTCTACCCAGAACCCAACCGACCCGCCTTCTACCACTATGTGCGCGTCCACGTAAACGGCACCAAACTCCGCACCGAGGTAGTGCGCATTGAGGAATAAATTTACTTGACATTTTTCATTATAAAGAGTATTCTTAATTTTTCAGAGATACCCAAAATTGTTTGATCCGAGTAAAGACTATGGCCAAGGGCGAAAGCTTGTTTTTCGACGAAGCAACGATATATGTGCACGCTGGCAAGGGTGGTGACGGTTGTGTGAGCTTCCGCCGAGAAAAGTTTGTGCCCTTTGGTGGCCCTAACGGTGGCAACGGGGGACGCGGAGGCCACGTCTACCTCCGTGTCAATAGCCAAATGAACACCCTTGTGCCCTTTACACGGCGAAAGCATTTTCGGGCTGAGGACGGAGCCCATGGCATGGGCAAAGGGATGCATGGCAAAAACGGCCAAGACCTCTATATTGATGTTCCCCCAGGCACGGTCGTCCGCGATGCCAAGACGGGAGAGCTTCTAGGCGACCTTACTGAAGAGGGACAGGTGCTCCTCGTTGCTCGCGGCGGACGGGGAGGAAGAGGCAATGAAGCGTTTAAATCCTCCACCAAGCAAGCACCCCGTTTTGCTGAACGCGGCGAGCCCGGTGAGGAACGCACCCTGAAGCTGGAACTCAAGATCATCGCCGATGTTGGCCTTGTTGGCAAACCCAACGCAGGCAAATCTACCCTTTTGGCCAGCGTTAGTGCTGCCCGCCCCAAGATCGCTGACTATCCTTTTACCACACTGAGCCCCAACTTGGGAGTCGTCGAGGTTGACGCAAAACGCAGCTTTGTCATGGCTGACATTCCAGGGCTCATCGAAGGGGCCCATCAGGGGGCAGGGCTTGGGCTACAATTCCTACGGCACATTGAGCGGACCCGGCTCCTCGTACATCTGTTAGATGGAACCAGCCCCGACCCCGTAGCCGACTATCGCGCCATCAATAGAGAGCTAGCTCTCTATAGCGAAAAGCTCGCTGCGAAGCCCCAGGTGGTGGTGCTGAACAAAATAGACTTGCCCGAAGCGCAAGCAAAGCTCCCTCAGATACGTCGAGACTTGGCCAAAGAAGCAGGAGAGGTCCTTGCTATCTCAGCAGTCACTCGCCAAGGGGTGCGCGAGCTTCTTTATCTTCTCGCCGAGCGCTTAGAGGAGCTTCCCCAAGAAGAGCCAGAAGAGGAGTTGTTTGTCTTTCGTCCCCACGAAAAGGAGGAAAGCAAAGCTTTCCAGATCACTCAGGAAGCTCCTGGTGTCTTTCGTCTTTCTGGTAAGGAAATCGAGCGGCTAGCCATCATGACCGATTGGAACAACGAAGAAGCCATCGAGCGATTTGAGCGTATTCTGAACGCCCGAGGCATCTCAGCAGCATTAGAAGAAGCCGGCGTCCGGTTAGGAGATACCGTTATCATTGGAGACATCGAATTAGAATGGCGTTGACAGATCCTTCAGAAGCAAATGCCAAGGAAGGCGGACTTCGTTTAGGCATCTTTGGGGGAACGTTCGATCCTATCCACATTGGGCACCTCATCGTTGCCGAGGAGGCTAGGGCCTACCTTCACCTTAATCGGGTGATCTTTGTGCCCGCCAGGGTCTCCCCTTTCAAATTACAGGGGACTGCCTTCTCTCCAGAGGACCGTTTCCACATGGTTGAGCTGGCCATCCAGGATAACCCTTACTTTGCCGCTTCACGCGTAGATATCGACCGCCAAGGCCCCTCGTTCACCGTTGACACCTTACGAGCCATGCACCGTCAGTATGGCCCCCAAGCTCAGCTTTTCTTTATCATGGGAGCAGATTCCCTCCAGGGCATGGGAGCCTGGCGTGCCCCAGAAGAGATCATCCGCCTAGCCCAGCTCATTGCCATCAGCCGCCCAGGGTTCCGGATCGATATGCATACCCTGGAGCAAAAGATCCCTGGCATCTCCCAAGTGACGCACATCATTGACACCTTACAACTTGGCATCTCATCCACTAATATCCGTAATCGCCTGCGTCAGGGGTTACCCATCAAGTACCAAGTGCCTGCCCCCGTCGAGGCATACATCTACAGCCACAACCTCGTCAAGGAGCTTGGACAACTCGAACATGGATAGATCTCTCCCCAAGATAAGCCTTTCAACTGCCTGCTTCTACCAGCTACCGCTTCACCTTACCTTTCGCCTAGCCAAAGAAGCTGGCTTTTCCGGAGTAGAAGTGGTACTAAGCCCTGAGGTCAGCCTACGCGGAACCACCTTCCTGCACCGCCTGGCTCAAAGGTTTGGCCTTGCCATTTTCAGCGTCCACCAAAGCCTTTTCCATCCTGGCCCTCTAGGTAAAAACTTTCGGCACATGCTTCAAGCAACGAAAGTTGCCTTAAGCCTCAAAGCCCCTTTGGTTGTCCTGCACGTCCCCTGGGCCTCCTCCTGGCAGGATCCCGAGGCTCAGCACTGGCTCCAAGCCATTCAGCTCTGCCAGAAACTCACCCAGGGGAGCGGCACTCAGCTTTCTATCGAAAACCCTGGGATATACTCTGCCAAGGATGCTGCCAACGTCCTCGCCAAGCCAGACGAGCTCGTCGAACTTGCAGATAGATTCGGACTGGGCATCACTTTTGATACATGCCATGCCGGCACCAGCGGCATGGACCTCTCCAAGGAACTTGATCTCTTGGATGCCCACTTGGTCAACGTGCATCTGAGCGACCTGGCCCAAAATGAAAAGTTCCCTCAGGCCTTTTTTGCTCACCATCAACTCCCCGGGCAAGGAGACCTCCCTCTACGAACCTTTCTTGCCCAACTCCATAGGCGAGGCTTCGCAGGGCCCATAACTCTAGAAGCGAATCCCCTCACCCTTTGGGGATGGTCTTTTGCTCAAATGCGAAACCGGCTTCAACAAGCTCTTTCCTTCATTTCCTCAGCTATGCTTGGAGCCGCTGAATCAAGCGCCTCAGGAGAGGGAGAATGCCACTAAAGCTCGCCGTCGTGCAACAAGAGGGAAATCCTGGGCGCGTACAGGCAAACAGAGAAAAAGCTCTCCGCTTCGCTGCCCAAGCCCTCGATCAAGGGGCGGATGTCATCCTCTTTCATGAAGAAATGCTCGTTGGTTATTCCCCTCACCTGCGTGAACTTGCAGAGCCTGCCAACGGCCCTACTACCCAGGCATTCCAACGCCTCCTGCGAGGGAGCCAGGCGCTAATTATCTATGGACTTACCGAACGAGACGGGGACGATCTCTACATTTCTGCCCCCATCGTCTCAGCGAATGACCTCATCGGAAACTATCGCAAAACGCACCTCTGGTGGAAAGCAAAAGGCCTGCGCTACGAACCAGGCTATTTTAAACCAGGGGACGAGCTGGTAACCTTTGCCGTCCAAGGTTACCAGGCTGGAGTGATGATCTGTTACGATGGGGATTTCCCCGAGATGGCTCGTTCCTATGCTAACCTGGGTTGCTCTCTGCTCTTTTGGTTGAATAATCGCGAAAGCCGGGGACACAAAGAGGTGTACGACCTCGCCAAAAGGAACTCGCTGATTATAGCCACTTCTTGTTGTTGCGGCCAAGATGAAACGGGAAGACACTGCTCTGGCGGTAGTAACATCACCGATGCTACAGGAGAGCTCCTGGGAGAGATCTGGGATCAAGAGGGAATCATCCTTGCCCAAGTTTTCCCCGAAAAGGTTCCCTCATTGCGCAGGCAGAATCCATGGTTTCGAGGACAACGTCCAGATCTTTACGTCTACCCCAAAAGCTAGCGTACCATCCCTAGGAGAAAACTCATGGAGATCATCTATCGCGAGATGAGCTCAGACGACTACGATAACCTTATTCGCCTCTGGCGGATGGTTGAGGGCGTAGGGCTTAGCGAGGCAGATTCACCCGAAGGTATTGCCCAGTTCCTACAGAGAAACCCTGGCCTCAGCATGGTCGCTTATGAAGGCACCACCCTCGTTGGTGCCCTTATGTGTGGGCATGATGGCAGACGGGGCTATCTGCATCATCTTGCAATCCATCCCCATTATCGCCATCAAGGGATCGCCAAAACACTTGTCGAGAAATGTCTTCAAAAGCTCGCCCAAGAGGGCATTACAAAATGCCCTCTTTTCGTCCTGCGAGAGAATCGAAACGCTCTCTCCTTTTGGGAGCACATTGGCTGGACAGAGCGGCAAGAGCTGGTTATGATGTCCAAGTACACTGAAAGTGCCAAAAGTACCCAAGGTCTGGGAGGATAGAAATATGTTACAAAGGTTTAGCCTTTGGGCCTTGGTTGGTCTCACCTTAGCAGAGTGGATAAGCATCGGTCTCATTGTTGTCGTCGTGGCCCTTCTAGCTTTTCTCATCTTTATCTGGCTTTCTGAAAGAACCTCCCAAGCCCCCTCCTCTGAAAAGCAAGTTCAAAAAGAAGAACCAGCAAAGGTCGAGGAAGCGATAGTCTCCCCTGATGATCTCACTCGAATCGAGGGAATAGGCCCCCAAGTCTCCCTCTTGCTCTCCGACAAAGGGATCCGTACCTTTGAAGCCCTAGCTAACACCCAGGTAAGCACGCTGCAGGAGATACTCCGGGAAGCAGGCCTTCGCTTCATTGACCCCTCGACTTGGCCAGAACAAGCTCAACTGGCTGCCAAAGGGGATTGGGACGCTCTCCAGTCTCTCCAAGAGGAGCTCAAAGGAGGCCGGCGCATGTAATTCGCCAGGAGCCAAGGCCTCGTGTTCCTCCATTCGCTTCCTCACGATGGGTTATAGTGAGGGCCCTTTATTTACTATCCTTGAGCTGCCCAAAAGGTTTGATCTTCACAGGCAGGAGGGTATCTGCTGCATAAACACAAAGGGGCAGCCCACTGCCTCGGCTGCCCCTTGACTTGTGAAGTGCATGATCTATTGC
>JAGGYI010000096.1 GCA_021162655.1 Anaerolineae bacterium
AGCACATGCTCACTTTGATCGAGCTGGTCGTCCGGGAGCCTTGGGTCGACGCCATTGCCCATCCCTTTGCCGACCCTGAAAGGATCATCGGCGACCTGCGCCGCATCTACGAAGCAATGGATAAAGCCCGATTGGAGGAGATCCTTGGCTTGGCCGCTCAGAATGGGGTTGCGCTAGAGGTGAACGGTTCTTCCGTTAGCAAGCCGGAAAGCATGCCCCACTATGGTGAGGTCTATCGAGAGATCGTTGGCCTGGCTAAAAAATTAGGGGTACGCTTCACCTACGGCTCCGATGCTCATAAATATCAGAACCTAGGAATGTCCGCAGCAGCAGAAGAGTGGATCCGTTCAGCTGGACTGACCGAAAGGGATTTCATCACCCCAGCCGAGCTACGTGCCAAGCGGGGTCGCAGTTAAACGGTTGAGGAACCTCGCCCTTGAATGAAGACGTGATAAGCGCGGCTGTAGCTGATGATCGCATCAAGATAAGCTACCGTGTTGATAAAAGCTGCTGCCACCTGGGTAGTATAGCCGACGATCTTGGTGAAATCTCCTGGGGTGAGGTGAAGTTGCTCCCGCAAGTGGAGGGCAATAAAGATCGTTAGAAATTGCCCCCCGACGAGAGCAACCTCGCGACTATAGAGGAAAAGTTGGCTTCTGGTCACCAAAGAGATAAGTACCCGACGCCGCTCGTGCATAACCTGCTCAAAGCGCGAGCGGGCGTCTTGGTTCTCTCGCTCCACAATTGCCTTGACGCCTGCCCCCGTTACCCGGCTGACCACCGAATATTGCGCATCGCGCAAAACACGCAATTTGTTATTGAAAAAGATGGTCATCAAAGCGGGCACGGTTAGGCTAGCCAAATAAACCATCCCCAACATGCCATTGTAGGCCAATAGGTTCCCAGAGACGACGATGATCTTGATAATCACCGGGGTAAAGCTGCCCAATACATGATAGGTCGCATTGGTAATGCCACTGACAGCATTGACTACTCGAGTGAGAGCGGAGCCAGCAGCCTCGGGGTCTGTGGCAACGCCGCGCTCTGCTTCCTCAAGGATCATCTCCACCCGTTTTTGGAAATCAGCCTCATAAAACATCTTGTGGCGAAGGATGACGTTCCCGCGGACGATCCCTGGGTAAAGTAGGCTAGCCCCGAAAAAGATCCAGACAACGTGCCCCAGCTCACCCGTCTGCAACCGATCGACAAACTGCCCCAACAAGCTCACTGGCCAGAGAGCGGCCAGCTCCTGGAAGATGGTTACAATCACAATGGCCAGGCTATAAAACTTGTACTCCCAAATCAGTCGCAGTACATCGCGAGCAAAACGCCAATTAGGACTAAGCAGCATCTCGCCCCGGAGCCTGCGCCAAAAGCGACGCCACCTTGAGCCAAGTTCTCGGATCCACCGTGCCATGGCTCTCCTCCCTGGCGAGCATTTCCTCGCCCCAGTCTTATCTAATGGTGGCGATTGTAGCCCTCTCGGGAAGCTTGTCAACCCCAGGAGAGCAAGCTCAACCATTTGACGCTTCCCCAGGGTTTTGCTACTCTATCACTCATCAAGCTTGGGAGGAGATCATGGCGAGTAGAAAAGCTCAGCGGCTTGCCCGCTATGAGCGCATCTACCACCAACTTGCAGAGCTCATTGAGGGAAAATCCCCCAACTTGATTGCCGCTATGGCGACGATCTGCGCTTTACTCCACGCCAAGATGCCACATCACTCCTGGACAGGATTCTATTTTACAGCTAGCGAAGATGAGCTTCATGTAGGTCCCTACCAAGGCCCGGTAGCCTGCCAAGTACTCAAAGGGCAAGGCGTCTGCCTTCACAGCGTGCGCACCAAAAAGCCGGTTGTAGTACCCGATGTACACGCTTTCCCTGGGCATATTGCCTGTGATCCTCGCTCACAGAGCGAGGTTGTCATCCCCCTTCTCAAAAACGGCCAAGTGGTAGCTGTGCTGGACATCGATTCTCATGCTCTGGCCCAATTCGACGAGAGCGATGTGGCCCCCCTTCAACGGATCCTCAGTCTCCTCCAACCCTACCTCTGACCCCCTCCGGGCAAAACAATGCTCCTCTTCCGACCCCTCATGATCATCACTGAGAATGCCAACCACCTTCTTTCCTCAGTACAGGGTAGAATACAGGGCCTTTCAGGGATACCTGAATTAAAGTCATCGCCATAGACAAGACAGCCTGCGTCTACTTCCCAGGGCAGACCCTTCCCAGCGAGGAGAAATGTCACGACAACTTCGTGAATAAACCTCACCTTTCTTTGACAAAGCCCTCCGCCCCCACTACAATGCAGTAGATCACCACCCACTAGCGAGGGCTGGATGTCTTTCATCCGCTTTCTTGGCAGCCTCTTACTCGCACTTTGCCTTTTGGGCCTCATCTTCGGGATCTTGGCCCTAGGTTATGGCCTTGCCATCGCCCAGGTATGGGAAGATGCCGGCCTCGATATAGGGGTAGAAAGCGGAGGCTGGGCCTGGGTAGAGG
>JAGGYI010000052.1 GCA_021162655.1 Anaerolineae bacterium
CTCCTGGGTACAATCCAGACGTACTTTTAGGCTGGCTCTTCCCCCAGGGGAGAGAGTTTACGGCCTGGGGCAGGGAGCTTTCTCTCGATTGAACCTGCGTGGATATGAACGGCGTATGTGGCAAGAATGGGATGCTGGCCGCCACAGTGGCAATGGAGGCATCCCTTTTGCCTTCACCACAGCGGGGTATGGGATCCTACTCAATTCTTCTTGGCCCTCCCGATGGGTAATCGGAGAGGGCGAACCTCTACCGCCTCCTCGCGAACCCTCGTGGGCTCCAGCTCCTTGGCCCCACGGAGAACCTTCTGGTGAAGGACATCCAGAGCGGCTAACTATTCTCCTCGATGGGGGCGAGTTGGATCTCTTTTTGCTTTATGGTCCCTCTCCCACTCGAATCCTCGCTGCCTATACTCAGCTCGTCGGCCATCCGGAGTTGCCTCCTCTTTGGGCGCTAGGCTTCATCCAGTGCAAGAACCGTTATCGCAGCAGCAAAGAACTCCTCTATATCGCTCGGGAGTTTCGCAGGCGCCAATTGCCTGGCGACGTCCTAGTCATCGACTGGCATTGGTTTAAGCACTTTGGTGATCTCTCCTGGAACATGGCTGATTGGCCAGCCCCCGCTGCTACCATGCAGGCTCTTCGCGAGTTGGGCTTCCGGGTGATGCAGGCTCAACATCCTTTTGTTGAACGTGAGGCGCGCACCTTTGCAGAGTTCCAACGCCGCGGTTTCCTCCTTGAACTGGAGGATGATCCTCGCACCATCTTTGACCAAACGAACCCCCAGGCCCGCGCTGCCTGGTGGGCCCACCTGCGCCCCCTTTGGCAACAGGGCATCCGTGCCTATTGGACTGACATGGGGGAAGTGGAGAAACACCCCCGCGGCGTTCAACATTTTTTAGGCCCACGCGAGCGGGTGCATAACATCTTCTCACTCCTTTGGTCCAAAGGTCTCTATGGAAACCAGCGTCGTGAGAGTGATCTGCGCTTTTGGGCCCTTGCCCGTACAGTCTGGGCAGGCATTCCCCGCTACGGGACCTCAATGTGGTCGGGAGATATTTCCTCCAGCTGGCAGGTTCTCCGTGAGCAAGTAATCGTTGGTCAGGAAGTTTGCCTTTCTGGTCAGCCTTATTGGACCACGGATGTTGGAGGGTTCTTTCTCACGCCCGAATTCGGAGGGGAGCTCTATGCCCGCTGGTTTCAATGGGGTGCCTTTTGTCCTCTCTTCCGCACCCATGGTACCCGCCCTGCCAATGAACCTTGGGCCTTTGGCCCCCAGATAGAAGCGATCTGCGCCCGCTATCTACGCTTACGCTACCAGCTGTTGCCCTACATCTATGCCTGCGCTCGCCAGACTTTTGAAACGGGAGAGCCCTTTATGCGAGCGATGGTTCTAGATTTTCAGGATCCTCAAGCCATAGCGGCAGAGGATCAGTTCACTTTTGGGCCAGCCTTTCTGGTAGCGCCGGTCGTTGAGCCCCGAGCGCGGCGTCGGAGCCTCTATCTGCCTTCTGGACGTTGGTACAACTTTTGGACGGAGCAACCCTGGGAAGGCGGCCGTATCATTGAATTAGATGCTCCTTTGGATACCTTGCCTCTACTTGTGCGTGGAGGCAGTATCATCCCTATGGGACCTGCTGTGCTTTCGACGGATCAACTTTCCTGGGATGAGCTTACCTTGCATATCTACCCAGGAGAGGACGCCACTTTCACCCTCTACGAGGATGACGGGGATACATATGCCTATGAACGAGGGGCCTTTGCCCGTACACGACTTGTCTACAAAAATGGCAAAGAATGGTGCCTCAGCATCTCGGGGGCTGAGGGGGGTTATGAGGGGATGCCTCATACCCGCCGGTGGCACGTTGTCATGCACGATAGCTCTCCTCCCGCCATTCTGCAGCTGAACGGCCGCACGCTTGACCCATCCTCGTGGGAATATAACCCCGCTAAGCGTTTGCTCACTGTGCACCTGGGGAGTTGGCCTGTTGCCGCCTCCTTGGAGCTACGGGGGGTAGCCGCAGTCAGAGACTTGGTCAAGCCCATTCTCGAGCCTACCCTTGGCGTGGAGGTTTCTTTGGGAGAAGCTCCTGGTGAGCTTCTTGTGCGGACCTGGATTCAAAACCCTTGGCCTAACCCGGAGCTGCGAGGGCGTTTTGCACTCCGGGCCCCTCTGGGGTGGCAGGGAACCCCCCCTCGATAAACCCCTCTCCTGCGCTGCAGGGGGACAAAGCGCCGAGGCCTGGTGGCTTCTCAAACGCCTCCCCGAGAGCACTGTCTGCGGGCCAGAAGTCATTGCCACTGCCGAGGTCCAGATTAGCGAGGAGCGCTATACTTTTGCACAGAAAGCCCTTCTTACTCACAACTATGTTAGCCCTTGGCTGATTGCTGGTCCTTTTCCTAACGACGGCCAGGGCTTTACTACGAGCTATCCCCCTGAAAAGGGTATCGACCCCCAGGCAGTGATGCAAGGGCGCGACGGCCCAATACATTGGGAGCTCTATGAAGTATTAGATTGCTTCGGGTATGTGGATATGAATATGCTCTTGCACCGC
>JAGGYI010000278.1 GCA_021162655.1 Anaerolineae bacterium
ATGGTGTGGAGGTGGCCATTTCCCTAGCGCTGGGAGCGGATCTCGTTGGTATTGCGCGGCCTCTTTTGCGCCCAGCCCTCGAATCCGATAAGGTCCTCATTGCCCATCTAAAGACCATCATCCAGCAGCTGCGTATAGCCATGTTTTGTTCGGGGGCCAAAACATTGCATCAACTTGATCGGACGCGTCTTGCTATGAGGGAGATTGAGTGTGAACACTATTGATCTGTCTGCCCATCGCGATGCTCTGGACAGGGAGCTTCGGGAGATCCTTTCCATCCCTGAAGAGGCCATCGCTTCTCTCTATCAAGTGATGCATTACCACATGGGTTGGTGTGACCAGCATTTTCATCCGGTGGAAGCCCATCAGGGCAAGCGCCTGCGATCTATTCTTTGCTTGTTGGCTTGTGAAGCGATCGGGGGAGATTGGCAGCGGGCATTGCCTGCCGCAGCTGCTATCGAATTGATCCATAATTTTTCTTTGATCCATGGTGATATCAAAGACAGAAGCGACACGCACCGGCATCGCCCCACAGTCTGGAGCCTTTGGGGTATTGCGCAGGGCATCAATACCGGGGATGCGATGTGGACCTTGGCTCGCCTTGCCCTCTAGCGGTTGGAGGAAAGAGGGTTTACTCCCGCCCAAGTGTTGCAAACGGCCAAGTATCTAGATGAGACCTGCCTGTCTCTTTGCCAGGGGCAATATTTAGATCTTTGAGGATGCTGTAGATGTTTCCCTCGCTGATTATGAGCGGGTGATCGCCGGCAAAGCAGCGGCACTTCTTGCCGCTTCCCTTGGGTGTGGGGGCCTTGCTAGGTGGAGCAGAGAGGAATGTAGTGGAAGCCTATGCCGCCTTTGGGAAGGAGTGGGGCCTTGCCTTCCAAATAGTTGACGACATTTTGGGCATTTGGGGGATCCCTCGGTGACGGGCAAATCGGCTGCCAGCGACATTTTAGAGAAGAAAAAGACCCTTCCCTTGCTTTACGCGTTGCAGTGGGAAAGGGAACGGGGGTACGATGATTTGATGCAGCTTTATATGCGTCCGAGCCTTTCTCCCAAAGATCTTGAGACCGTCCTTGGGCTTTTGGCACGTGCGGGTGCTTTGGATTATGCTCGACGGGAGGCTCGATTGCATCAGGAACGAGCTCTTGCTCAGCTGGCGCGGACTGGCTTGGCGAATCCTGCTCAAAATATGCTGCGAGAGCTTGCTCTCTCTACCCTCGATCGCTCCTCATGAAGGGGCCCCTTTGCCTTCTGAGGGAGGACGATGAGCAGGAGATTTAACCGTTGGGGTTTTGTCCTCTTAGCCTTGTTGGGGCTCGGAGTGGGGCTTTTGCTCTACCAGCCGGCTAGATACTTTCCCTCTACTTGGCGCCTTCGCAAAGATACTTTTAGCTCCTCCAGTTGGATTTTGGATCGGAAAGGGCGGCTGCTTTACGAGATCATCGACCCTCATAAGGGTGCGCACCGCCCTGTTTCTTTGGAAGAGATCCCCATAGTTTTGCAATGGGCAGTTATCGCAACCGAAGATGCGAGTTTTTACAGGAATCCTGGGCTGGATGTGTTGGCCATGCTGCGTGCTCTTTGGATGAACCTCCGTGAGGGAAGGATCGTCTCTGGAGGAAGCACGATCACCCAACAGCTTGTGCGGAATGTGCTCCTTTCCCCGGAGGAGCGGACGGAAAAGAGTCTGTGGCGCAAAGCCAAAGAGGTTCTGGGAGCTTTTGCCCTGACCAAAAGCATGAGTAAGGAGGAGATTCTAGAGCTCTATTTGAACGAGACGTACTTTGGAAACATGGCCTATGGCGTTGATGCGGCGGCACGGGCGTATTTTGCCAAGCCAGTTTCTCAGCTTGACCTAGCAGAGTCTGCCCTTCTGGCAGGGCTACCTCAATCGCCGGCAGCTTATAACCCCTTGACCCATTTTGCCAAGGCCAAGGCAAGGCAAAAAGTGGTCTTGGAGTTAATGGTCAAAGCGGGGTATATCTCCCCAGAGGAAGCGGAAATGGCTTACCAAGAGCCATTGCATTTGGCGAGTGCCCCTTTTAAGATCGAGGCTCCTCATTTTTGTATGATGGTACGTGAGCAAGCAGCCCAACTGTTAGGAGAAGGCGCTCTGCGCCGGGGAGGGCTACGCATCTACACAACCTTGGATTTGGATTTGCAACATGCAGCTGAAGCACATGTGCGCCGGCATCTCCGTATGTTGAATGAACCGCGCCCCTCGGAGCCGGGGCATAATGTGCATAACGCTGCAGTGGTAGTATTGGATGTGCACAACGGTGCAGTGCGCGCTTTGGTGGGTAGCCCGGACTATTTTGATGAGCGTATAGATGGTGCAGTGAATGCAGCCCTGGCGCCACGGCAACCAGGCTCGGCGATCAAGCCGCTCACTTATGCGGCGGCTTTCGAGCGAGGCTATTCCCCTGCAACCGTGTTTGCTGACGTAAGGAGCCTTTTCCTTACCCGAGAGGGGCGTCCTTATGTGCCTGTCAATTACGATTACCAGTATCATGGGCATGTTTCTTTGCGCCAAGCGCTGGCTTGCTCTTATAACGTGGTAGCCGTCAAGTTGTTGGATCGCCTAGGCCTTGACGCGCTACTTGCAATGGCTCGGCGCTTGGGGATCACAACTCTGGGCCACTCCGAGGAGTATGGACTTGCTCTTACTTTGGGAGGAGGAGAAGTTCAGCTGCTTCAGCTGACCGCGGCTTACGCTGCTTTTGCCAATTCTGGGTGGCGGGTGGCGCCGTATTGCATTGAGCGAATTGAGGACGCAGAGGGGCGAGTTCTCTACCAGCATGCCCCGGTGCGGCAGCGAGCTCCGGATCCTCGGATCGCTTATCTGATTACGGA
>JAGGYI010000285.1 GCA_021162655.1 Anaerolineae bacterium
ACGGCAGACTTTGCTCAAGCTTTGCGTCAACCAGGGGTTTCGCTCATTGCGGAAATCAAACGAGCTTCGCCATCGCGGGGAGCTTTGCGACCGAAGCTAGACCCCAGACAGCTTGCTCTCACCTACGCCCAAGCTGGGGCAGACGCCATCTCTGTCCTCACTGAGGAGAGATTCTTTTTCGGGCACCCCGAGGATCTCATCCTAGCCCAAGCCACCCTCCACCAAAAAGGGCTTTGTTGCCCTCTTTTGCGCAAAGACTTTATCATCGACCCCTACCAGCTCTTGGAAAGCCGCATCTGGGGAGCGGACGCGGTGCTCCTCATTGTTGCAGCCCTCGATGACCTTACTCTAAAGCAACTTTACAACCAAGCCCTCGACTTAAGGCTCACCCCCCTTGTAGAAGTCCATAATGAAAGAGAACTCGAACGAGCTCTGCAGCTTCAACCCTCGGTGATCGGCATCAATAACCGTGACCTGCGGACCTTTGCAGTAGACCTGAGCACCACTGCCCAGCTGCGGCCCCTTATTCCCAAGGAATGTTTAGTCGTCGCAGAAAGCGGCATCCACGAGCCTGAGCAGATGCGTTTCTTGGCAGACCTCCAGGTAGACGCCGCCCTTGTCGGGGAAGCTCTCGTTACCGCTCCGGACCCCGCGGCCAAGATTCGTTCCCTCAAGGAGGCAAAGCAATGACGGCTATCAAAATCTGCGGACTTGGCTGCCTCGAAGATGCCCGCCATGCTTGGCAATGTGGCGCAAATCTCTTGGGCTTTATCTTTGTGCCTCAGAGCCCTCGGTTTCTCACTCCTGAGCAAGCCAGAGAAATCATCATCTCTCTTCGCAGAGAAGGCTGTACTGCCCGCTTTGTGGGCGTCTTTGCAGAAGAAACTATCGAGCCCATTCGTGAGGTCTCCTCGTTTTGCCAACTGGACATCGTCCAACTCCACGGTAAAAAGCCTCCTCCCAACCTCCAAGAGCTAGAGCTCCCCTTTATCCTAGCCTGGAGAATGCAAGGACCCATTCCCTGGGGAAAGCTCACTTCCTATGACGCTTGGGCCTATCTTATCGACAGCTACTCCCCCAGCAAACTTGGAGGTACAGGCCAATGTTGGGACTGGGCATCCTTTGGCACTCCCCCTCCAAAGCTAAGAATAATCATCGCCGGAGGGCTCACGCCAGAGAACGTCACCCAGGCGATCAAAGAAATCCATCCCTGGGGGGTAGATGTCTCCTCAGGAGTCGAAATCTCCCCTGGGCGCAAAGACCACGACAAAATACAAAGGTTCATCCAAAATGTCCGCGCACTGGAGGAAAAAGATGCCTAGCCAACCAACCTTCTCGGAGCAATATCCCTGGCCAAATGAGCGAGGATACTTTGGCCCTTACGGAGGGCGCTACGTCCCCGAGACGCTCATCGCACCCTTGGAAGAGCTCGAGGAAGCCTACCATTCTGCCCGCAGTGACCCAAACTTTCTCCAGAGCTACCGCGACCTTCTCAGACACTATGTAGGGCGCCCTACACCGCTCAGCTACGCAGCACGCCTCAGCCAAATTTGTGGAGGGGCTCAGATCTGGCTAAAGCGGGAAGATCTTGCCCACACAGGGGCTCACAAGATCAATAATGCCCTTGGCCAAGCTCTGCTAGCCCAACGGATGGGCAAACGCCGGCTCATCGCCGAGACAGGGGCTGGACAGCATGGGGTAGCCACAGCCACAGCGGCAGCTCTCTTGGGCCTTGAGTGCACAATATATATGGGCACTGAGGACATGCGCCGTCAAGCCCCCAACGTATTGCGCATGCGCTTGTTGGGGGCCCAGGTTCGCCCTGTAGACGCGGGAAGCTGCACACTCAAAGATGCCGTCAACGAAGCTCTGCGAGATTGGGCTCTGAACGTGCACGAGAGCTATTACCTCTTGGGTTCCGCTTTGGGACCTCATCCCTACCCTCTAATCGTACGCGACTTTCAACGCATCATCGGCCAAGAGGCAAGGGAGCAGATACTCGCCCAGGCAGGTAGGCTTCCCGATGTACTCATTGCCTGCGTAGGCGGTGGCTCGAACGCCATCGGCCTGTTCCATGCCTTTTTGGATGACCCGGTCGAAATGATCGGCGTCGAAGCAGGAGGAGAGGGTATCGCCTCTGGACGCCACGCGGCTCGCTTTGCGGACCCTCAGAAGGGACGGCTCGGAGTGCTCCATGGGGTCAAAACCTTTGTCCTTCAAGATGAATATGGGCAGATTGCCTCCACCCACTCGATCTCGGCCGGGCTCGACTATCCTGCTATCGGCCCAGAGCATGCCTTACTCCGCGAGCTAGGGCGTGCCCGCTATACAGTAGCATCCGACCAAGAAGCTCTAGAAGCCTTTGGCGCCCTCTGCCGCTATGAGGGAATCATCCCCGCACTAGAATCTGCCCATGCAGTCGCCCACGCGATGGCTCTGGCCCCTACGCTACCTCCAGAGAAGATCATCCTCGTGAATCTTTCCGGCCGAGGAGATAAGGACTTGGACACCGTCGCAAATATCTTTAAGGAGGAAAACGATGAGCTTACACACTAGAGAAGCCGGCGCCACTGCCATTGGGAAAGCTTTTCAGCACGCAAAACAAGAAGGACGCCCCGCTCTCATCACCTACCTTACCTTGGGCTATCCTTCCCCTCAGGCAAGCCTACCCCTTGTCCTGGCACTCGAGCAAGGAGGGGCCGAGATCATTGAGCTGGGAGTGCCTTTCTCCGATCCTCTTGCTGATGGCCCTATCATCCAACGAGCCAGCTACACCGCTCTCTGTGCAGGTACAACCCCTCCCCTCTGCCTCGAACTAGTCGCCCGGCTTCGCCAGCAGGGACTCCAAGTACCCGTCATCTTGATGGGCTACTACAACCCCATCCTCTCCTATGGAATAGAAAGCTACACAGCCCGCTGTGCCGAGGTAGGCGTCGCGGGGCTCATCGTCCCAGACCTTCCTCTGGAAGAAGCAGCCCCTCTCCAAGCGGCCTGTCAGCAAGTAGGAATAGCTCTCATCTTTCTTGTGACCCCTACCAGCGATGAAAAGCGCATCGCCCAGCTCGCCGCACAGACTGAGGGATTCCTCTATGTCGTCTCGCGACTAGGCACAACCGGCCCCCAACAAAGGCCGATGGAGGAGCTGGAGGATTACATTGCGACCATCCGGCATTATGCTCACACGCCCCTCGCCCTAGGGTTTGGCATCGCAAAACCGCAACAGGCACAAGCTTTACGAGGGCTAGTGGATGGCCTCATTGTGGGCAGCGCTCTGGTCGAATGCGCCTCAAAAGGACCCCAGGTCCTTGCAGAGACGGTTTCTTCCTTTCGACGGGCCCTTTCGCAAACCGAGACAATAAAATAGGGCGCCCCTTTCTCCGGGCGCCCTTTGAATCGAAGGCCACTCTATTCTTTCTTTACCGGAAGCTGACAGTTGCTCATCAGCTCAATGACCTTGACAATAGCAGAGTGATCCAAATCACCCCAGCCGTTCGCCACCATGGCAGTAAAGAGCTCGTGAGCCAAGGCTGAAGCTGGCAAAGAAGCTCCATAAGCCCGGGCCGCCTCGCGAATAATGTTCAGATCCTTGTAATGGAAGCGCCCGCGGAAGCCGGGCGTGTAATCCCCCTTGACGATACGCGGGCCACGGACATCCATCACCCGGGTCTGAGCATAGCCCGCACTGAGCACCTTGATGATGATCTCAGGATCTACCCCAGCCTTTGCTCCCAAGACAAGTGCCTCAGCCATGCCGATAAAATTCATCGCCACTTGGATCTGATTGCAAGCCTTAACGATCTGCCCTGAACCAGAAGGGCCACAATAAGTGGGCTTGCCCAAGAGCTCAAAAATAGGTACTGCTTGCTGGAAAACCTCATAGTCTCCCCCTACCATGATAGAGAGACGAGCCTCTCGGGCCCCCACGTCCCCACCACTCACGGGGGCATCCAACATGGGGCAGCCCTTCTTCGCCGCTTCCTCGGCCACCTTCTTCGCCGTCACAGGAGAGATGGTCGACATATCAATGAGCAGAGTGCCCTCCCTGACTCCCGCTAGAACACCATCCTCCGAAAGGTAGACTGCCTCCACATCTGGGGAGTCAGGAACCATCGAGATCACTACTTCAGCTCGGCTAGCTACATCCTTGCACGAACTGCCTGCCTCCGCCCCCATCTCCACCCCACGCTGGAGTGCCTCAGGGACGATATCGTAGCAAATCAACTTGTGCCCCGCCTTAATGAGGTGCCCCGCCATCGGGGTGCCCATAATACCCAACCCGATAAAGCCTATCGTCTTTTTCTCCATCTCTATCCTCCTTAAAAGGCCTCCTTTTACCTCCATAAACAAAAAAACAGGGCCTCAAGATGGGGGAATTATATCCTCCCCTCGAGGCCTGTCAAGGGTCTAGCGTGCTAACGGCCTCTACATTACTTCAGGAGCACTCATCCCCATAAGCCCCAAAGCTCGTGCCAACACAATTCTACAAGCAGAGACCAACTTCAGTCGCGCCTTGGTAATTGCCTCGTCGCCGGGCTCGGAGCTCACCACCCGGCAATCTCGATAAAAAGCATGAAAAGCTGCAGCCAATTCATAGGCATAGTAAGCTAGGTGGTGAGGAGCCAACTGCCTTGCCGCTAGACGAACAACTTCTGGAAGACGAATCATCTGCCGAATCAGGGCCAGCTCCGGTTCACTCGTCAATAAAGAGACATCACCATCATCAAAACTCATCCCCTTGGCATGACGTAGAATAGAGCAGATACGCGCATGAGCATACTGGATATAGTAAACAGGGTTCTCTTCTGACTGCTCCTTGGCCAGTTCGATATCGAAATCCATTTGGCTGTCGGCCGAGCGGGAAAGAAGGAAATAGCGCATCGCATCCGCCCCTACTTCTTCCACCACTTCCCGCAGCGTGATGATATCCCCTGTGCGCTTTGAAAGCCGTACGATCTCCCCACGACGTTTCAAAGTTACCAATTGGTAAAGGATAATGACCAAACGTTCAGGGTCCAACCCCAGGGCCTTCATCATGGCTTTCATCCTAGGGACATGCCCTTGGTGGTCAGCCCCCCAAACATCGATGACCCGGTCAAATCCGCGTTCGATAAACTTGTTGTAGTGATACGCAATATCAGAGGCGAAATAGCCCGGCGTTCCATCAGAGCGAACGATAACCTCGTCTTTGGGCCCTCCCAGAAGGGTCGCCTTGAACCAAACCGCTCCATCGTGGAAATCCAGATACCCCCGTTCTCGCAACAAGGTCATCACTCGATCGAACTGGCCGTTTGTATAAAGGGATTGCTCAGAGAACCAATTATCATAGTGAATGCCCATCAAGGCGAGATCCTCTTTGGCCTGAGCAATGACCTTCTTCAAGCCCAATGCGCCGATCTCACGGATCGCTTCTTCGCGGGGCATCTTCAGAAAGCGCGGCCCACACTCCCGAGCGATCTCCTCGCCCAGCCTAACCATATAGGCCCCATGATAGCCTTCTTCAGGCACGGGCTCATCGCGTCCCAGAGCCTGGGCATAACGGGCGTAAAGCGTCTCATAAAAGGCTTGCATCCGGCTGCCTGCATCGTTGATGTAATACTCGCGCTCCACCTGGTAGCCCGCTGCCTCAAGAAGGGAAGCAATGGCATCCCCCAAGGCCGCATTACGAGCGGACCCCATATGCAACGGCCCTGTGGGGTTCGCGCTGACGAACTCTACCTGAACCCTCCCCGTGCCCAGTTGAACGCTCCCAAAACTCTCGGGCTGAGCAAGAATCTCTTCCACTTGAGCAGTCAACCAACTCTCGCTAAGGCGAAAATTGATGAACCCCGGATGGGCCACCTCTGCGCTAGCCAAGAAGGGCAACTCGGGGAGATGCTGTACCACCGCCTCAGCAATACGCACAGGAGCCATCCGAGCAAAACGGGCAAGCTGCATACATACTGGAGTGGCAAAATCTCCCAGCTCCCCCTGCTTTGGCCGTTCAATGGGAATCGTCTCTGGCAATTCGAAATGAGGGAGAGCTCCTTTCTTTTGAGCCCTCTTGAGTGCTTGGGCCACTGCCTTGGCAAGTTCGATGTCAACCATTTCCACTTTACTTCATCTCCATCCAGTTTTTGCCCACTGCAGCATCAACCTTGAGGGGCACTCTCAGCTTGTAGGCCTGCTCCATAGTCTCAACAACGAGTGCCCGAGTTTCCTCCAACTCCTCTTCGGGGACCTCAAGCACTAGCTCGTCGTGCACCTGTAGCACCATATAACCATGCAGGCCCCGCTCCCGAAGAAGATGATGAAGCTTGATCATTGCCAACTTGATAATATCTGCTGCGCTCCCCTGAATGGGCATGTTCACTGCCGCTCGCTCGGCCGCTCGCTTGAGTGAGGCGTTGACACTGCTCGCTTTGAGCTCGGGGAAGTAGCGTCTGCGGCCCATAATCGTCTCCACGTAGCCATTTTCATAAGCTCGGCGGATAGTTTCCCCCAAATATTCTTTTACTCGGCTAAAGCGAGCAAAGTATGCTTCTATAAACTGGCGAGCCTCCCCAACCGAGAGGTTCGTCCTGGCTGCCAAGCCATACTCTGACATTCCATACATCAGGCCAAAGTTGATCGCCTTTGCCAGGCCACGCTGCTCCTTGGTAACCTCAGAAAGAGGCACCCCAAAGATCGCCGCAGCAGTAGTAGCATGAACATCCTCACCACGGAAAAAGGCTGCCATCAACTCTGGGTCCTCGGAGAGATGCGCAAGGAGGCGCAACTCTACCTGAGAGTAATCACAACTCAAGAGCTTGAACCCTTCTGGCGCAACAAAAGCTCCCCGAACTCTGCGCCCCAATTCTGTGCGCACGGGGATGTTCTGCAAGTTGGGATCGCTGGAGGAAAGGCGCCCCGTACTCGTTCCCGTTTGGTTGAACGAAGTATGCACCCGCCCTGTGCGCGGGTTGATCAATGCTGGAAGCGCATCCACGTAGGTGCTCTTGAGCTTTTCCAACTGGCGGTATTCGAGGATCAGTTCCACAACGGGGTGTTTGTCTCTGAGCTTCTCAAGTACACTGACATTTGTCGAATATCCCGTACGAGTTCTTCGGGAGGTAGGCAAGCCCAACTCCTCAAAAAGAACGGTGGCAAGCTGCCTGGTGGAGTTGATATTGAAAGGATGCCCCACAAGTTGATAGATCTGCTCCTGCAGCTCGGCCAGTCGCTCCCCCATCTCAGCAGACATGGCCCGCAGGTAATCTGCATCAATGACCATGCCATGCTGCTCCATGCTCATCAGCACAGGCACCAAGGGCATCTCCATCTCGGTGAAAAGCTTCCATTGGTTGCGCTTTTCCAGCTCCTCCCGCAACACATCCAAAAGACGCAGGGTCATATCTGCATCAGCGCAGGCATAGGGAGCCGCCTTGGAGATGCTCACCTGATCCATAGTGATCTGCTTGCGGCCTGTCTTGATCAGCTCCCGAATGGGGGTCATCTCAATCCCTAAACGTTGCCACACTTGTTCCTTCAACCCGATCCCCCTGCCAGAGGGACTAAGAAGCCATGCAGCGATCATTGTGTCGAAACATGGTCCCTTCACTTCAATACCATGTTCAGCCAGGACCATCATGTCGAACTTGGCATTGTGAAAAACTCGCTCCACTTTGGCATCCGCCAGTACTGGCCCCAACTTTTCTCGAACCAAATCCAGGCTCAGCTGCTCTCTACCCTCCAGAGAGGCTACATGCCCGAGAGGGATATAATAAGCCTTTCCGGGAGCATCAGAGAGAGAAATACCTACGAGCTCTGCCTCCATAGGCTTGGTGCCAGTGGTCTCTGTATCAAGAGCTACTCGGGAGGCCTTGCGTAGCTTTGCCACCAGCTTATCCAACGCATCTTCTGTGTCGACGACGGTATAATCCACAAGCTCTTCTTCCGTCTCTTCAAAAAGGCCCAATTGCTCACCGTGGCCATTAGAACGCCCCTCAGGGATGCGATTCACCAAAGAGTGAAAGCCCAGCTCTCGCAAAAGCCGCATCACCTTCTGGCGATCGAAATCACCCCACTTGCACTTTTCCAAGTCAAGGGAAACATCTACATCTCGGCGGATCGTGACAAGGTCTTTACTTAAAAAGGCAGACTCTCGGCCCTCCTCCAAGGCTTTGCGGAAACGAGCTTTCTCAACCTCATCCAAATGCTCATAGAGCTCTTCCAACGAGCCATACTTTTGCAGCAGGGCTGTCGCCGTTTTGGCCCCAATGCCTCGCACTCCGGGAATATTATCTGAAGAATCCCCCATGAGGGCCTTGAGGTCAATCAGCTGTTGCGGATCTAACCCATAGCGCTGGCGGATCGCTTCGACATCGTAGAGCTGCACGTCTCCAAAAGTCCGCCGGGGTGTCAACACCTTGACGTCTGGACTGATAAGCTGAAAAGTATCGCTATCCCCCGTTACGATGATCGTCTCCAATCCCATCTCGGAAGCCTGTTTGGCCAATGTACCCAAGATGTCGTCTGCCTCATAGCCCTCTTTGACGTACACAGGGATACCTAACGCTTCCGTCAGCTCTCGAATGCGTTCGAACTGCACCCGCAGATCATCGGGAGTCTCCGCCCGCGTGGCCTTGTATTCCTTAAAGGTATCATGCCGAAAAGTTCGCCCTGCGTCGAAAGCTGCCACGACATAATCGGGATCGTAATCCTGAATAGCCTTCAATAGCATATTAGCATACCCAAAGGTGGCATTTGTCTGCTCACCCGAAGGGCTCGTCAAAGGAGGAATGGCATGATAGGCGCGATAGGCCAACGCGTGTCCGTCAATTAATAGTAAACGCTTCCTCTTCTTCTCGCCCATCTTGGCCTCCTCAGGGCTACTACCCATCCAAACTCAGACTCGCCTCCGCCCCTCTAAAATACGGAGGGCATTCTCCCTTAGAATAGCTCGCCTCGCACCATCACTAATGTGCGCCATGACAACACAGCCAATGGCATAGTGAGGATCAAACCAAGGCAGATCACAGCCAAAAACGATCTTGTGAGCACCGACGGTCTCGACCATCTGCTCGATCAGCCCGCGAACCGCATAGGCCGCCGTGAGCTCAAGGTAGACATTGGGATACTTGCGAGCCACCTCCATGCACTTTTGGAATTCCCCATGACAAGAATGCCCTGCAAGGAAGGTAACCTCGGGATAACGCTCCGCCACTTGGGCCAAGTGCTCCGGCCCATTATAGGGAGAATCGCCCCAAGTGTGGGTCAACACAATGAGCCGCCGGGCAGCTGCAAATTCCAAAGCCGGGCGATAGGCCTCCCCTGTAAGCGGATAGGCATGCATCGAGGGATGAAACTTGAGGCCTACCAAAGTAGGATGCCTATCATATTCCTCCAGCTGCGCCTGCCCTTCAGCAGGATAGTGAGGATTGTAAACCAGATAGGCATACCAGCGCCCTGGATACCGCTCAGTAATGGAGAGCATCTCGGCATTTCCCCGAACGACGTCTTCCAGGGCCGTATGCCCGCTAGAGACGATCAATTCCACCCCACAGCGGTCCAACGTGGCCAGCATCTGCTCTGGGGTATGGTTAGGCATATAGATGCCGCTAAAGGGCCCATAGTGAGCATGCATATCTATTATGGGGCAACTCTGGCAACGACCCGTCTCTAGAAACTCGCGGGCAATGGGGGAATCGATCATAACTGCACCTCCTGCAAGAGACGCCGCAAGTTATCCCCTGCGATGGCCCGACGCGCCTCCTCGCTAATCTCTGCCCGGGCCAACATCATCCTAGGACCTCCCATCGCATTAGCGGGGAAATTACTTCCATAGAGGAGGCGCTCCGCCCCATATAGAGAGACGAGCTCCCCCAATCCCCCATCCAATTCGTAGCGCGAAATGTCTAGATAAAACCGAGGATAGCGTTCTAACAAAGGACGAAAATATCGATCCTCCCCCCAAGGCCCATGGGCAGCAAGCACCAGGGTCAGCTTGGGATACTCGGCCAACAATTGGGAAACGAGCTGCCACGTTGCCACAGGATCCGTCCCCCCTGCATTGCGGGGAATAAAAAGAGGGATACGCCGCTCGGCAACTTGATCTAGAAAAGGTCCAAAAGTTAAACGATTCAATAAATAACGATGCTCCATCGGAAAGGCCCAAAGAGCTCGAACCCCCGCCTGCGCCATGGCAGTGAAAAAATCTTCCCCTTGGGGGAGCTCCCTGGTCTGAGGTGGCAAAATAGCCCAGGACCCCACCAAACGCTCCTCACCAGCGATCTCCTCTACTAATACCTGATTTCCTACTACAGGCGATTGCCCCCTCATCAATGCATGGTGCACTAGGGCCTGATCCACTCCTACCCAATCCATCTCTGCGAGGAGCTCACCAGCTGTGGGACAAGGACGATATACTCCTGACTTGGGCCTTCCTATGCTTACGTTGCAATCAAAATACGATATCCCTGCCATCCACAGCCTCCCATTCCCTAGAGGGTAAGGATTTCCGGTTCCCCGTCGGTGACAGCAATGGTATGCTCAAAATGAGCACACAAGCTTCCGTCCCTCGTTGCCACTGTCCAATGGTCACTTTTGACATAGAGGATGGGCGGCCCTACCGTGACCATTGGTTCAAGGGCAAATGTCATCCCCGGACGCAAAGGAACTCCTCGATTATGCTTGCCCCAATTGGGGATCTGGGGATCCTCATGCATCCTGCGCCCCACCCCATGGCCCGTATACTCGCGCACTACATGGAACCCCTGAGATTCCACCCATTCCTGAATCGTGGCAGAGATATCTCCCAAGCGGTTGCCCACCCGCGCGGCATCGATAGCTAGATAAAGGGCCTGCCTCGTCACTTCAATGAGCCGCTCCGCTTCGGGAGACACCTTTCCCACCGGCAGGGTGATCGCGGAATCTCCGACAAAACCCTTCCAAATGGTGCCGCAATCTAGGCTGATGATATCTCCTCGTTTCAGACGGCGCTTACTTGGAATGCCATGAACTAACTCCGAGTTGATACTCGCCGTAATCGTTGCCGGATAGGGGTATCCCGGAAAAGAGCTGTTGGGATAATTGAGAAACGCCGGCTCCGCTCCATGAGAGCGGATGACATCCTCGGCTATCTGATCCAGCTCTTTTGTCGTAATCCCTGGGCGCACTGCTCGACTCATCGCTTCCAAAGCCAGAGCATTGATGTGCCCTGCTTGCCGCATGATTTCGATCTCTTCCCTGGTCTTGATGATGATAGCCACGGTGTCCTATACCTCGATGTATGCTCCTAGCTCTTGCAACAACGGCACAGACTGCTCCTGTGCCTTGGCTAGAGTCAGTAAGTAACGATAAGTTTCTCGAAACTCGGGCAATTTATCTCTGAGATAACCCTCAACAATAAAGTTGACCCCTGGAAGAAAAGAAGCCAAAGAAGTCAGCAACGTCTGCCGCCAGAGAGGTTGGGAGTGAGCCCGCAAAGAGCGAG
>JAGGYI010000201.1 GCA_021162655.1 Anaerolineae bacterium
ATGCATCCCCTCTCGAATCGGGGCCAGTAAACTGGGCAGGACATAGTCCTTTTCCCCCAGAACAAGCCCCCTCTCAGAAAGCAATTCGGCAACCGTTTTGGCCCTCGTACGTAGAGAAAAGGACCTCCCCCCATCTTCTAAAGTCAGAGCTTTAGACCTTTCGATAAATACCTGCATCCCTGGGACAATACGTGTATCTAACCCAGGATAAACGCGGTCCTGTGCGTAGACAGGGATCCCCTGCTCGCGCAAAGCTTGCTCCACAGTGCGAGCGGTCGTGAAAAAAACAAGGTTCACTCCCTCCTCTCGCACTTGGAGAGGCACTGCCCGGCGCACGAAAACCCGCAAAGGATAACGCAACGCCTGCAAAAGAATAGGGATGCCAGGGTCTCCAGGTAGAACGGGTGCCGAGATCTCCACATCATGCAAAGGGGCTTTTGCCATCCCAAGAAACACTTGGTCTCTTTGGCCCAAAATGACTCCTGCATCTTTCAAGGCTTGGCGCAAATCCTTCACCTGGGTATCAAACGTGCTCACCTGCCCATCATGTACAACCAAGAGGCGCCGTGCCAGCTGCACTCGGATGGTACCTCCCTCCGGCACCCTTTCATGCAAAGAGGGGTGCACTATATCACCCTCTCTGAGAAAAAGATGCAGCTCTCGGAGGATGCCTCCCACCGTCCTTTGGTGTGTCCGATGGGCAATGACCACGCCATCCATTTCGACAAACACTTGGTGTTGGCTGGCCAAATAAAACATCCCCAACCAATTAAAGACTATAAATAAAAGCGAGAGCGTGAGAACCTTTGGCACAGACAACAAAGTCCCCAATGCACCAACCAGCGCCCGCGCCTTGAGCAACCAATCCCGATATGGGATTCTTTTCAATCGTTTCTCCGGAGACATGCCAACCCGCACTTTGCAACTCGGCTCGAGGACCAGCTTATGATAACACAGCTTGGCCCCCCATCAACCGCGCCCAAAAGAAAAAGGGCAGCTCCTTGCCACCCTTGGGAAAAAACGGTGACCGTGCACCCTCCTTCGTGGTGTTCCCAGCAGTAGCTCCTGGCCAGCAAGCTCCAGCCAAGCAACCCCACGTCACCCGGAGGGAACTGCTTACCGCTGCTTCCTTCCGGACCTGACGGGGTTCGCAGGCCTCCGCCGCGTGGGACTTGACTTTCAACACCGCTTGACCAGAAGCATCCTGCAGAGAAATACCCCTCCAGAGGGAATTCGAC
Source organism: Anaerolineae bacterium (assembly GCA_021162655.1). Classification (GTDB taxonomy): domain Bacteria; phylum Chloroflexota; class Anaerolineae; order UBA1429; family UBA1429; genus JAGGYI01. Next base: position 1,239 of record JAGGYI010000201.1, read on the forward strand.
CCCGCTATAGCGGATTGCGGGTACAGGGCACCGCTAGCTCCCCGTCTAGCACGGTCACCATTCTAGATATTATCTTAGAGGGGTTTCCCTGTCAAAGAGGCCCTTCTGCTTGACAAAGGCAAGTGGGCGAACTAGAATATTCAAAGAATCGAATGTTCAAGGAAAAGTAAATGAGTCACTACCAAGCTTTGGTAGACCTTATCAAAACATTAGCTCACCCTTTTAGGTTACGTATCTTGGACATCCTTGCCAAAGAGGAAACATGCGTCTGCCACCTTGCAGCCGCCTTAGGGCAACGGCAACCTTACATTTCCCAGCAACTAATGATCCTCCGCGAAGCAGGTATCGTTCGCGCCAGACGAGAGGGCACGTTGATCTTTTATCGCCTGGTAGATGAGCGCATTCTGCGAATTATCGAGTATGCCCGTCAAATTTTGTGCTCCAAAGGCATCAAAGCCCTACCTGAGCGGATTCCTCCTATCCCCCTTGAAGGTTGCCCTTGCCCCAAATGCACAGCTGCACGCATGTCCTTTAGCACAAACGTAGATACAAGAGAGCACCCAAAAGGAGAGAAATGAAAAAGGCTCTGGTCATCCCTTTGTCCGATGAGGAATTGATGGAACTCTACCGCATCATCATCGATCGTGACAAAGAGGCTGCTCTCAACTTTCTCGATCGCTTTGTTCGCAAACGAGTCCTTCAAGCTTTGGAGGGAGGATGACAAGTGCGCTTGGGGCACGCCGGCGGCGTTCCCTCAACATAAGCCCCCAGCGACTTTTTCTCCATCTCGCCAAGGCGTGCTATGATTATTACGTGTGAGTTCCTATCACTCTGGGAGGAAAATAGTACGGATGCGACACCGCACCACTATCAATAACTGGCTCTGGTTGTTCATCCTCTGCACAGCTCTTTTTCTCCTCTCAGGGCTAGAGGAGCGCGCCTCTGGGACTGTTCACATCGTCTACTTTTTTGACCCCAAGTGCTCCTCTTGCGAATACATCTCAAACCAAGTCCTTAAACCTCTCCTTGAAAAATATGGGGACGCCATACAAATAGATAAACGCGATATCACCGATGAGGCAAACTTTGCCCTTATGCTCGCTCTCGAAGAACGACTCGAAGTCCCTGCTGGTGAGATTCCCGAGATGTTCGTTGGGCAAGATGCTCTTGTGGGTGCCGAAGAGATCGCCCTCAACCTCGAGGAAAGAGTCGAGCACTATCTCCAACAGGGAGGGGCACCGTCACCTTTACTGATGCTTACCCCCACGGCCCCCTCTGCCGCAGTCAGTCCTCGTTGTACCGAATGTAAAACCATCCACCAAGCCGCTAGGACAGCCCAGGCCAGCAAGGCCACACCCACTATAAAGCCCGCCATTCACTTGGCCTTCTTTTTCCAAGTAGGCTGCGATGTTTGCGATCGCTCGGAGCGCGACCTTGCCTACATCCAAAAAAAGTACCCCCAAGTAGTCGTCCACCGCTTCGATGTGAAAAAAGAGCCCGAGCTAAACCAGTATCTCTGCCTCAAAGCGGGCGTACCGGAAGAAAAACACCTCACAGCTCCCATTCTTTTCGTTGACAGCAAGTTCTTGGTAGGAGAGACCATTCGTGCCCCTGCCATCGAAAAGCTCATTCAACCATACCTCGAGACGGGGGCCCCTGAACCATGGACTGGTTGGGAAAAGTACAAGGAGACGGCCCGAACCAAAATCGTAGAGCGCTTTCGCTCCTTTGGACTACTAACCGTAATGGGGGCAGGCTTACTAGACGGAGTGAACCCTTGTGCCTTTGCCACAATTATCTTTCTCATCTCATATCTCGCCATCCGCAAGCGCGAGAGACATGAGCTTCTGGCTACTGGGGCCGCTTTCTCTCTGGGAGTCTTTTTCACCTACTTGGGCGTGGGGCTTGGCTTTCTCAAATTTTTAGCCTCCCTGCCTTTTCTTGATGTCATCGGCAAATGGGTCTATGGATTGACGATGCTTCTTTGCCTTGCCCTCGCATGGGGTAGCTTTCTTGACTATCGCAAGGCCAAAGAAGGCCGCCTCGAGGACATGAGCCTCAAACTCCCAGACCGCTTGAGAGGATGGATCAAAACTTTGATTCGCGAAGGATCAGGAGCACGAAACTTTGTCCTCAGTTCCTTTGCACTGGGCTTTGCGGTTTCCCTTGTTGAACTTGCCTGCACAGGCCAAGTATATTTGCCCACCATTATCTTTATGCTCGGCTTTCCCGAGTGGCGAACCAAGGCTACTTTAGCCCTTCTGCTCTACAACCTCATGTTCATCCTTCCCTTGGTGGTAGTCTTTTTGCTTGTGTACTGGGGCACTACTTCTGAAAAGCTCATCGAATGGATGATGAAACACACAGCCAGCGTCAAGCTGGGAACTACCATCCTCTTTGTGCTACTAGCTGGCTGGCTGGCTTATAGTCTCTTTGCCTTGTAAAAGCAACCGAGGTTAAAAAAATGGATACAAATACCAAACTGAGCTACCAGCAAATCATGATAGGACGCGCAATGACAGGGCTCATCGGCTTACGCGAGGCATTGGAGCGCCTCGCCCAAGAAGGTATCGCTCCCGATGACCCCAAAGTTGGATCCCGTCTACTCGCGGAGATCAGAAAACACAACTATGTTCCCCGACCTGCTATAGCGGAATACGAACAAGCCCTTATCCGAGAATATCGCCGCTATCTGCAGGCTCGAGAAAAAGGGACTCAAGAGCATCTCTGGCGAGATCCCCGCAAAGAACACCATCCCTGGTTTCCTACGATCTTTGAGGAAAAGTGTGATGGCTGTGGTGCCTGCCTCGGTGTATGCCCTAACGACGTCCTCGGGTGGAACCCAGAACACACCAAAGTGCTCGTCCTCGAGCCCTATGAGTGCGCTCCAGGCTGCCAGCTGTGCGCCAAAGTCTGCCCTCGAAAAGCCATCGTCATGCCACCAAAAGAGGCTCTCCATCAAAGGGTAGACTCGTTCGGGGGAACAGCCACATTTCCTGATCCTTGTGCGGGATGCTCGCTTGGAAGCTGCGAAGGATGCGACAAAATACGTTCGAAGTAAGATTATGACACTTACAAAGGGGGTAAGACAATGGCACCTGCGAAGCTAGAAAGCATCCTCCAAAACCTGGATGCCGAACACTTGAAAAGGGTTATTCTCCGGCTTTCTGCGAATCTCCCCTCGGAGGACCGCTCTACAGTTTCCTTGCCAGCCATCATTGATGCCCTTACCGAAGGGCAAGGGCTTGGCCCAGGGCGGGAAGGATGGCAAGCTCAGCTTCGTTTGCGAGAAGCCATAATCAAGCTCGTTGAAGAAATCCCGGGGATGCTCTTTGTCGAGGGAGATGCTTGATGAACACCAGATTGTGTCTTCCTGGAAGGAAGAGAAGGTAAAGAGCAAAGGAGAAGGTAGATGCTCATCCAGCATTGCAAGCCAGAGATCACCCGTCCTCCCTGCGATCCAAGCAGTGAACAGGTCAACGTCATTGCCCATGTCAAAGAGGATATCAGTGTGCTGTTTCCTTACCTGAATGCCCTACTTCCTAAAGCCCAATTTAACAGCCGGGCACAAACTATCCACTTTTCTTTCAAAGGGCATCACGTGGTTCTCCAGCCCCACCAGATTGCCATTGGGGGTTTCTCTGATTCTGACGCAGCCATTGAGACTTTTGGCAAACTTCAACAGTTCCTTAACGAAACCTGGAACCGTCGAGAACAGATTGAACCTAGCTACGTCGAAAGAAGACGGCTCACCCCCATGGAGGTCTATCAACTCCTTCCACGGACGAACTGTAAAGCATGCGGATATTCCTCTTGCTTTATCTTTGCTCTCAAATTGATCTCTGGGGAAGCGAGCATCCAGGACTGCATCCCTCTCTCCGAGAAAAAGTATCAAAAGCAACTTCAAGAACTTGGTGATCTATTGGAGCAGGCGATCATTTAATTTCTGCCGGCACTCACATTTTGGATAGGAAGGGAATCTATAGAACCATATCCCTTATAAATCTTTGCTGGAGGCGAGCTCATGGCCTTATACGGCGGGATAGAAGGAGGAGGAACCAAGTTCGTCTGTGCCATTGGCACTGGCCCAGAAGATATTCGAGCAGAGGAGCGGTTCCCCACCACCATGCCTGAGGAGACAATAGGCAAAGCCATCGCCTTTTTCGAGGCCCATCGTTCCCTAGGCCATCTAGCAGCCATTGGTATTGCTTCTTTTGGTCCTATCGATCCTAACCCACAATCCCCCTCGTTTGGGCATATCACCACGACCCCCAAACCCGGCTGGGCACACACCGATTTCGCCGGACAGGTTCACCGCGCCCTTCAAGTCCCTGTAGGTTTTGACACTGACGTGAACGTCGCTGCCCTGGGAGAACACCGCTGGGGAGCAGCCCAAGGCCTAGATACTTTTATCTATCTAACCGTAGGAACAGGCCTCGGGGGTGGAGGAATGGTTAATGGGAAACTGATCCATGGGCTCATGCACCCAGAAATGGGCCACATGCGCATCCCCCATGACAAAAAGGTGGATCCCTTCCCTGGTGCTTGTCCTTACCATGGTGACTGTTGGGAGGGGCTTTGTGCTGGTCCCGCCATTGAGCAACGATGGGGTAAACGAGGAGAAGAACTACCCAAAGACCATCCCGCATGGGAGCTGGAAGCACATTATCTCTCCTTGGGGCTGGTAAACCTTATTCTCACCATCTCTCCTCAGCGCATTATCATGGGAGGAGGGGTGATGAGCCAGCAACAGCTCTTCCCCATGATACATGAACGAGTGCAAGCTTTGCTCAACGGCTAC
>JAGGYI010000094.1 GCA_021162655.1 Anaerolineae bacterium
AGCACAAACATCATAATCATCAGCAACCCAGCAATAAGGCCCCGATGAAAGCCCAAAGCCACCCAAGCCCACATTTGGGCAAGAAGGACCACCCAGAAGAAAATCCCAAAACCCAGTCGCTGTTTAGCATCTGCTCCTTGAAGAACCGTTGTCTGTAAATGGATGACCCGGGCCAGGGTGAGAGGAATCACCATGATCAGGTAAGCCCCTATAAAGATCGCATTCCCCATAGTGGAAGCAACTCGAAAGGTTACATCCCCTCCCCAAGGCATAGGATCGAGCCTATAGTGCTGGATCAACCCGTAAAGGGCTATGGGCAAGCTCGTTAGGACAATAGTCGTCCAAATACGCCGAAGCTGCTCCTCACGCCTCAGGGATTGCAAGAGGAGGCTAAAAATAACGATATAACTCAAAGTTGTATAGGTCCCTTGGAGGCGCTGGTAAGAACCCCAAAGACTGAGACGAGGAGCAATCGAGAAGACAGTTGCCAAAAGATAGGCAATGACAAGAAGCAACGTTGGCATAACCAAAGGCTCTCGCAAAAATGCAAGCCTATCACCGGAAGACCTCTCGCTTCCTTTCGCCTCACGGGGCTCCTCAGCCCACTTGATTAACCAAGCCAACGCCATCAATGTGGCAATAGAGCGCAAGAGGGTGAGCTTGTCAGGCTCAAAGACGCGGTTCGTATACACACTAAAAAAGAGCGGCGGGATGATCAACGCCAAAAGCCATCCGGCCTCGATTACCCTCTCACAAAACACTGCCACTTTGGTCCGCATCAGTTCCCCCTTCAATCGCGAATAGGGCACTTAAATATTACCCCAGATAGTAGAGAAAAGTAAAGTGAAACTAGCTTTTCAAAGCCTGTTCATATACACGGTAGATGTCTCGCATCATTCTCTCAAGAGAAAAGAACTCTGACCTCGCCAGGGCCCCCTTGGCTAGGCGCTGACGCAAAGCTTCATCTCTCAGTAGGCAGTTCAGCGCCTCCGCCAGCGCCTGCGGATCTCTGGGAGGCACAACCAGGCCAGACTCCCCATGACAGTTCACATAGCTAGTACCTGTGCCTAGCTCGGTACTGACGACAGGGAGCCCACTGCTCATTGCCTCCACCTGCACTAAACCAAAAGCCTCGCTTCTTTCGCTAGCGGGGAGCACAAAAATATCAGCGGCATGATAATAGATAGGCAACTCCTCATCAGAAACCCGGCCCACAAAAACCACCTTATCTCCAAGACCTAGATCCCTCGCCTGGGCTTCCCATGTCGTCCGCATAGGGCCATCACCAACAACAAGCAACCGGGCTGACACCTGGGGCATGGCTTCCAAAAGGTAGTTCACCCCTTTGTAATACCGAAGCACCCCCACAAAAAGCAGCAAAGGTCCTCCACCATAGCGCCGGCGCAGCGCTTGTACCGCCTTCTGATCCACAGAGAGGAAACGACGGCGATCTATGCCATAGGGCACTACAGAGCATTTGGGCTGAAAAAGCTGTAACACCGGAGAGCTCTGAAGGTATTTGGGAGTTGTCACAATGATGCGATCCACCTTGGCCAAAGCACGCAACATCAAGGGGCGGTAAACCCGCAGGATGTGACGTTGTCGGACAACATCACTATGATAGGTCAGTACCGTTGCCCGGCTACGCCCCAAAAGATACTGCGAAACCTCCGCCACAGGATAAGGAAAGTGCAGATGGGTGACGTCGGGGTGCTGCTTCCAGAGATGCCACGGCAGGCTCAAGCTAAGAGGTGTCGAAGCAAGCGTGGCAAGCCGTGCTGCCTTGATCACCCGCACCCCTCGGGAAAGCTCCTCCGTCGTCTTGGCGCCCGGGCTCGTCACAAGGACGGTTACCTGATGACCATCCTCTGCCTGCCTTTCCGCCAAAAGCTTGATATGGTTCTCGATTCCCCCCACAACTGGGAAATAGTCCTTGTACACATGGAGTATTTTCACAGTATCACCCCTCTGCTATCACACGCCGATAAAGTTGCAGTGTCTGTGCAGCCGTATACCGCCAAGAAAATTGCCTGGCTCGCTCAAGACCTTTGTTCACAAGTTGTTGGCGAAGAGAGGAATCCGTCAAAAGCCGCTCGAGGGCCTCTCTGATGGACTCGACTTCGTAAGGGTCAAAAAGCAGTGCTGCCTCGCCAACAACTTCGGGAAGCGCTGAGACTTGGGAGCAAGCCACTGGTACACCACTGGCCATTGCCTCCAGTACAGGCAAGCCAAATCCCTCGTACAAAGAAGGGAAAACAAAGGCGCTGGCTCCTGCGTAAAGCAAGGGTACATCTTGGGTGTCGATAGCTCCTAAAAAGCGCACCTGGGTTTCCAACCCCAGCTCCTGGACAGCCTCCCGTACCTGTGGATAGCGCGGATCCTCTCGCCCCGCAAGAACCAGCGTATATTTTCCTTTCACTCCAGCAGGGAGCTCAGCCCAAGCTTGCAAAAGGCGGACAAGGTTCTTGTGTGGCTTATTAATTCCGAGATAGAGAACATAAGGCAAATAGAGCCCCCAATGCTCACGCAGCCTTGTTAGCTCCTTGGCACCACGAGGATGAAAAGAATCATCTACCCCCAGAGGGATAACGGCTATGCGTGAATCCTCCACCCTTGCCATCCGCACAAGGTCCTCCTTCGCCGCCAGAGAATCCATCAATAGACACTCGGCTCGCCAAAGGGATAGACGTATCAAGCCCGCAAAAAGGTGACGCAATTGCGGTTTGGGCAAAGCCTCTGGATGAAGAAGGGGAATAAGATCATGGATAGAAATTATTAAGGGACAGGAAATAAAATAAGGCGCCACGTAATATGGGCTGTGGTAGAGAGCAACGCCCAACCTCTGTAACAAGCGCGGCAAAAAGAGCTGTTGGGCAAGGCCGAAAATCCCCCAAGGGGCTTCTACCAGCTGTATATTAGGATAAGCGGCCAACATTCCCCAATCATAACGCGTATTAGGTGCCCTCGGGTCATAAAACACAAAGAACTCGTCATCTGGCCCTTCCAAAGCCAAATGACGGACCAAGTTGAACGCATAGCGTCCAATCCCAGGGAAATGATCTTGAACACAACGCCCATCAACTGCGTAGCGCATTTCACCGGGACTCCCGTTCAGCCTCGATGACTTGGACGAAAACCTCCTCCAACCGTCTAGTAAGAGCGCGGATCTCGTAGCACTGCTCCACTCGCCTGCGGCCTGCACGACCCAAAGCCCGCGCCCATTCGGGGCGTCCCAAAAGGAGGCCTACAGCCTCTGCTAAAGAGCGTACGTCCCGTGGAGGCACAAGCAATCCTGTTTCCTGATGCAGAATGATTTCACTAGGCCCTCCATGGTTGTAAGCTACCACAGGTAAACCAGCCGCCATTGCCTCAATGATTACCCTTCCAAAAGGCTCTGGAACCACCGAACAATGCACGAGCAAATCCAAAGCGGCAAGGACCTGGGGAACATCTCGACGATATCCGGCAAAGAAAAGCTTATCTCCCAAGCCCAATCCCCGTGCTAATGTCTTCAATTCTTCCTCATAATCCCCTCCATTGGCAAAAACCGTCCCCCCCACAAGAACAAAGCGGGCCGCTGGATAACGAGCCTGCACTAAAGCCATCGCGCGAATGAAATCCTCAGGTCCCTTCCACTTGCGCAGGCGTCCGAGGAACCCCACCAGAGCCCCATCCTCTGGCACTCCCCAAGACCTGCGAAGGGTTTCTGACTCTGTCTTTGGCACCCTGAACAAAGAAAGGTCCACGCCATTAGGAATTACATAACAAGGCAACGTTGCGGGGAGAGGTTCTTTGACCGCCCGAGAGATTGCTACAGCAGCACGAGCAACCCGTGCCATCCAGCTGACATACACCCCCGGCGTGTAAAGATCACGTACGTGCCAGAGCAAAGGAACCCCCGTTAGCCAAGCCGCCAAAGCTGCATAAAAAGAAGCCCTCATCACGTTGCTCTGCACGAGATCGATACGCTTCTCCCGAATTACTTTGGCTAATCGATAGGCTCCTCTCCCCAATAGCGCTGGCGCTAATACGTTCTTCCTCAAGCGAGGCATGGTGATCTCTATAACCTGCACTCCTAATTGGCGCGCTCTTTCCGCCAAAGGGCTAGGATTACACACTAGAAAGGGTTCAAACTGCTCCCTATTCAAGTGCTCAAAAAGAAGCAAAAGGCTGTATTCTGCTCCCCCTAAAGCTTGTGCATGGTCAACAAAGAGCACCCGGTACAACGTTCCCCCTCACGAGAAGCACTACTTTACCATCCTCCCAAAAGCTGGCAAAGATCTTGGAAAGAAGAAACATGCTCTGCCAGCTTCCGCCAGGCCTCCACAGAGCCTGTCTCAATTACTTTCCCCCTTTTCCAAGGGAAAAGTCGCTGCTGAAACTGAACCTCCATAGCTATCCATTCAAGCAAGAAAAGTATAGAGAAAAAGGGTATATATCCGCTCAAAAGGCCGAGATGATCGATCCATCGAGAGATCCTGACACGGCCCCAAGGGACCTTCTCAATAAAGAGATCCCACCACGCATCAGCGGGAGATAGTCCCAGATACAAAGAATAAACACTCCATAGGAGATAAAAGAAATCAAAATGAGGGAAACGCTCAAAAGAGCCTTCTTCCCAATCAATGATTCCTATGCTTCCTTGGGGTAAAAGAAAGATGTTCGTCACCTGCAAGTCCCCATGGCTCCACACCATGGGGCAGGAACCCTCTCTCTCCGTAAAAGATTGCCACAACCTTTCTATTGCCAAGACCAAGTGAGGAGACTCCTCACGTAGAAAAGGGGCAATAGCCAGCAGCTTGGCCACGTACTGCCGCTGCAGCGGAGCCCGTCTGCTCGTTGCTCTTTGAAGCTCCCAAAGCCAACTCAGAACCTGCTCGAGAGGAGCTTCGCGATGAGGATGACGTTCCCTAAAAAGAGCCAGCCAAGGACGTCCAACAAGAGCCGTTTCAATAAGAAACGGCCTCCGCCCCAGAGAGCCCAAAAGTAACGGAGACGGCACGGCCCGCGCCAGCTGAGGAAAAGAGCGGTGTAAGGAGGCGAGCAAGGTATGTTCACGCTCAAGCCTAGCGCCCTCCTGCACAGTTCGCGCTAGCTTTATCACCAATGAGGGTTCTTGAGCATCTTCTGGAAAAGCAAAAAGCACTTTTTCCCTTTGGGCAAAGCTCAACCGGGCTGGCAAAGGCTCACCAAACCAAACAGGCCAATACTCTCTCAAAAGGCCTTTC
>JAGGYI010000279.1 GCA_021162655.1 Anaerolineae bacterium
CTATGTCAAAGACGCGCTAGCCAGCTTTTACGACCCCGTCCACCTGCAAACCCACCCCTTGACCGACCTACTCTCCCTGCCTCCCTCCCCTCAGGAGACCCGGGGGCAACTGCTCCGCCAGCTCTTGCGGGAGGCCATCGATTCCCTTCGCCCCAGCGAAAACATCCCCTTCGGGCGGCCAGAGTGGCTGGGCTACCGCATCATGTGGCTCCGATACGTCGAGAGCCTGGACCAAAGCAGGATCTGCCGCGAGCTGGGGATAAGCCGGGCGAGTTTTTACCGCTATCACCAAGAGGCCTTTGCAGCGGTCGTCAGCATCCTTTGGGATCGCTACCTCACCCAGGAAAAGAAAAAAGGCGCCCCTCCCGTCTCGGCGGAAGCCGACGCCCTCGTGAAAAAGGAGGCCCACAAGGCCCTCTCCTCCTCTCGCCAGCGCCCAGTGGACCTAACCCAGGTGCTCGCGGGCGTCCAGAGGACCATCCTCCCCTTGGTCAAGCAACAGGGAGTGAGCCTCCAAGTTCGCGAGCCCGACCAGCTGCCCACCACCTATGGGGACCCGGCCATCCTCCGCCAGATCATCCTGAACGTGCTCACCGAGGGGATGCGCTTTGCTGCCGATGATTCCCTAGAGCTGCAGATCAAGGTGGCCTCCACAGAGACGGTCTGGCGCCTGCGCGGCCTCGATGGGGAACACCTCCGGGATCTCAAAGAGGCCACAGGGGTCGTAGCCAGCCGCAGCCTGCTGAGCGCCTATGGAGGCAAGCTCTGGTTCGAAGGGGGCAAACTCGCTCCCTGCCTCTGCTTCTCCATCCCCACCATCACCCCCAAGACCATCCTCATCATCGACGACGACCCAGACACCATCAACCTCTACCAGCGCTACCTGCAAGCGGGGCGCTATAGCGTGCAGGTGGCCACCAACAGCGAGGAGGTATGGGGCTTTTTGGAGCAAGGCAAGCCCGATCTTATCCTCCTCGACGTGCTCATGCCCCAGGAGGACGGCTGGGACATCCTTCAGCGGCTGAAAACCCTGCCCGAGCTCCGCGAGGTGCCGGTGATCATCTGCTCAGTGCTCAGCCAGCCCCAGCTGGCCCTGGCTCTGGGGGCTCTGGAGGTCCTCCAGAAACCCATCGACCAGCTCACCCTCCTCCAGACGGTGGAACGGGCTCTGACTGCACGAGATACTGCGGAGCAAGCTCGCTGAGCACGCTCTGGAAGCAACGGGCGGCCCGCGCGATGTTCATGGGCCGTCGATAGGAGACGACGATAGGCGAATGCACCACGGTTTCCTTATCTGACCAGCCCCTCGCCGAGATGATGACCACTGGGATCCGCGAGAGTCGTTCATCGGCGCGCATCTGGCGGATCGCCTCTCGCCCATCCATCCCCGGCATGACGAGGTCCATCAGGACGATATCGGGGAGGACCTCACGCATCACCTCCAAAGCCTGGGCCCCATCGTAGGCCTTCCAGATCTCATAGGGCCGAGGGAGGGCCAAGAGCATACGCTCCAGGAGGCGCACGGCATCGGGGTCGTCATCCACCAAGAGAACCCGCGTCTCGCCATCGCGCTCCACCTTGCGCATCACGGCCACCAGCGCCTCGGGCATGATCGGCTTGACCAAATAGCCCAGAATCCCCTTCAGCGAGCCCCCACTGCCCAGGCGAGGCATCGCACAGCTGATGACGGGCACATCGTAGGGCAGGCTGGCCAGGCGCTGGCGCACCTTGGGGGCCAGTGGGCGCGTCGTGATGATGGCCTTGGGGTGCAGCTTTTCGACGAGCTTGGGCACCTCCTTTTCGTCGGGCAGGCCCACGATGCGGTAGCCCTCCATGTGCCGGGCCAGCAAGCGCACCACCTCGGGGTTCTCGTGGACGACGAGGCAGGTCTCAGGGCCCTGGGGAAGCTGCCAGCTCTCTTTGATGTGCAAAAGCCCCTCTTGAGAGGAGCGCTCGCCCAGGAGGGGCACGGTAAAGTAAAAGGTCGTCCCCCGCCCGCGCTCGCTCTCTACCCAGATCTTGCCGCCATGAAGCTCGATGAGATGCTTGCTGATAGAAAGGCCCAGGCCGCTGCCCTTTTCCTTCTCCCCCTTGGGGCGGTGGACCTGGTGGAACTCTTTGAAAAGCTTGGGGATATCCTCGCGGGCGATCCCCGGGCCCGTATCGGCCACGCTGACGAGGATCTGCCCATCCTGCAGGCTTGTACGCACGGTGATGCCGCCCTTCTCGGTGAAGCGGACGGCATTGGTCAAAAGGTTCAAAAGGGCCTGCCGTAGGCGCACCGGGTCCGCCAAGATCCAGGGCAGGTTCCCGGCGAGCTCCTTACGCAGATAGAGCCCCTTGCGCTCGACCAGCGGCTGAACGATGCGCACCACCTTCTCCACCACGTCTGTCTCCAAGTCGATGCGGTCCTTGAGCAGGGCCAGCCGCTGGGCCTCGATCTGCGAAAGCTCGAGGACGTCGTCCACAAGGCTCACCAGATGCTGTGCGTTGCGGTAGATGGCATCCACATCGGCACGGTAGGCCGGCGGGAGGGGCTGCCCATAACTTTCGGGAGAGAGGGCCATCAGCTTGGCAAAGCCGAGGATGAGGTTCAGGGGACCGCGCAACTCATGGCTCACCGTGGCCACAAAGCGCGCCTTGAGGGCTCGCGCCTCCTCCGCCTCCCGCTGGGCGAGGAGGAGCTCGTTGTTCATCCGCTCGATGCGGTAGGTGGCCTCCTCCAGGGCGCGGAGGGCGCGGTAGAGCTCCGCCCGGCGCTGACGTGCCTCGGCCAAAGATGCGTGGGCCCGAGCCCATCCGCTGACGGCCCACTCGGCAGAGGTCTTTAACGGGCGATCCATCAGCCAGCTCGCCGCCAGGGTGAGGCCATAGAGAAAGAGCACGGTAAAGA
>JAGGYI010000156.1 GCA_021162655.1 Anaerolineae bacterium
GGAGTGTTCGTACCAGTGCAAGTCGATGAGAAATGCGCGAGGAGGTGGCTTGAGCCTCTTTAACCAATTCACCAAGTTGAAGCCGGGTTGGATAAAAGATTCAGCGGGGTAATTTAAACCTTGAAGGGGGAAACCTCTCTTGCGCAACAAGTTGGCCAAGCCAACGATGCCCACGGGCATAAGTAGGAAGGGAGTTAAATAAGAAAAACGGGGATCGGTAAAAGGGAAACCCACCTGTTGTTTGGCGGGATGCAAATAAACGATGGAAAGGGTATCGCTGAACACTGTGCCTCCTCCAGCCTGGTATTCAGAGGCGAGTATCATGAGGGAGGAAAGAAAAAGAGATTCTTTATTTGGTACTGTTTGAGCTCTCCATCCCGGTTAAAAACCAACCGTAGCATCGTCACGGAGCGTCCAGGGAACTTTTGTGGGACAAGAAGGGTATCCTGGACCTTTTCTGGCTGGTCCAAGGCTCTGCCGCTATCCAAAATAATATCTATGTCCTTGACTTCTCTGGCAATCCGCCGCTCCTCTGGGAGGCCGAGATTCGATAGTAAGATAATGATGTCGCTTTGATGCCTGGCCTTTGAGACGTGCTTTTTCACTGTGGTAAGAGGATCTGAATGTTCGCCAAGGGAAGTCAGCCCCAGAAAAGCAATCCTCGTTCTGTTACATGATGTAACCTGCAAAGGAGCTATAGAAGGCCAATCAACGGAAGCGCCGCCGATCAGGGGTAACCCTGAAGCGGCGAGATCTGTCAAAGTGTGGTGTGCTTGGAAGATTTGGAGATCACGTGCGCTTATCAAAATAACATCGAAAGGAACCTCAGGAGTCTCTGAAAGGGGAATTAACCCTTTCGCCCAAAGGGCGGTTTCTAAATCAGCGGCTAAACCGTCGCCGGTTGCCACAATCAGAGTACACTCGGCGGGAACACCCTCCAGCTGGGCTTTTCTCACTGCCTCCCGGGCAGTATTTTCAGGCCAGTGTCATGGCGAACAAAATGAAGGTATGTGGTTCCAAGAACCATTCACGCTAAGTAGACGGATGGCCAAGCCACTACTTTCATCAGATGGTTTCAGGAGCCTTGGCAATATCAGTGCATTGATCCCCAAAAGGGCGATCAGTGCTAAGGATGCTAATATAGTGGACTTCACATTTTGATCCCGGTCGTGATAATGCCCTGAACGAAGTAGCGCTGGGTGAAAAAGAAGAGAATTAACACAGGAATGGTCATTGTAATCGAGGCGGCCATCAGCAAATGCTGCTTGGGCTCGCCCGAGGTCGGCAGTCCTTGAAAATAACGCAATCCAAGAGATAGGGTGAACTTCTCTGGGTCATTCAAGAAGAAAAGAGGACCGAGGAAGTTGTTCCAGTTGCTCATGAAGGAGAAAATTGTTACGGTTAAAAGCGCTGGCTTGATAAGAGGCAAGATCACTTGCCAAAGGATGCGAAAAGAGCCTGCGCCGTCTATTTTGGCTGCCTCGTCCAAGTCACGAGGGACGGTCATGAGAAATTGCCGGATCAGGAAAATATAGAAGGCTCCCCCACCAAAGTAGTTGGGTACAATCAAGGGCTTGAGCGTATCAAGCCAATTTATAGCCCGGTACATAAGATAGAGGGGAATCAATGTGACCTGAAAAGGTAGCATCATCGTGCTAAGGACCAGAAGGAAAAGCTTTTCTCGCCCTGGGAACCTGAAGCGGCTAAAACCATAGGCAACTAGGGTGGCTGTCGAAACCTGGCCGATCAAAGAGAGTATGCATACCAGCAAGGTATTCACCGTCCACTTGGCGAAAGGCACCCTAACCCAAATCTCTACGAAATTACCCCAACGCCAAACGGAGGGGAAAAGCCTCGGAGGAAACTCGAAAATCTCGAAAGGGTCCTTCAAGGCACTGAAAAAGGCCCAGAAGAAAGGAGCCATAAAGATAAGCCCCAGGGTTAAGCAGAGGAAGTAGGTGATACCTTGGCGCAGGGCCAGATGGATGCGGGCAGTTCGACGAGCACGAGCTGCCGAAAGCTGGAAATCCGCCTTGCTCTGGACCGTCATCTTACACTCCCCCAGCGTAATACACCCAGTGCCGTGACAAACGGACCTGCAAGTAGGTAAATACGAGCAAGATCATGAATAGGATCCAAGCGAGGGCGGAAGCGTACCCCATGTTGAAGTAGCGAAGGGCCTGACTTACTAGGTGTAACATGTAGAACCACGTTGCATACATTGGCCCCCCATCCGTCCCAACATAAGATATCGTAAAAACGCTAAAAGACCCTATGATGCCTATCACCAAGTTAAAGAAGATCGCGGGGGTAACCATTGGCACCGTAACATACCAGAACTTCTGAAAGCCGCCGGCGCCATCTATTTCGGCGGCCTCATAGAGCTCTCGGGGCACGCCCTGGAGGGCAGCCAGGAAGATCAGCATCCGCCCTCCTCCCACACTGCCCCATAGGCTAATGACCACTATCGAGGGCAAAGCCCAATTAGGGTCTGAGAGCCATCCTGGGCCACTGATATGCAAGTATCTCCACAATAAGGTATTGACCAGCCCCACTTCTGGATGAAGCAGCCACTTCCAAAGCAAAGTTGCGGCTACGACCGGAGTTAAGGTAGGTAGAAAGAAGAGAGTGCGAAAGATTGTGTTCCCGTGGATGGGCTGATTCAGGAGTACCGCGAGGAGCAAAGAACCTACGATACCAGTAGGTACGGAATACATCACGTAGGTAATCGTCAGCTTCAGAGAGTGCCAAAAAAGGCTGTCCTGGAAAAAGGCCCGTTTAAAGTTCGAGAGCCCTGCCCAACGCGGGGGAGTAGCGATTGCGTAATCCATAAAGGAAAGGAGGAAAGAAGCCACAAAAGGAATGAGGGTAAAGATTAAAAAGCCAATCACCCATGGAGAGATGTAGAGATAGCCAGAGATGGCCTCGAGAGTACTCATTTTGAGCGGTTTTCTCAAAAGCTTCACCGTTCTTTCTCCGTGAATAGTTACCAGGCCTCGTTAATCATGCTGAAAGCGATCTCGGCCACGTTCACGCGTTCACGTTGGGTAGCTACAAATAAAGCTACGTTCGCTACATCCTGAGGGACCATCCAGTTGGGGTTGCCGGTCGGCCGGCCTCGAAAGTGAGAATCGGTGGTACCAGGATTCAGGCAACATACCTTGATGCCCTTGGATCTTAACTCCCGAAAAAGATAATTGGTGAAGCCGCGCACGGCGTATTTGGAAGCAGCGTAACAAGAGCCACGATCAAAGCCCAGCAACAGTGCTGCCAATGAGGCGATGTTGATAATCAATCCCTTGCCACGCTGCAGCATGCCCGGGACGACAGCTTTACACATGAGAAAAGTCCCTTTAACATTGACATCAAAGGTAAGGTCCCAATCTTCTTCTGTGAGTTCTGGGAATGGTTTGTAAATCCCCAGGCCCGCCGAGTTAACCAAAATATCGATGGGACCAAGGGCATTTTCAAAGGCTGCTACCGCTCCCTGAATTGCGGCAAAGTCGCGGACATCGACCTCTTGGCCCAAAACCATGGCTCCCCTGTTCTGGAGCTCATCGACTGCTGCCGCAAGAGCCTCAGCATCTCGATCCAGTAACCCCAATGCTGCACCCTCACGGGCGAAAGTTTTGGCGATCGCCTCACCCATCCCGTGTGCCGCGCCTGTAATAACGGCAACTTGTCCCTCCAATAAACCTGACAAGATTTATCCTCCTTCTGGCTTGCACGACGTCGGCCTGGAGGGCTCAAAATGGAGACCCTTCAGGCCGACGTCGTGCAAGCCAGAAGGAGGATAAA
>JAGGYI010000006.1 GCA_021162655.1 Anaerolineae bacterium
TCGGCACGGTGAGCACGATGGCCCTGGTGCCCCAGGTGGTGGATGCGGTCAAGATCCCCGTCATCGCAGCGGGGGGCATCGGCGACGGCCGCGGCCTGGCGGCTGCCCTGGCCCTGGGGGCCGCAGGCGTGCAGATGGGCACGCGTTTCATCTGTACAGAGGAATGCACAGCGCACATCAACTACAAGAAGGCCATCCTGCGGGCCGGCGATCGCTCGACGATGGTCACGGGTACCTCGCTGGGGCACCCAGTGCGTTGCCTGCGCAACCCTATGGCTCGCGAGTTCGAAGAGCTGGAGAAAAAGGGAGCCTCGGAGGAGGAGATCATCGAGTTCGGCACAGGGCGCCTGCGCAAGGCCGCCGTGGAGGGAGACGTGGTCCATGGCTCTCTGATGGCCGGGCAGATCTCTGGCCTCATCAAAGAGATCCTGCCAGCGGGTGAGGTGGTGCGGCGCACGGCAGCCGAGGCGGAGGAAATCCTCTGCCGCCTGCAGGGGCTTATCGTCTGAGGAGGAAAGGGTACTATGGAGAAAGCTGGAAAGCTCGCCCTCGTCTTCCCCGGGCAGGGGTGCCAATTTGTGGGCATGGGGGCAGACCTATATGAATCCTTCCCCGAAGCGCGGGAGGTTTACGACCAGGCCGACGAGATCCTCGGGTTCTCTCTCACCCAGCTTTGTTTCACTGGCCCAGCGGAAGCCCTCAACGACACGGCCAACACCCAGCCGGCCATCTATACCACCACCATGGCCCTTTGGCGAGCGCTGGCCCCCCGCCTAGAGGAGCTACGCCCGCAGATCGCCTTTGCTGCTGGGCATAGCCTGGGCGAGTTCGTCGCCCTGACGGTAGCCGGAGCGTTGCGCTTTGAAGACGGGCTGCGCGTGGTGCGGGTCCGTGGGGAGGCTATGCGCGACGCAGTGGCCGACTCCCCCGGGGGAATGGCCGCCATCATCGGCCTGAGCGATGAACAGGTCGCTGAGGTCATCGCCGAGGCCGGCGGTGC
Organism: Anaerolineae bacterium; assembly: GCA_021162655.1. Lineage (GTDB taxonomy): Bacteria > Chloroflexota > Anaerolineae > UBA1429 > UBA1429 > JAGGYI01. The sequence goes on from JAGGYI010000006.1 coordinate 1,001, forward strand.
GGAGGCGGGCATCTGGGCGGCAAACTATAACTCGCCAGGGCAGGTGGTCATCGCTGGGCGCAAAGAGGCCCTCGAGCGAGCCCTGGCCATCGCCAAGGAACACAAGGCCAAGCGGGCCATCCCTCTGGCGGTGAGCGTGCCCTGCCACACTCCCTTGATGGCCACAGCAGCCGAACGGCTCGCTCAAGTGCTCGAGCAGGTGCCCTGGCAACAGCCCTGGGTACCTGTGGTCTGCAATGCCGAGGCCGCTCCCCTGCGCGAGCCGGCAGCCATCAAACAGGCCCTCCTGCGGCAGCTCACCTCGCCCGTGCGCTGGGTTGAATCGGTGCAGGCGATGGTCCAAGGAGGCGTGGGCAAGGTGCTTGAGGTAGGGCCCAAGGCAGTCGTCTCGGGGCTCATCCGGCGCATCGGAGGCCTGCGCCTCTATAGCGTAACCGATGCCGCCGGTGTAGAAGCACTGGATGCAAAGGAGTTGGCGGAATGAAACGCTTGCAGGGTCGTGTGGCCATCGTCACGGGCAGTTCGCGGGGCATCGGCCGGGCCATTGCCCTGGAGCTGGCCCGCCAGGGTTGCAAAGTTGTGGTGAACTATCGCTCCAACGCCGAGGCCGCCCAGGAGGTGCTGCAGCGCATCCAGGAGGAAGGTGGAGAAGCCATCGCCGTCCAAGCCGACGTGAGCGTGGCTGCCGAGGCAGAGAAGCTGGTCCAGGCCACCCTCGAGGCCTTTGGCACGGTAGACATCCTGGTGAACAACGCCGGCATCACCCGGGATATGCTCCTCTTGCGCATGCGCGAGGAGGACTGGGACGCCGTGTTGAACACGAACCTCAAGGGTGCCTTTCACTGCGTCAAGGCAGTGCAACGCACCTTCTTGCGACGCCGCTGGGGGCGCATCATCAACATTGGCTCGGTAGTGGGGCTGGCGGGCAATGCCGGCCAGGCCAACTATGCAGCGGCCAAGGCGGGGCTTGTGGGCTTTACTAAATCCCTGGCCAAAGAGCTGGGCTCGCGGAACATCACCGCGAACGTGGTGGCCCCCGGTTTTATCCAGACGGATATGACCGCTGGCCTTTCCAAAGAGGTCATCAAGAACGCCCTAGCGCTCATCCCCTTGGGGCGCCTGGGCCGCCCTGAGGATGTAGCGGCCATGGTCGCCTTTCTTGCCGGCGAGGAAGCCAGCTACATCACCGGCCAGGTGATCTGCGTAGATGGAGGCATGGCGATGTGATCTGGGGGCAATGGCCCTTTCTCGTTCCTCCTCATTCAGGCGGTGCTGACCCAAGGCGCGGGACAGTGCCGCCCCATTTTTTGACAGGCCCTCCCGCCCATGCTAGCATAGCGTTTCAGCAGAGATCAATTATAAGGACACCCCCATGCAACAAATCTCTCCCCATCCCTGGCCTACCATAGAGGGGCGGCCCCTGCTGGGAGCCAATGGCACCAGCGCTATGCAGGCCCTCTTGGCAGAGGGCAAAGCCCACCTGGTGGATTACCTCAAGGTAGGTCCCTTTATGGGGCGGGAGGCCATCGCCAAGCTGGCCCCTCACTACCCTCTCATGCTCCACCTTGACGATACCCTCAGTGGGCATGAGCCGCTCCCCCAGGAGGCAGTGGAGCGCATTCTGGACCTCGTCCAGCTGACGGGCACCCCCTGGACCTCGACCCATATCGGGTTCAGCGTGGCCGACGTCACCCTGAACGAGGCCCTCATCACCCAGGCAGCCTCCAAGCTGCTCTCGCGCGAGCAGGCGCTGGAGAACATTGTCCGCAATGCCCGTGCCCTGGCCGAGGCCCTGCCTGTGCCCCTGCTCTTGGAGAATATCCCCCTCTTTCCCAACCTGGCCCATCTGCACGTTTGCGAGCCCGATTTCATCGCCACAGTGATCGCTGAGACGGGCTGCGGTTTTCTGCTCGATCTGGCCCATGCCCGCGTCAGCGCGGATGTGCTCGGTTATGAGGTGCACGACTATCTCCAGCGGCTCCCTCTGGCCAAGGTGGTAGAGATCCACCTGAGCGGCCCCCGGCCCCTCTGCAAGCTGGACGAGCGCCGCCAAAAGCTCGTCCGCGAGAACGCCCAAAGCATCGCCCACCTACTTCCCTTTGGGGAGGAGAACCTAGTGGACGCCCACGAACCTCTCCAAGAGGAAGATTATGCCCTCCTCTCCTGGGCACTGGAGCGCACCCAGCCCAGGGCCATCTCGTTAGAGTACTTTCGCCAGCCCGGCCCTTTGGAGGAACAGCTCCGCCGCCTGGGGAGAATGCTGGGGCGCTAGCCTTTACATTGACAAAGGAAGGCAAAGCCGCTACCATATGCAAAGTGATCCGGCCAATGAGAGGCCCCACGTGGCAGCGGCGGCGCTGGCAGGGGCCTTTTTTATACCCCAATCGGAAGGAAGGAACGCCTTATGGGAGAGAGCCTGACCTACAAGATCATTCGCGAGCATCTGGTCTCTGGGGAGATGATCCCCGGGCAGGAGATTGGCCTGCGCATCGATCAGACGCTGACCCAAGACGCCACCGGCACGATGGCCTATCTCCAATTTGAGACGCTCGGCCTGGAGCGCGTGCGCACAGAGCGTTCGGTGAGCTATGTAGACCACAACATGCTCCAGACCGACTTTCGCAACGCCGACGATCACCGCTATCTCCAGAGCGTGGCGGCCAAATATGGGCTCTACTTCTCTCGGCCGGGCAATGGCATCTGCCACCAAGTGCACCTGGAGCGTTTCGGAGTGCCAGGTAAAACCCTCCTGGGCTCCGATAGCCACACCCCCACAGCGGGGGGCCTGGGCATGCTGGCCATCGGGGCCGGTGGGCTTGATGTAGCCGTGGCCATGGCCGGAGCCCCCTTTTACGTACCCATGCCCCAGGTGGTGCTCGTCTGGCTCACAGGCGAGCTACAGCCGTGGGTCTCAGCCAAGGATGTCATCCTCGAGCTTTTGCGTAGGCTCTCCGTCAAAGGAGGGGTGGGCAAAGTCTTTGAATATGGGGGGCCAGGGGTCGCCAGCTTGAGCGTGCCCCAGAGAGCCACCATCACCAACATGGGGGCCGAGCTGGGGGCGACCAGTTCCCTCTTTCCCAGCGACGAGAACACCCGCCGCTTCCTGGCTGCCCAGGGCCGCGAAGCCGATTGGCGCCCCCTGAGCGCGGACCCCGATGCCACCTACGATGAGGTAATCGAGCTGGACCTCTCTGCACTAGAGCCGCTCATCGCCCAGCCCCACAGCCCCGATAATGTGGTGCCCGTGCGCGAATTGGCAGGGTTGCCGGTCGACCAGGTCTGCATCGGAAGCTGCACCAACTCTTCTGTAGTGGACCTGGAAACCGTCGCCGCCATCCTCCGAGGCAAGACGGTGCATCCCCGTCTTTCTCTGACCATCAGCCCTGGAAGTAAACAGGCCCTGACAATGATCGGCCAGAGCGGTGCCCTAGCCAGCCTAGTCGCCGCAGGCGCGCGCATCCTCGAAGCAGCCTGTGGCCCCTGCATCGGCATGGGGCAGGCGCCAGCCAGTGGAGCGGTCTCTTTGCGCTCCTTCAACCGCAACTTTGAGGGGCGCAGCGGCACAGCTGACGCCAAGCTCTACCTGGCCAGCGCAGAGGTCTGCGCGGTGGCAGCCATCCGTGGGGAGATCACCGATCCCCGCGAGCTGGGCAAAGCCCCCCAAGTGCACATGCCCAGCCATTTTGTCATCAACGATAACATGATCCTCCCCCCAGCAGAGGACCCCAGCAAGGTGGAGATCATCCGCGGGCCGAACATCAAGCCCCTGCCCACCCGCGGGCCGCTTGAGGATCCCTTGGAGGGCGAGGTATTGCTCATCACGGAGGATAACGTCACCACCGACCACATCATGCCCGCAGGGGCCCAGATTCTCCCCCTGCGCTCCAATATCCCCGCACTGAGCGAATATGCCTTCACCCGCATCGATCCCACCTTCCCAAAGCGGGCCCGTGAGGCCGGTGGAGGGCTCATCGTCGGCGGAGAGAACTATGGCCAAGGCTCTAGCCGTGAGCACGCCGCCCTGGTGCCCATGTACCTGGGCATCAAGGCCGTGCTAGCCAAGAGCTTTGCGCGCATCCACCGAGCGAACTTGATCAACTTTGGCATCCTTCCCCTGGTCTTTGCCGACCCGGCCGATTATGGACGGCTTCGCCAGGGAGACCGGCTGCGCCTCGAGGGCGTGCGCCAAGCCTTGGAGGGAGGACAGCCCCTGACGGTGCGGAACCTCACCCAGGGCTATAGCTTCCCCGTGCGTTACGACCTCTCGCCCCGCCAGGTACAGATCATCCTGGCCGGCGGGCTTTTGAACTATATCAAAGGGCAGGCAAGCTAAACCGCCCAGAGAAACCCGAGGTTAAAGGAGCAGAGATGACCTATCGCGTGACGTTGATCCCAGGAGATGGTATTGGTCCTGAGGTCACCGAGGCCATGCGCCGCGTGGTCGAGGCCACGGGCGTAGAGATCGAGTGGGACATCCAAGAAGCAGGGGCCGCCGTGATGGAAAAATACGGCACTCCCCTGCCCGAGCAGGTGCTTGAATCGCTACGACGGAACAAGGTGGGCATCAAGGGACCCATCACCACCCCCGTGGGCACCGGCTTTCGCAGCGTGAATGTGGCCATTCGTCAGGCGCTGGACCTCTATGCCAACCTGCGCCCAGCCAAGACGATCCCAGGGGTAGCCTCGCGCTATGAGGACGTGGACCTGGTCATCGTTCGCGAGAACACCGAGGGCCTCTATGCCGGCATCGAGCATGAGGTCATCCCCGACGAGGCCGCCGAGGCCATCCGCATCATCACCCGCAAAAAGAGCGAGCGCATCGTGCGCTTTGCCTTTGAATACGCTCGAGCCAATGGGCGAAAACTGGTCACCGCGGTGCACAAGGCGAACATCATGAAGCTCACCGATGGGCTCTTTTTGCGCGTGGCCCAGGAGGTAGCCACAGAATACCCCGAGATCGCCTTCAACGACCGCATCATCGACAACCTGGCCATGCAGCTCGTCCAACGCCCTCACGAGTACGACGTGCTCGTGTTGCCCAACCTCTTTGGCGATATCATCAGCGATCTCTGTTCGGGGCTGGTGGGCGGCTTGGGGGTGACCCCTGGGGCGAACATCGGCGATGAGATCGCCGTCTTTGAGCCTGTGCATGGTTCGGCCCCCAAGTACACAGGCCAAAATAAAGTGAACCCCACCGCCACCATCCGCAGCGGAGCGATGATGCTCCGCCATCTAGGAGAGATCGAGGCTGCCGAGCGCATTGAACGAGCCGTCGCCCGGGTGATCGCTGAGGGCAAGTACGTCACTTACGACCTCAAACCCACCCGCGATGACCCCACCGCGGTGGGCACCCGAGAGATGGCCGAAGCCATCATCCGAGCGCTCTGAGCATCCTAAAGGCATACAAAACGGCCGCACCGGCGTGGTGCGGCCGTTTTCCTGCCTTCCAGCTCAAGAGGTCGCTTCCTCCTCGGCCGATACCTTCTGCCCTGTTGCTGCTCCCCGAGGCACGCCCACAAAAGCGCAGAGGGCCGCCCCCAAGAGGATCCAAGGCAACACGCCCAGAGCTGTGGCCAGGCCCACTCTATCGGCCCAGAGGCCCAGCAGCCAAGCCCCCCCAGCACCACTGACGAAGGTAAAGCCCAAAAAGATGCCCGAGATCATCGCCACCCGCTGGGGAAACTGACGCTGCCCAGCGACGAGGAAAAGGGTGTGTGAAGGCCCCACCAGGAGGCCCGCCATGGTGAGGAGCACATAGCTGAGGAGGCCCTGCGTCTGAGTAAAGGGTACCAAAAAGAGGGCAGCCAAAGCCACCGAGCCAACGAGCACGCGGCGCAGGCCAATGCGATCAGCCAGGTAAGAGCCAACCACCCCGCCAACGGCCGCAGCAAAGAGAAAGGCTGACATCAGGGCACCATAGGTCGCCGGGGAGACGCCCAAATCCTGCTGATATTTGGGCACATAGGTGTTCAAGCTATTAAAAGCCAGGGAACGAAAGGCCGTGCCCAGGAGGAGGATGAGCAAAAGCCGCCAGAAGGCCCCATCCATCGTCCCGTTGCGCTGCTGGCCAGCGCTCTTTTTGGCGGAATGCCCACCATCCACCCAGCGAGGAATAGAGGCCCGTACCACAGTGAGGGCTAAAAGGACGGTGATGGCACTGATGATGAGCAGGGAATGCCGTCCGAAATTTGCCAGAAGGTAACCCCCAAAGGCCGAACCTAAAAAAGCGGTGCCCAGTGTACCACCAAAGAAAAAGATGGCCGCCGCTGTGGCCCCCCAGCGCTCACCCCCAGCGAGGGTGGCGTTTGCCGCCGCCTGGGGATGCCAAGCCCCCGAGCCCAAGCCCGCCAGAGCGATGGCCAGAAAGAGGAGCCACTTGGTCTGGGCAAAGAGAGTGATCGAAAAGGTGGACGTCGTCCAGAGGATGGCTGCCACCCCTATGACACGGCCCCCAACGCGCTCAGCAAGGCGCCCAAAAAAGGGCTGGCTGAGGGAGGAAAGCCCTTGGTAAAAGAGCAGCATCAAACCAATGTCTGCATTAGAGATATCCATCTGTGAGCTGAGGGCAGCCAGAAGAACGGGAGCCACACCATACCAAGTATCATGCGCGGCGTGCCCAATGCTCACCCCAAAGAGGGCACGTCTACGGCTTTTTTCCATCGTTATAGAACCCCTTCAAGAGATCAGCCGGCCCTTGACTCGAACCAAGGCTTAAAAAAGAAAGCAATCCGCCGGCCAAGGCCGGCGGATGCTTATTATAGCGCAAAATTCGTCGTTAGCATATCCGTGGGAGCTGCTCTCCGGCAAGCATCTCGAGGATGCGGCTGGTGCCCAAAATAGTGCGCAAGATCACCCGCCCAGGGTGTTCATCCACAACGCGCCCAATGAGCGCTGCCTCGCTCCCCAGGGGATGGGCCCGCATCGCGGCCAAGGCTGCCTCGGCCTCCTCGGGAGGAACGATGGCCACCAATTTGCCCTCATTCGCCACATAGAGGGGATCGAGCCCCAAAAGCTCGCTGGCAGCGCGCACCGCTTCATGGAGAGGGATGGCGTCCTCATCGATCTCGATGCCCACGGAGGATTGCCCCGCCAGCTCGTTGAGCGTCGTGGCCAAGCCGCCACGGGTAGGATCGCGCAAAACGTGGGTATGGGGTGCCGCTGAAAGCAGCGCCTGCACCAGGGTGTTCAGAGGAGCACAGTCGCTCCGCAAAGCTCCCTCAAACTGCAGCCCCTCTCGTTGGGTCATGATGGCTAGGCCGTGATCGCCCACAGCTCCGCTGAGGAGGACACAATCTCCTGGGCGGGCCCTGCTTGCTCCCACCTCAACCCCAGGAGGCACCAGGCCTATCCCTGCCGTATTGATAAAGAGCCCATCGGCATTGCCCCTCTCCACCACCTTGGTATCGCCAGTGACGACCTGCACCCCTGCCTCCTGGGCGGTCTGCGCCAACGAGGAGACGATGCGTTCCAGATCGGCCAGGGGGAGGCCCTCTTCAAGGATAAAGCCCACGCTCAGAAAGAGGGGCACCGCCCCCCGCATGGAGAGATCGTTCACCGTGCCGCAGACGGCCAGCCGGCCAATATCCCCCCCGGGGAAAAAGAGCGGCCGCACCACATAGGAATCGGTGGTAAAGGCCAAGCGGCCCTCTCCCTCGAGCTGAAGGAGAGAGGCGTCCTCTAGGGCACTGAGGATGGGGTTCGCAAGATGTTTGACAAAGACCTGCTCGACCAGCTCATGGCTGAGGGTCCCTCCACTGCCATGGGCCAGGAGCACAATATCTTGACTGGCCAAATCAAGCACCTCCATAACGATAATAGGCCGCACAGGCCCCTTCAGAGGAGACCATACAGGGCCCCACAGGGCGGGCAGGCGTGCAAACCCGCCGAAAGAGAGGGCACTCGGGGGGTTCGATGAGCCCTCGAAGGACCTCGCCACAGCGGCAGCTCTTTTGCAAGGGAGAAGGTTCCGCTTCGAGGAGCTCCTTTGGCACCTCAAAAGCCAGGCGCGCATCGTGGGCAGCAAATTCAGGCCGCAGAACCAGCCCACTCGCCGGAAGCACGCCCAGCCCACGCCAAGCCGCCTCACCTATTGTAAAAACCTGGTACATCAGCCTTTGGGCCACCTGGTTGCCCTCGGCCGTCACCCCGCGAGGATAGGCATTCTCTACCCGGGGTTGACCTTCGACGACGATCTGGACGATCTGGCGGACGGCCTGGAGGATATCGAGGGGCTCAAAGCCCGAGACGACGCAGGGGATGCCATACTCCTCAGCCAGAAAACTCCAGGCTTGCCAGCCGATGATGGCCGTCACATGGCCCGGCCCCAAAACAGCGTCAAGGCGTACCTCACCAGCATCGAGAATGCCGCGCATAGCCGGTGGGGTGAGCTTGTGCAGAGAGAGGACATAGTAGTTTGTGATATTCTGCTCGCGAGCCTGCAGCAGCGAAGCCGCCACGGTGGGAGCCGTCGTCTCAAAGCCGATGCCCAACATCACCACCGCTCGCGAAGGATCCTTGCGAGCCAGCTCCAAAGCATCCAGCGCAGAGTAGACCATGCGCACATCGGCCCCTTCGGCCCGAGCCTCCTGCAGGCTGAGACGGCTCCCGGGCACCCGCAGCATATCCCCAAAGGTGGCCACGGTTACCCCCGGGAGGCTGGCCAGGGCGATGGCGTAATCAATGTCCTGGGTATCCGTCACACAGACGGGGCACCCCGGCCCCGAGAGAAGGCGCACCCGCGGGGCCAACGCCTGGCGAATGCCATAGCGCAAGATGGCATGGGTGTGCCCTCCGCAGAACTCCATGATCGCCACCGGCTCTGAACGCCCACTAGCCAGCTCGCGGATATGGGCAATGAGCCGCTGAGCGACGCCGGGGTCGCGATACTCGTCGGTATACTTCATGGGGCGGGCTCTCCACCGGCCGAGTCGGTGGCCTCTTCTTCCTCCAGCTGGCGAGTGGCCTCCTCCAACTCGGCAAAGAGGGCCAGGGTCTCCTGAGCCTCTTTTTCATTGAGCACGCTGATGGCAAAGCCCGTATGCACAAGCACGTAATCCCCCTCCTTGGCCTCGGGGGTGAGAACAAGGCTCACATCTCGCAGAACTCCACCCAACTCCACCTTGGCCATCGTGCCTTCGATCTTTTGAATGCGCAAAGGGATAGCGAGGCACATGGTTCACTCTCCTATCATATATCCATGGGCGATCACCGCCTGCCCCAGGGCCAGGCCGCCATCATTGCAGGGCACCTGGCGATGCAGGAGCACCTCAAAGCCCTCCTCCTCCAGCCGTGGAAGGAGGAGCTCCAAAAGGAGCCGATTTTGAAAGACTCCGCCACTCAAGGCCACCGCCTGCAGGCCCGTCTCAGCCCGCAAGGCCAGACAAACCTCGACGATCATCTGGGCAACGCTCAAGTGAAAGCGCCAGGAGATCTCCCCCTGAGAGATGCCTGCAGCCAAGTCCTCCAAGATGGCTCGATAAAGGGGCGCCAAGCGCAGTTCGCGAGCCTGGCCCGGAGGCACAGGGGGATCCCCCCAGCTCTGGGCCTCTTTTATAGGAACAACCTCCCAAGGGTATGGTGACGCTCCAGCCACCTCAGCAGGGGTGGCGACCATCTCCAGCTCGATGGCCGCTTGGGCCTCATAGCTCGTCTCCTGGCAAACGCCCAGGAGAGCCGAGACGGCGTCGAAAAGGCGGCCCAGGGAACTAGTCAGCGGGGTATTGATCCCCCGAGCGATCATCCGCTGGAGGATGCGCCGCTCCTCCACAGGGATATGGGAGAGCGTAGAGGGCAAAGCCACCTCTTCCCCCAAAAGTGCCCAAAGGTAGGCCAATGCCAAGCGATAGGGCTTGCGCACGGCCTGGTCTCCCCCAGGGAGAGGCAAATACTGCAGGCGCGCAGCGCGCCAAAAGCCCCGCGCATCGCCAATGAGGAACTCGCCGCCCCAGATGTGCCCATCCAGCCCCAGGCCCGTCCCATCCATGATTACGCCAATGGCCGGCCCCGCAAAGCCTCGATCGGCCAGGCAGGCGGCCAGATGGGCATGGTGATGCTGCACCGCCA
>JAGGYI010000284.1 GCA_021162655.1 Anaerolineae bacterium
CTGCTCTCCATCCGCTCAATGAGCAGCTATAGCGGCCAGGCCAGCCAGGTGGATCTTTTTTATGGGGAGGCTTATAGTATCGTCGATTTTCTCCTCCGAGAATACGGTCGTGAAAAGATGCGGGCTTTTTTAGACGTCTTTGCTCAGGGTGCCCTCCAAGAGGAAGCCCTGCAGCGCGTTTACGGCTTTGGGTTGGACGAACTGAACGCTCGCTGGCGAGCTAGCTTGGGCCTGCCGGCCGAGAGGGCAGCGACCGCCACACCTGCCCCCAAGGAAAGCGCTGCTCCCTCTCGGCGAGGGGTGTGTTTCGGCTCAGTGGGGAGCCTGCTACTGCCTCTTTTCGGCCTGATATATCGGCAACGTAGCCAAAGGACGCCCAAAGAGGGTCACTGATGCCCGAACTGCCCGAAGTGGAGACCATCGTCCGGGAGCTGAGCAAACAGCTTCCCGGGAAACGGATTATTGATGTTCAGGTGCGTTGGCCACGGCTCATTGCCGCGCCCTCGCCCAGGGCGTTCTGCGAACAGGCCATTGGGCTGACGATCCAAGAGGTTACCAGGCGAGGAAAGTTTATCCTCATCTCCCTTCCACCCCTTTCTCTCCTCATACACCTGCGCATGTCAGGGCAGCTCCTCCTCGTATCCGAGGATACCCCAGCGGACAAGCACGTACACGTCATCTGGCGCTTTTCCTCCGACGAGGCCCTCTTTTATCGCGACGTGCGCAAATTCGGCCGTCTCTACCTAGTTCGTGATCCCCAGGCCATCTTGGCAGGGCTGGGCCCAGAACCTCTTTCCAGTGAATTCACCCCCCAGCGGCTGGCAGAGCTCCTTCGCGGCCAGCGCCGCCAGATCAAACCCCTTCTGATGGACCAACACACCCTTGCCGGGCTGGGGAACATCTATACTGATGAATCGCTCTGGCTGGCGGGCATCCACCCCAAGAGGAGGGCAGGGTCGCTCACCCCCAGCGAGATCCAGCGCCTCCACCAGGCTATTCGCCAGGTTTTGTGGAACGCCATCCAACACAAGGGCACCACCTTGCGAGACTTTCGCGACCCCCATAACGGAGCGGGGGAGAACCAATTCTCTCTAGCTGTCTACGGCCACCAAGGGGAGCCTTGCCCCCGCTGTGGGCACCCCATTGAGCGAGACCTCATAGGGGGAAGAGGAACCCACTTTTGCCCTCTTTGCCAGCCCCTTGGGGGTCCGCAGGGAGAAAAGGAGCAAAGCGATGAGCACAGAGAAGCAATCCCTTGAGCAAACCCTACAGGAGATCCGCGAGCGATCCAAAGGGCAAGCCTTTCTCTCCCTCCAAGAGAGCCACGAGCTTGCCCAAAAGCTGGGTATCCCTTTGCGTCAAGTGGAGATAACGGCTCTCAAAGCCCAGGTGGCTCCCGAACGCTACCGGCGCAACCTAGGCACCATCGGCTTTGAGGGGCAGGTCAAGCTCCTCGAATCCACCGTAGCAGTAGTGGGAGCGGGCGGCCTTGGCGGCTGGGTCATCGAAGGCCTGGCGCGGATGGGGGTAGGGCACCTCATCTTGATCGACGGGGACCGTTTCCAGGAGAACAACCTCAACCGCCAGCTGGGATGCACCGAAAAGACCCTAGGGCGCCTCAAGGTAGAATGCCTAGCCGAGCGAGTTCGCCAGGTAAATGGAGCCGTCCAGGTAACCTCCCATCCGGCCTGGCTCACCAAGGAGAACGCCACCGCGCTCCTTCAAGGGGCCCAGGTGGCAGTAGATGCCCTCGACACCCTACCCGCTCGGCTCCTCCTCGAAGAGGCCACCAAACAGCTGGGGATCCCCCTCGTTCACGGGTCTATCGGTGGCTACATGGGCCAAGTGATGACGATCTTTCCCGAGGACCCCGGCCTCCATGGCCTCTATGATGCCGAGAACCTTCCCGAACGAGGCATCGAGGTCGAGCTGGGGAACCCCGCTGCCACACCGATGATGATCTCTTCTTGGCAAATTCAGGAGGTGGTCAAGCTACTCACTGGCAAAGGTCAACTTTTGCGCCGTTGCATCCTCATGATGGACGCCGAATCTGGAGAGATTACAAAGGTGCAACTCTCATGAACGATCCAAGCTTATCCCGGTCAAAACTCCTTGTCATCGATGACGATCAGAATCTGCTCCATGTGTTAAAGCTCAGTCTCGAACAAGAAGGCTACCAGGTGATCTGCACAAGCGACGGACAAGAAGCCCTCTACCTCGTTCGTACCTACATGCCCGATGTGGTCGTTCTCGACATCATGATGCCCGGCATCGACGGGTGGGAGGTATGCCGTCGCTTGCGCACCATCTCGGACGTGCCGATTATCTTTCTCTCTGCCCGCGGGCACGAGGAGGACATCGTCAAGGGGCTGGACGGAGGCGCGGACGACTATCTCGTCAAACCCTTTAGCCTGGCAGAGCTCAAAGCGCGCCTGGAGGCCGTCTTGCGGCGCGCCACCTCTCCTCAAGAAGAGGAGCTACACTACTATGAGGACGGCGTGCTCTGCATCGACCTCGATGCGCACGCCGTGTACAAACGGGGGCAACCCATCTCGCTCAGCCCCAAAGAGTTCCAGCTCCTCGCCTGCCTTCTGCGCCATCGCGGCGAGGTGGTCCCCCACGCCACTTTGCTCTACGAGGTATGGGGACCCGAATACATCCAAGAGACGCAATATCTTTCGCTCTATATTCGCTACCTACGCAAAAAGCTAGAGGATGATCCCTCCAACCCACGCTACATTCTCACTAGGGTGCGGGTTGGTTATTATTTCAACTTTTACCCGCCCCAGGAGGACGCAGAGGAGAAAGCAGGAAAAGAGTAAATCCGCCGCCTCAGCCGTCGGCGTTATCCCTGCTCTGGGCAGTACTAGCGATAACCCCCTACCACGCCCCAGGCAGGGCCTTTAGGGAAGGCCCTTCAGCACAAGGGGCAGGTACAGATAGATGGAGGGAAGGATCAACTCGTCGGCCCCCAGGTCATACCCCGCGCCGGCGGGCCGCGGATCGCCGTCTATGTCTACATTCACGCCTGCATCCACCCCCGCATCCACTGCTACCGAGCCAGGAGCAATGTGATAATCCTTGATGTCAGGATCCACAAAAACGGGATCGCCCCAGAGGTTCACAGTGCCAGTGGTGAGGGTGCCTCCTCCAGCCCAGTCGCTGTCATTGGCCCAGGCCTCGCTGCCCCACAGTGTGGCCTCTAGCGTGGCCGTGCTCCCGACCGTCACACTGATCCCCACCGTATGGCTCACCAAGATGGTGTTGGTGAGCACTGCCGTCGAGTCGATACCGACCAAGATGCCCGAGCCATCCCCTCCACTGTTTCGCGCTAGGGTGTTGTGCCTAAATGTGGGGGCCGCCTTTTCGATGAAAACCCCTGCTCCCCCCTCGCTCACCTGGTTCTCTACGATAAAGTTATTATCCAGCCGAGCTGGGTTCATGTAGATATGCACTCCCCCGCCCCGCTCTGCAATGTTTCCCTGTATCCGATTGGCAGATAAAACCACCGGCGCACAGCCAGAAGCCACGCTCACGCCGCCGCCACGACCGCCCTCATTATCGCGGATCAGGTTCCTGCGAATTGTGGCCGTTGCCCCACTCAGGTAGATCGCCCCTCCGGAGGAGCCCTTATTCTCTCGGAAGGTGTTGGCCTCGAGCAGTGTCCCTGCTGTCGTCCACATCAAATAGATGCCCCCACCATATCCCGCAGTGTTCGAGACGAATTCACTCGCATGAAAGATAGGGGCACCAAATATAGCACGGACGCCGCCCCCCCAAGGGGCCGTGTTGCTGACCACGGCACAGCTCTCTATACAGGCAGAACTCGAATAGAAAAAGAGCCCTCCTCCCGTGCCGTTCTCTCCAGCGGTATTGCTGATGACAAGGCAACCCTGGATGAGGGGATCGGCTCCGCTAACGAAAATGCCGCCCCCAGCATCGCTTGAGCCATATCCCCCAAAGCCTGTGGCGTTCCCTCCAGTGATGATCAGCCCATCCAGCACAGGGGCCACGCCACCAGAGATATAGACGCCGCGGCGCATCCCCTCGCCATCTATGGTGGTAGAATAAGCCTGGGGATCGCGCATCACCGGGCCATTCGCCGCACCGTCCCATCCGCCATAGAGAGTGATGCTCTTGGTGAGGGTAATCACGGCCGCACCGCTGCCCGTGTAGGTGCCTTGGGCCAGGTAGATCGTAGCCCCATCGGCCGCTTGAGAGAGAGCCGTCTGCAGCTGGCAGGGAGCATCTTGGGAACAAGCGCTTCCACTGCCTGTTGGTGAGGCAAACAGAACCCCCGGATCGGCCCAAGCAACCCGTGGGCTCACTGCCAGCAAGCAAAACAGCCCCACCGCCAATAGCCCGCCGCCCAGCAGGCGAAGCACAATGGACCTCTTCATCTCTTCCCTCCTATTGTGATCAGGCCATCAGCTGGCCCAGCCCAACCCCTCACAGGGCACCTACAAAGCCAAGCCCGGTGTTCTCACCTCCTCTCGCCTCACCGATACAAAGAGGAGCCCACGGCCTTGGCTATGCGCTCCTCCTCTCGCTCATCTTCCTCCCGCCAATGGTAGCTTTCCTACATTTCTCCTCTGTGGCCCCTATTATATCTAGGCCAAGCTCTGGCTTTCAAGCCACCTTTCGAGATAGGGCCTCCAGCCGGCCCTCTGACGGCAGGGTCAATTGCCCAAAGCCCTCCGAGGAAAGGGATTAAACCTGTTTTTAACCAATTTCTAATTTGTTATATACCAGATCGAAACCCTTTTTGAGTTATACTAATGACAGCATCTCGCACCGGCACAGGTGCATATGAGGGGGGAGATGGCCTATATTGCAGTGCTCGGCGAGGCCGAGCAGGTCGATGCTCTGCAAGCGCTCTTGGAAGAAGGGGGACACCGTGTCACCCTTGTTTCCTCTGTAGAGGACCTTCTCACCTCGCCCCAAAGCTTCCAGCTCCTCATCTGCCATTACCCCAAGGGCCTCCGAGGCCAAGAGCTCACTCGGCTCCGAGAGGAGATCGATCTGCCCATCCTCGTCCTTGGCCCTGCCCACAGCGAGCCCTTTGTCGTGCAAGCGCTCAAACTGGGGGCGGATGGCTGCCTTTGCGAGCCCTACAGCCCCTCTGAGCTCCTAGCAAGGGTCCAAGCCTACCTCCGCCGCTATTGGGAATGGAGCCCAGAGGAGGCCCGCGTGCCCCCCGAGCTCAAGGGAACCACTGTCATCGTCCATGAGGAGCTCAAGCTCAGCCCCACAGAGCGCCGCCTGTTGGAATACCTCCGCCAACACGCTGGGAATGTCGTCCCCCGGGAGGAACTCTGCCGCCACATCTGGGGGACCGATGCCAAAGAGCGTTATACCAGCCTCAGCATCTGCGTGCATAACCTACGCAAAAAGCTCGAGCGCGATCCCCATCATCCCCGCTACCTGATGACCAAATGGGGAGTGGGCTATTACCTCTCGTCAGAATTCAAGGGCTAACCCCTCCCAGCCTCGGGAAGCCCAAACCCCTCCTTTTTTCGCTTGATTCCTCCTTCAGATGTACGTTATAATGCAGGTAGGTCAACCGCTTAGCCACACATATACCAGAAGGAGGGCAAGATGCCATACGGGTACATGGGCAAGATACTGCATGTGGACCTCTCCTCAGGCAAGATCGAGACGGAGGAGCCCCCGGAAAGCTTCTACCGTACCTATATGGGGGGAAGCGCCCTGGCAATGTATTACCTGCTCAACAACCTGCCCCCCGGCGTAGATCCTCTCAGCCCAGAAAACATCCTCGTCATCTCGGTGGGCGTCCTCACTGGGGCCCCTATCAGCGGGCTGAGCCGCGTTATGGCTAACGCCAAGTCTCCCCTCACTGGCGCCATTGGGGATTCCGAGGGAGGAGGCTTTTGGCCCGCAGAGTTCAAGTTCACTGGGTACGACGCCATCATCTTTACCGGTAGGGCCCCCAAGCCCGTCTACCTCTGGATTCACGACGGCGAGGTAGAGCTCCGCGATGCCTCTCACCTCTGGGGCAAGGTCACAGGCGAGGCCGAGGCCCTCATCCGCGAGGAGCTCGGCGATAAACGTATTCAGGTCCTCCAGATTGGCCCAGCAGGGGAAAAGCTCACCCGTTTTGCTGCCATCATGAACATGAGCACCCGCGCCTGTGGCCGCACGGGCATGGGCGCTGTGATGGGCTCCAAGAACCTCAAGGCCATCGCCGTACGTGGGCACAACCACCCCGAGGTCTTTGATCGGGATACGATCCGCGAGCTGGCCAAATGGGGCCGCGAGAACCTCGAGGACAGCGGCGTCTATAGCCTCCAGCTCCACGGCACAGCCGGCGGCATAGACTTTCTCCAAAAGATCGGCGGCCTGCCCACTCGCAACTGGACCAGCGGCGTCTTTGAAGGGTGGGAAAAGATCTGGGGCCAGACGATGACCGACACGATCCTCAAAGAGAACGACACCTGCTATGGATGCATCATCCGCTGCAAGCGGGTCGTTGAGGTCAAAGGGCGCTATAACGTCGATCCCCTCTATGGTGGCCCTGAATATGAGACGGTTGCCACCATGGGCTCTTACTGCGGCATCGACGACCTGGAGGCCATCGCCAAGGCAAATGAGATCTGCAACAAATACGGCATGGATACCATCTCTTGTGGGGCAACCGTGGCCTTTGCCATGGATTGCTACGAGAACGGCATCCTCACCAAGGAGGACACCGGCGGCATCGAGCTGCGTTTTGGCAATGCCGAGGCCATGGTACAGATGGTCCAGATGATCGCTGAACGCAAGGGCCTTGGCAACCTCCTTGCTGAGGGAAGCTACCGAGCTGCCCAAAAGATCGGCAAAGGGGCAGAGAAGCTGGCCGTCACCTGCAAAAAGCAGGAATACCCCGCCCATGTGCCACAGGCCAAGCGCTCCCTCGCCCTGATCTATGCGGTGAACCCCTTTGGGGCCGACCATATGTCCAGCGACCATGACCCGAACTACTCTCCTGAGCACTCGACCCCTGAGACGCTGGAACGCCTCTCCGAGCTGGGGCTCATCCACCCGCTGGATATCCACGACCTTTCGGTGGAAAAAGTGCGCTATGCCCTTTATACCGAGTACGTCCACAGCCTGCTAGACAGCCTGGGAACCTGCCAGTTCGTCTGGGGGCCCTCATGGCAGCTTTATGACCTGGCCCAACTCCGCGACCTCGTTCAGGCCGTGACGGGCTGGCGCACTAGCCTCTATGAGCTCATGCTCGTTGGCCAGCGCCGACTGAACATGATGCGCGTCTTTAA
>JAGGYI010000061.1 GCA_021162655.1 Anaerolineae bacterium
CCGTCTGGGTGGAGGAACAGGCTGGCTATCCTCTGCTCTACTATAGCTTCCGCATAGGAGGCAACTGGAGCACCCCTCAAGCCCTCTTTGTAGGCGAGGAGCCCGATCTAGTAGCCACGGCCAATGGACAGTTTCACCTCGTCTACAGCAACGAGTTCTCGGACAACTACGAGATCTTTTACAGCTGCTGGGTAAATGGCCACTGGCAACCACCTGTTAACGTTTCATACACCAGAAGAGGCACCTCATCTCAACCGGCCATTACTGCCTCGCCAGATGGCAAGCTCTTTATCGTCTGGACAGATACAACCGAAGGGTTCCCCCGCATCTACCATGCCTGGCAGGAGAATGGCATGTGGAACACCTACCTTGTTCCCTCTTCTGTGGGAGGAAGCTCCCCCGACATTGCCATTGGCAAGGATGGCCGAGTATGGGTCACCTGGCAGGTGCTCGAAGAACCCGCAGATACAGGGCATTACGACATCTATGCCATCTATGGAGATGGCATTCACTGGGCCTCTTTTGCGATGAACGTCTCCGAGAGCACCGAGGCCGACTCGCTCGCCGCCAAGATCGCTGGCGATACCCACCGAGGGGCCTTCCTCGTCTGGCAGGAAGACGAGGGCCAGCACTCGCACATCTATTACGCCGACACACTGCTCTACAAAGACTGGTGGAGCATAGGGGAAAGAATCTCTCAAGGAGGAACCCAAGCTGAACAACCCGCCATCACCGTGGATGGAGCTGGCAACGTCTATGTCGCCTGGGAAGAAGGAACAGAGCTTCTCTTCCGCAGGCGCCTGGCCAGCTCTGGAGAGTGGCTCCCATCCAGTACCCTGGCCCAAGCCTCAGGGCTCGAAGCAGTCGCTCTAGCCCACGACACCTTTGTTCTCCACGCCGCCTGGACTCAGACCAAGCCCGACCTGGGAACCAAAACCAGCCAGCGAGATGTCTACTATCGCCATGGCCAAATGATCTGGCCCTATCACCTCTGGACGCCTCTAGTTTTTGCCCCCTGAGAAGCCCTCGCAAGCCGCTCAAGGTAGACCAAAAGCACCGAGATATCCGCGGGATTCACTCCCTGAATACGCGCAGCTTGGCCAACCGTCCGCGGTCGGTGCCTCATCAGCTGTTCCCGCGCCTCGTTCCGCAGGCCGATCACGGAGGCATAATCAAAATCCTCGGGGATGCGCCGATTCTCTAACCGCTTGGCCCTCTCCACTTGGCGCTGCTGCTTGCGGATATAGCCCTCGTAGCGAACCTCGAGCATGACTTGCTCAATCACCTCCGGTGGAAGAGCCTCCTTGGGCGGAGCGAACTCTTGGATCACCTCATAGCTCATCCCCGGACGACGGAGAAGCTGTTGTGCCGAAACAGCCTGGTTCAAAGGTCGTACTCCTTTGCGCTTGAGGAAAGCATTCAGCTCCGGCGAAGGCTTGAGGATCACCCGTCTGAGACGCTCTATCTCCTCCTGAATAGCCTTCCGCTTGGCCTCCACCGCTTGGTAGCGCTCCTCAGAAACCAACCCAAGACGGTAGCCAATGGGAGTGAGCCGCAGATCCGCATTATCCTGACGCAAAAGCAGGCGATACTCGGCCCGGCTCGTCATGATACGATACGGCTCGGTGAGATCCTTGGTGATCAGATCATCCACCAAAACCCCTAAATAGGCCTGATCTCGCCTCAAGACCAATGGCTCCTCATCTCGCACATAGAGGGCGGCATTGATTCCCGCAAGAATGCCTTGAGATGCTGCTTCCTCATAGCCAGACGTCCCGTTGATTTGGCCTGCTAGGAAAAGCCCATGGATACGCCAAGTCTCCAAAGAAGGCTTGATCTGATGAGGAGGCACAAAATCGTATTCGATAGCATAGCCAGGCCGCATGATCTCCACTTCCTCAAGGGCTGGGATAGAACGTAAAAGATCAAGCTGCACATCAAAAGGAAGGCCTGTAAAACACCCCTGAACATATACCTCCCCTGTAGCCCAGCCCTCAGGCTCTAGGAAGAACTGATGGGATTCCTTGTGAGAGAAACGAACGATCTTTTCCTCTATCGAGGGGCAGTAGCGTGGCCCAACAACGTCAATATTCCCTGGTGCGACAGGGGAGCGATGGAGGTTTTCACGAATGATTCGGTGAGTCGTCGCATTTGTATGGATAAGAAAGCAGGGCACCTGAGGGCGCCAAGCTGCCTGCCAGGCGATAGGATAAACGGGGTTGATCGGCAAAGAGTAAACCTGCTCCGGAGGACCCGCAAAGGAGAAATAAAGGGGGACCTCACTCCCATATTGGGGAATCGCCCGCTCAAAATGAATCGTCCGTGCATCCACTCGAGGGGGAGTATTCGTCTGCAGGCGCCCCAGGGAGAGGCCAATCTCGCGCAAGGAACGCGAAAGCCCCCGTGCAGGGAACTCGCCCGCCCGTCCTGCGGGAGTGCTAAACTCTCCGCTGAGGATACGTCCATTCAAAAAAGTACCACTCGAGATAACGACGGCCTTGGCCACAAAGCGCTCCCCCCGGGCCAAGCGCACACCTCTCACTTGGTCCCCCTCTACAAGGATCTGCTCTACATGGCCCTGCTTGAGGTCCAGATTAGGGGTGCGCTCAAGGACATGCTTCATACTGAGGGAGTAAAGGCGCTTGTCGGCCTGGGCACGAAGCGCTTGCACAGCCGGCCCCTTGGAGGTGTTAAGCAGACGGATCTGGATAAAGGTGCGGTCTGTATTGCGCCCCATCTCACCGCCAAGGGCATCGATCTCTCGAACGAGCTGCCCCTTGCCAGACCCCCCCACGCTAGGGTTGCAGGGCATTTGCGCGATCAAGTCCAAATTCATGGTTACCAAAAGGGTCCGCCGGCCCATGCGGGCCGCCGCCAAAGCCGCCTCACAACCGGCATGGCCAGCGCCGACAACGATCACTTCATAGGGACGTGCAACCAAGTCTCTGCCATGGGGCGTTGCTGAGCTCATCCTTTTGACAAAACCTCCACCACGAAACGATGTACCGATGCACGAAAGCGGCCCCATTCCACCCAATCCGGAGGCAATGCCTCCAGGCGGTCCGCCAACTCCAAAAGGCCCTCCAGAGAAACCTCCCGGAAGCCGCTGATCCTCTCTTTTCTATCGTTCGCCTGGAGAGAGCCACCTAACTCTCGGAGCAAAAAAACAAAAGAAGTAAAACTCAACTGGCGCCCCCGATGTTGAAAGCGATGCTCCAGGATGCCCAAAAAGCGCTCCACCCGCACTTGCAGCCCTGTCTCCTCAGCTACTTCACGTCTCAGAGCATCCAACAGATCCTCCCCAGGCTTGATGCCTCCCGTCAGGAGGCGATAGGTTCCCCGAGGGTAAAAGGCTTTGGTATGGACAAGATAACGCCCATTAGGGCGTTGTAAAACGATAACAACCTCGCCAGCTCGCTTACGCAAGACGAGTTCCCAATAGAGAAAAGTATCTTTGCCCACCTGATAAGTGTAAACACGCCTCTCTGGAGAGCCATATTGCTCAATAGCCTCCTGAAGGCCCCGCACGCGAACCGGTTCCGCTGCCGCCATCGTTCTCCTTCAAACAGGCCTATCATAAATGAGACTATTCCTCATTATAGCACAAGGAAGAAAGGCCCATGAAAAAAAGCCCCCTATTAGGGGGCTTGGCCTACCAGAAAAGATCAAAGCGCTTTCACTCGACGTCTCCTACACGCCTCACTCGGATCGCATTGACAGCCGGGGCAAACTCGCTCGACTGAGGAATGAAAGCAATGCTCAAAAGCCCATCGGTTACATTCGTGTAATAGATGCCATCCCAAGCCCGATTGCGCGCCCCCACAGCAAGCATGTCAAAGTGATCCAAGACACGATGATTCTCGATCTCTACGGCAAAGACCCGCCCCCCCACGCTGATATACTTGAATATCTCGGCAAAACGCAAGAGCACCTCATACCTGCCGGGGGGAACATCAAAGTAATAGGCTACCATCGCATAACGATGCGTGCGATAGATGGGGTCGTCATCCGTTCCTGCGATGTTCGCTCCCGTCTCCCAAACGTTACCTTCCGCCCCACCAGACCAGCCCCATGAGCCCTCGTGGTAAGGCTGATCGGGAGCATACCATGCCCCATCACTCGCCAAGTACCCCTCTGAAGAACCACAGTTCACGGCCTGTTCGTAGGGCAAAAAGGTGGGCGTCGGCGTGGGAGTAGGAGTATTCGTCGGTGTGGGCGTAGGCATTCTAAAGAGCAAAGGATAGTAGCTCTCTACCGGCGTATTGGTCGGTGAAGGGGTAGGCGTTAACGTTGGAGTAGGGGTGGGCTCCCCCGAACAGATCAACGTTAACCGATAGGGCCCCATAGAGCCCTCGAACCCATCGACCACAAGATAGTACGTGCCTGGGGCCAGGTTCCCGCAGGTCAACGTCTTATCGTCCCACTTCAAAAGTGCCGAGGGATGAGCATCGTAGAGAAGGATGATATCCAGATCGCCAGACCAATACTCGATGGTAGCGGTTAGATCCCCCACCACCGATTTTTGAATGATGTAAACATCCTCCGGACCAGGATATGTCCAGGGGAGGCTCCCATATTGCCGAGCATTATCAGGTTTGCCCGTCGTATCACCTTCATAGACGCAGCCACTCCCACCGATACAGCACGCATGCACCGCTCGGTCAACGTCGATCCAAGAAGTAGGCGTCTTGGTGGGAGTGAGGGTAGGCCCAGGGGTATTGCTGGGTGTCGGCGAAAGGGAGGGGGTTATCGAAGGAGTAGGGCTGGGCCCCGTCGTAGGGGTGGCAGAAGCCGTCGGAGTTATCGTCGGAGGCTGATCAGTATAGCGCACCACCAGCCGAGGACGCAGGGAAAGCGCTCCCGCCTCTGAAGACCAAAAGTCCAAACGATTCGTCGAGCCTGAAGCAATCAAAATCATCCCATGGTTTGAAGAAGGATGATCCAGCCACGTCTGCACCAAGGGGGTAACATCCCATGAAAACCATCCTGGCACCGTCGCATCCGCAGCGATATGCGAGCTTGCCACAGGAGAGGCTTCGCGGTCCAACCCTAGAGCGTTACAGCCCGCCGCTCCCCAGGGGACCCCTGCAGCAGCCTCCTGCCAAGTCGCCGAGGCCTCTTGCCAAGGGGTGAGCACCTGATAGATAGAGATATCCAATCCCTGAGGGTTCTCCCTCCCCCACTGAAAAGCCCAGAGTTCGAGTCGTGCCTCAAGCACATGTGCTCCCGATGGAAGGCTGGACAAATCCCAGCGCATGAGCGCATTGATCGCCCCAGGTGCCCCCCTCACCAGAAGGGCACCTACACCACCGTGGGTCTCTTCAGGGAACCACTCTTCAATATAAGTATCCTGGAGGAGCGTGGCATCCCCAGCACCTGGCTGTAGTACCACCTCGATAGCCTGAAGCCCTGGCGCAGAG
>JAGGYI010000170.1 GCA_021162655.1 Anaerolineae bacterium
GCCAAAGATCAGCGTGCCCCCGATGAGGAAGGCCAGCCGCACGTTGAAGCTCATCCGGCGGCGCCGTAAGAGCACCGTGGCGGCGATGATGGTGAGGATCCAGAGGAGAAACTTGCTGGCGACCAAAGGGGTGAATGTTGCTTGCCCGTGCATGGGTACCTCCTAGGTTTTTTTCTCTCGGCCGGGGCCCTATTATAGGGCCAAAGCGCTCCCCTGGGCAAGCAGGCTGGAGGAAAAAGGACCTCTTCGCTCCTCTTTGCATTTTGAGCCTCTTTCCACTCGGCGTATAATACGTGCTGAAATGCACGAACTCTCTGTAACTCAGAACATCATCGACGTTGTCTGCCGCCATGCAGAGGAGGCCCAGGCCAAGCGGATCGTGCGCATCCACCTGGTCATCGGTGAGCTCTCGAG
Source organism: Anaerolineae bacterium (assembly GCA_021162655.1). Lineage (GTDB taxonomy): Bacteria > Chloroflexota > Anaerolineae > UBA1429 > UBA1429 > JAGGYI01. The sequence goes on from JAGGYI010000170.1 coordinate 415, forward strand.
CATTGTGGATGATAGCGTGCAGTTCTATTTCGATTTTCTCAGCGAGGGAACCCTGGCCGAGGGGGCGGAGCTCGTCTTTCAACGGCTTTCGGTGAAGGTGCGCTGTGAGGCCTGTGGCCACGAGTGGGAGCCTACCTCCGCCGATTGGACCTGTCCTCTCTGTGGCCAGGCGCGGGCCCGCGTTATCAGAGGGCGCGAGTTCTATATCGACAGCATAGAGGTGGAATGATGAAAAAGATTCCAGTGGTTGAGCGGATCATGAGTGCCAACGACAAGGTGGCCGCCCGCAATCGTGAGGTTTTTGACCAGCACCATGTCCACGTGGTGAATATCATGGCCTCACCGGGTGCTGGCAAGACGACCCTGATCCTGCGCACGATCGAGGCCCTCAGGGGCAAGCGGGCGGTGGGAGCCATCGAGGGGGACTTGGCCAGCGAAGTGGATTCGCTCAAGATCCGCGAGCTTGGCGTGCCCGCAGTACAGATCAATACCGGCGGGGGGTGCCATTTGGACGCCGTGCAGGTGAACGCTATCCTCGATCAGCTCCCCCTTGAGGAGCTCGACCTGCTCTTTATCGAAAATGTGGGCAACCTGGTCTGCCCGGTGGGTTTTGTGCTGGGGGAACATACCCGCGTGGGCATCTCGAGCATCCCCGAGGGTGACGACAAGCCCCACAAGTATCCTACCATTTTTGCGAATGTAGACGCTCTGGTCATCAGCAAGATCGATCTCCTGCCCTATCTCCCCTTCGACATGGACGAGTTCCAGCGGCTGGTGCGCAGCCTCAATCCGGAGATCAGCATCTTTCCCGTCTCGGCGGTGACCGGCGAAGGCATGGACGACTGGGTGCAATGGCTACTCGAGCTGACCAGTTAGCCCGCCCGCAGGGGCAGGGCGCCCGGCGCGTGGCGATCAAGGGGGTGGTGCAGGGGGTGGGCTTTCGTCCCTTCCTCTACCGCCTGGCTCACGAGCATCACCTGGCCGGCTGGGTGCGCAATACCTCCTGGGGCGTCGAGATGGAGATTGAGGGCTCCCCCGCTTCGTTGGAGCGTTTCCTTGCTGAGCTGCCCCAGAAGGCACCACCCATTGCGCGCATCGAATCGCTAGAGGTGGAGGAGATCGCTCCCAATGGCCATCAGGAGTTCCGCATCCTTCACAGCCAGGCCCAGGCCGGCGCCTATCAGTTGATCTCCCCGGATATTGCCACCTGTGCGGATTGCCTCCGCGAGATCTTTGATCCTCACGATAGGCGCTACCGCTATCCTTTTACCAACTGTACCAACTGCGGGCCTCGCTTTACCATCATTGAAAGCATCCCCTATGACCGCCCCCGCACGACGATGCGCGCCTTTACCATGTGCCCGGATTGCCAGCGCGAGTACGATGATCCCCTTGATCGGCGCTTTCATGCCCAGCCCAATGCTTGCCCCGTCTGTGGACCGCACCTTTCTTTGCTGGATGTCCAGGGCCGTTTGCTGGCCGAGAGAGACGCTGCCCTGCGTCGGGCGGAGCAGTTCCTTCGCCAGGGCAAGATCGTTGCCCTCAAGGGGTTGGGGGGGTATCAGTTGGCCTGTGACGCGACGAATGCCCAAGCAGTGCGAGCCCTGCGCGCTCGCAAGCGCCGTCCTCACAAGCCCTTTGCCATCATGGTGGCCGATCTGGACGCCGTGGCCGAGCATGCTTACCTGAATGAGGAGGAACGAAAGCTTCTCTCCTCGCCGGCGGCACCCATCGTCCTTCTCCGCTGGCGGGAGGGTTCGAGCATCGTCCCTGAGGTGGCGCCCCATAGCCACATCGTGGGGATCATGCTGCCCTATACACCGCTGCACCACCTCCTTTTGCGTGATCTGGCCTTGCCATTGGTGATGACCAGCGGTAATCTTACCGAGGAACCCATCGCCCGAGATAACGATGAGGCCCTTCGCCGCCTCCAGGGCATCGCTGATTATTTCCTCGTCCACAATCGCGATATCTACTCGCGCTATGATGATAGCGTGGCCTTTGTGCCGGCTGGGGGCCCCCAGCTGATCCGTCGGGCGCGGGGATATGCCCCTTTCCCCATTCGCTTGCCCTTTGCCACGCGGCCTATCTTGGCCTGTGGGGCCGAGCTAAAGAACACCTTTTGCCTCACGCGGGATCAATATGCTTTTCTCAGCCAGCACATCGGCGATATGGAGAACCTAGAGACCCTCGCCCACTATGAGGAGACCGTCGCCCTTTACCAGCGGCTCTTTCACATCGAGCCTGAGCTCATCGTGCACGACATGCACCCGGATTATATGTCCACCCGCTATGCTCTGGAACAGGACAAGCCTCGCCTGGCGGTGCAGCATCACCATGCCCATCTGGCCGCCTGCCTGGCCGATCGAGGCTTTGCGGGGCCGGCCATTGGCGTAATCATGGATGGGACGGGCCTGGGGCTGGATGGGCACATCTGGGGCGGCGA
>JAGGYI010000074.1 GCA_021162655.1 Anaerolineae bacterium
CGAGAGCACCTTCGTGATCGCCGCCGTCAACGTCGTCTTCCCATGATCCACATGCCCTATCGTCCCTACGTTCACATGCGGCTTGGTGCGTATGAATTTCTCCTTCGCCATTGCGCTATAACCTCCTTATAGTGCACGCGCAGAATGAGGGGCATGTACCCTCGCCTGAGTAAGAAGCCCACGATGGGACTTGAACCCATGACCACGTCCTTACCAAGAACGTGCTCTACCGTCTGAGCTACGTGGGCACCAGAGAATAGAACAGGTGGGCAGGGAAGGATTCGAACCTCCGAAGGCTGAGCCAACTGATTTACAGTCAGTCCCCTTTGGCCACTTGGGTACCTGCCCACATTTCACACAAGAACTTGCCCTTTGTGCCCACGCGAGGCAACTTCTGTGGAGCCGACGGAGGGACTTGAACCCACAACCGGCGGTTTACAAAACCGCTGCTCTGCCGATTGAGCTACGTCGGCTTTGCCATTACATATTATATCGCTTTGGGCACAATGGTCAAGTTCTTCTGGCGAGCAGAGAGTATACCATAGCTGTGTTGAAAGTCAAATTTTCCTCCTCTGGTTTGGAGGTTAGGAGGATTGCGTCTGTACCCAAGCGAGGGTGAACATCCACCAAAGGGCGAGCTCGGGGACGAAATAGGCGCTATCGATGAGGCCGTGGGCTAGGCAGGCTGCCATGCCCCCTGCCAAGCCGAGGAGGGCGGCTCTGTAGGGAGGTCTCATCCGCCGGCGGAGCCTTTGCACCTGCCAGCCAAAGGCCGCCAGACTGAGGAGGAGCAGGACGAGCCCTCCTATCCCTAGGCGCAGCCAAAAATCCAGAACGATGTTGTGGGGATGAGAGAGCCAGCGGTCCACCTCGGCACCGGGCCGGATATAATCCCCATAGTAGTAGAGAAAGTTGTCAGGGCCGACACCCAGCCAAGGATGGTCGCGGAGCATCTCCCATGAAGCCTGCCAGAGCTTGATGCGCAGGGCGACGGTCCCTTGAGAGGGATTCCACAGAGAGGCGAACCGCTCTGTGTGAATAAAGGGGATCATGACCAGGATGACGAAAAAGAGCGCCCCCAATGCTAGCCAGCGGGCTTTGCCTCCTCTCAGCCATCCGAGCACAAAGAGGCTCGCTGGAACCCCTACCAGCAGAGCTCCCCGAGAGAAGGTGAGCACGAGGAGCACCCCCAAGGGCAGAGTGCCCAGAGCATAGAGTCGGCGTCGCCGTCCGTCGCCCCAGAGGGCCATTGCCAGCCCCAGGGGAAGGACGCGTTCCAGCCAAAGGGCGAGGTTGTTTGGCGAGCCGTAAAAGGCGTGGGCCCGGCGCACACCCTCCGCTTCGATCACCCCAGAGGGGAAGGGATAGAGAGCTAATCCATAGAGCGCCACTGCAACGCTGGCGGCAAAGAGGATGTCCACCAACAAAAGCAGTCGGCGTGGGCGCCTTTGGGTGCGTATCAGGGCGTAGAGGATGCTCGGCTCAAGGATCGTTGTGCGCCATTCGCGCAGCGCCACGTGGCGGTACTCGGCCAGCAGGGCGCAGAGCAAGCCCACGAGGGCAAAACACAGAACCACTCCGTCCAAAAGTTTGGGATGCCCTCTGCCTTCCTTTTGAGGAACTAGGAGCCTGTTCCAGAATTGACTGGCTAGGGCGATGAGGAGGCTCAGCTCCGCCACGGAAAAGGTGCCTATCCCCAGGGGAAGGTGGATGGGGGCAAAGGGGATGCAGAACACGGCGATCCCCAGCGCCCAACTGGGTTCCAAAAGGGCCAGGAGGCCGTAGAGGCCTAGCGGTGCCCAGCGCAAAAGGGGCATGGGTATAGCCCACGGAGCGGCAAATGTCCCCAATAAGAGGATAGCTCGTAGGGCGAGGGGAAGGCCCTGCCAGTGTTCTAGGAGCCTCTGCCAAAGGCTTGCCCAGGGGATGCGCTTGGCAAGGGCCCGGGCGCGGATCCCTAGAAGGAAAAGGGCCACCGCTACGACAAGAAGCTTGCTTACGAGTTGTTTGGATGGAGGGCGATAGCCCACGCGGATGCTTTGGATGGCCCCAAGTTGTTCCAAGCTTCCTCGCAGGCGCGCCTCGTGCAATGCGGGTGGCATATGCCGCCCGATGAGGTGGCGGACTATTCGGGGGGTAGGGCCTGCCAAAGGTAAAGAGGTCTCCCGATGGAGGGCGTCTACCGTGAGGGTAAGCTCTCCTTCGCTTTGGCCTTGCAGGACATCGAGAGCCAGCTCTGTTCCCCAAAAGGTGAATTTAGCCAGGCCTCCTTTGTAAAAGAGGGGGTGGTTTCGATTGGGCTTTGCCTCTATAAACCTTTGGCGCAGGAGGGGTTGTACCTTACGCGTTAGCCCTGGGTAAAAGGTGACGTTATCCTCCATCTGGTTGCGTAGCACCTGGGCAGCCAGCGTGGGGGAGCCTTGGGCATCGAGAAGGGCATATCCCCAGATGGGATCCTCTGGAGGGGCCGCTGGCTGGAGCCAGTTGAGGCAGGCCAAGGTCATCCAAGGCCATTCCCGTTGAATGCGCATCATGGCGCGCTTTAAGCGTTCTGCCTGGATGAAGGGAAGGTCGCTTCCCTGAGGAGAAGGAGAGCCTTGCCATCCTTTGGGGAGCGCACACCAGCCGCCTTCCAGGGCCCAAATGGGTTTAGAGGCTTCGCCTTGACGACGCATCTCTTCGCGCAGGAGGATTACGCGGGAAAAGTTGAGCACCTCTGGGGCCACTCGGCGATCATCAGGTCCAGACCAAAAGCCATAGGCTTTGACGCCCAGCACGTCAAAGTACTTTCCTGCCCCTCGTCGGTAGATCTCTCGAAGAAAGGCGAGATCGCTCAAATTGCGCCCCCCTGTTTCCAAGTTTGGGGCCAATCCCCCCGCGATGATGAGGGCAGAGGGGTCCGCCTGGCGGATCGCCTCGCTGCCGGCTTGTAAGAGGCGTACATAGCCGGCGGGATCAATTCCCCCTTGGCCCCAGTGGGGGTAGATGTTAGGCTCATCCCAGATTTGGTAAGCAAGGATGACCGTTCTGTAGCGGGCGGCGAAAACTCGACAGAAACGGGCATAGCTCTCTGGAGAGCTTGGAGGGGCCCAGGGGTTCCCTGCTTCCTCGGCTGGCCTGGCCCAAGCCGGGGGGCCGTCGAGGACGGCGATCACGTGCAGGCCTTTCTTTTGCACCATGGCGAGCACATGGTCCCAGTATTGCCATTGGAACGTGCCAGGGGTGGGTTCGATCTCGGCCCAGCGGAAGCGCTGCCGAACGACGCGGACTCCCAGTTCTTTGACGGTCTCTAAGGCTTTGTCAAGCTCCTGCTCGCTGGGATAGCGCTCCAAGGCGACGTTCAGCCCAAAGCGGGGAACCATCAGGGGGGCTTGGGCGTCCAGGCCAGGCTCAATCCCCCGGGTGTGGGTCCAATAGTGGTGTACCTCTCCTCCGGCGAGGAGGATGATCCCCCCTCCAAGGAGGAGGAAGAGAGCGAGTAGGGCCAGGGATTTGCATATCTCCGAGGTGCGCATGGGCTTATCTCCAGCGAGGATGGCTAGCCAACCCCGTTGCAGTGAGGGGTTGGCATTGCCCTTGGGGGATTTGATAGAGATAGAGATCGCCTTCTTTGCTTACCAGGAGCTGCCCCTTGGCTGGATCTAAAGAAAAGGTCTCTACATCTGGTAGCAAAAGCTGAGCAGGAGTCTTGGCTTCGCTTTGGTAAAGCCGACGGTGCTCTGAGGAGAGCTTTGTTGCCAAGGTAAAGTAAAGTTTCCCCGTGCGTGCATCCTGGGCAAGTTGGCCAGGGATCTCTGGACCACTCCAAAGCACTGAGGAGGTTTTCTTTTTCAGGTCGTAGCGCACCAGAGCAAAAGATGGTTCGTTTTCCTTGCCTTGATGGGTGGCGGCGAAAAGGTTGCCATCTGCTCCCCAAGAGAGGCTTGGCAGCCAGACGAGGTCTCCTTGGGCAAAGGGAGAAAAGGACCAGAGAGGTTGGCGCTCACCTGTGGATAGATCGAGTAGCCCCACCTGGTCTGCTCGCGCATAGGCCAGGGTGTGGCCGTCTGGACCCCAGGCCCAGCGTTCTCCTTGCCAGCTGTAGAGGAAGGCCTGGGTGGGTGAGAGGACGTGAGTGATCGTCAGGGCAGGCCAGCTGACGATCTGCAGGTCGTTCAGGGCCCGGTATCCTGGGGGGCCGGCGATCCTGAGGGCGCTGGAATAGGCGAAGCGCTTCCCGTCGGGAGCCCACCCGGCCCAGTAGACGTCCGAGATCCCTGTGTTCTGGGGGTGGGCGTTGAGCACTTGGGTATCGAGCACCCAAAGTGTGTTCAGCCCCTGGCTAGAGGGGGAAGCTACAGAGTACAGTAGCCAGCGCCCATCCGGAGAAAGGTCAAAGGCGCGGCCATCTAGGGGCTTGCTCTGGGTCAGGCGGCGTTTCCCCTCGCTTGTTCGGCGCATCATCCAAGCGTCCCCATTGGCGATGTAGGCAATGGTCCCACTGATGGGGAGGCGGGGGATGGTTCCTTTGGTTCCCACGAGGCGAACTTCTTCCCTGGGAGGGCGAATGACTCGCCGAGAGAGCAGGGTGCGCTGGAGGACGATGGGGCCGTCATAAGAAACGCGGTAGACGAGTTCTTCCAGGCCGCTTTGCCCTTTGGTAATCACCTTGGTGCCGGGTGGACGGAACTCGTCTCGGATGATGCGCACGGTGTTGGTAAGCACCCGTTCCTCTCGCTCGGTGATGACCCTTGTGATGGTGATCTGGAGCCCCGCCTGCAGGGGAGTCCAAAGGGGGGGCGCGACTTGATCCAAGGGCCCTAGCTGGATCTCCTCTTGTTGCAAGAGCTCGCGCACTGTGGCGGCATCCGAGGGGATCTCGCGATCTGTGGCATCGACGTGTAGGTGGACTACAATGGGCTCCCTGGGTGGCGTGGTGCACCCATTCAGGCAGAGGAGGAGGACAAGCACCATAAAGAGCCAGCCGAGATATTGGCATACTGGGTTCCCATTGTGGCCTTGTTGCACGCGCATCTCTCCCTTTGGCCCTTCTGGCAAGTTCTTTTGTTCATTCTTCCCAGGCGAGTTCGAGGGTGAGTACTTGCCCAGGCAGGAGGCTGAGCCCCTGGGTAAAGGTACAAAGCGTCCCCCCGTCGAGGGGCTCTGTGGTGGTCTCGAGGGCTTTGCCCTCAACAAAGGCTTTGGCCTCTTTTACTTGGGGGAGGCTGCCCAGCCAGAGCTGCTGAAGGGTGAGTTTCCCATAGACGAGGCGAAGGGAAACCTGGGCGCATCGGGCATAGATGTTCTGGGCAAAAGTTCCCCACGCATCAGCGACAGACCAAAAGCTCCGCCAAAAAGTGGCCCAGAGGCGGGGGGCAAAGCCGAGTAGCCCTTTTCTCATGTCAAAGCGGTACCCCGCGAGGGCGGTGAGCACCGCCCAGGAGGACATGGCCCTGGCATAGTGGCTGCCACATTCGAACTCGTTCCAAGGGTTGCGGCGAATACCATCGTGGCGTTGACGCACCCCTTTGACGATGGCTAACCCTTCTTCTACCAGCCCTTCATAGATGAGGTGGCTGGCCACTTGGTATTCGATGCCGCTCCAGACTTCGTCTGAATAGACAAAGGGGAACTTGGGTCTTCCTCCATGGGGCCAGCTGCAGAGGAGCAGGCCCTGTTCGTCGTTTAGAGCATAGATGCGTTGGGGATTGGCGTGCTCCCAAAAGTCGGTTCGCCAGTTGTACGAGAAGATGGCTCGCAGGGCGCTCTGGACGTGCTCTTTGGGCAGGAGGTAGCCCAGCCCCACAAGATGTGCAAGCCACTGTCCGATCAATTGATCCGAAAGGCATCCCTGGCCGTATTGGTACTTGAGTTCGGAATCACACCGTTGGATATAGTATTCTCCGTTGAAAAGCTCCCGATCAAGCCTCTCTCGGCCTCGCTCATACACCTGGCGGTATTGCTCGGCGGCAGAGAGGTCCCCCAGGTGGCGGGCCATCTCCTCTGCTGCTCTTAGAGCTCCCAGGTAAAAAGTGCCGATCATCGTGTTTGGCCCATAGAATTCTATGTCGTAGGTGTTGTGCTGTACCCCTTCGATCACTCCGTCTTGGTCAGGGTCCCATTCCTGCCAGGCGTACTCTAGGGCCTTTTTCACCTTGGGCCAGAGTTTGGCTAGCCAGGCGTCGTCTCCGCAGAGGAGCCAATCGCGATATACCTTAATGACCCCACCCAGCTGGCCATCTGCGGCGGCGTGGAACTGCCATATGGGGCTCCCCAGGGGGAGCTGCAGGCGAAAGCCCATATAGCCATCCTCGCGGAGGTTGTAGGTATAGTCTGCCTCGCGCATTGAGCGTTCCAGCGAGGGGAAGAGAAAGGCAGGGGTTTGGGCATAGTTCCACACGTGGGTGCATGAGCCTTCGCAGCAGCCGCGCTCGGCGTGGCAACCCTCAAAGCCGTAAAAGGTGCCATCTTCAAGGCGTAGCACGGTAGGGCTGTGTAGGGTAGAGGCTTGGCTAGAGATGGCATCCAGCACATAGGGAGGTAGGGTGGAGGAAAAGAGGGCTTGATGGAATTGGCGTGTCTCTTTATAGAGGCGCTCCCGATGGCGGGCATAATAGCGGGCCACGTCAAAGGCGTCTTCCCAGAGGGAGGCATAGTAGTTCTTCCAGCGGGGGCGGTCCTTATCGTCCAAGCTGCAGGTTCCTCCCTCCCAGTATTTGATAAAGTTGGGAAAGTACCAGCTGATGTAGAACGGCAGGACGACCTCTTCCCCTGGCTGGAGTGTAGCCCGCAGACCGAGGGTGCCTACATCGCTTTGTCCTTCCTCTGAGGGGCCTAGGTTACGTTCGGGGAGCTCCCCTTGCTTACTGAACGTATCCCAAAAGTCATGGAGGGCGTCGAACCAGGGCCCCCTTAGCCAGCAGGCTTGGCAAAAGACGTCTTCCCAGACCGTCGTCAGAGCCATGGAGCCATAGACGGGATCGTCGGGCGGGTACTTGTTTGAGCTGAGAAAGAGGCCACGGAGGCCTTTTTCTTCTTGGTAGGTGTTGACGTTCTGCCCCAGGTGGCTGCCGATGAATGGGCCAGATCCCTTGTACCCAATGGGGTTAAAGAGGTTCCCTGCCACACTTAGCCGGACGGGCACCTGGGCCTGGTTGCGAACATGGTAGCGGAGCACGGCGATGGGAATGCCCGAGTCGTCGGGGTTCATGGGGGTAAAGGGGCTGTAGGCTTCTAGGCGCACTTGGACGGGAAGTTTGGGGTCCTGAAAAGAGATCTCTGCAAAGGGGAATTCCCCTCGAAAGACGGCTCCACGCATATGGGGCAGGCCAGAGCCATCCTCCCGGGATACGCCGAATCCAAAGCCTCGGTAGAGGCCGTGGTTCTCTCCGCTAAAAGGAGGCTGTGGTGGGGCCTGCAGCACCCGCGTGATGGCGGGGCCATCGGCCGGTTGGGCCCAGATGGTGAAAAAGGTGTAGGGCAATCGAGACCCCTTGTTGGGCCGGTTAAAGATCTCCCAGTCAACAAGCCCCCCTCTTCCAGAGAGGGACACACACCCTGTGCCGATACCGCCGAGGGGGAAGGCGATCTCGCGCAATTGTTCTCCCCGGTAGATAAGGGGCGCTGGTGGGGCAAAAAGTTCTGCCTGAGTAAAGACGCGGTAGGCCTTCATCTTATTCCCCTCTGACCACCTAGTCCATTTAAGGCAAAGGAGGGGATAGTGTCAAGGCCTTGCTCTAGATGACGAGGACGATGCCGATGATGGTCAGGATGGTGCCTAGCCATACATATTTGGTGGGGCGTTCCCTAAAGATAGGGA
>JAGGYI010000318.1 GCA_021162655.1 Anaerolineae bacterium
CGTGAATTTCGAGCCTGGAGACGTGCTTTTGCTTGCGAGCACCTCGTTAGCTCGTTTGATCGCCGACTCGGAGCTGGCAGCTCTTGTTGCTCAGGGGGAAGATATTCAACAGAGCTTTGAGAAGCTGGCTCAGCAAGAAGATTTCTGCGTGTTGCTTGTGGGGTGGTCAAGAGCTCCTGGCCAGCAAGTTGCAAGACCGGCTCCTGAAAAGAAAGTGCAGCAAGCAGCCGAGCCGCTCTCGGTGCAGAAGGGACCCGAAGAAAGGGCTGTACCATCTTCCGAGTCTGTGTTGGCCAGGTCCGAGTCCGCAGAGGAGGAAATTCTCTCGGCAAAGATCTCACCGGAAGAAGAGGAGAAGCCGGCCTTCGAGAGTTCGGAGGCTGTTCCAGAAAAAGAAAAGGGCGCATGGGTGGGAGATTTGCGAGATAGTCTTCAAGCGGGCGCTGAAAAGCTCAAGCAAAGTACAGAGGAATTGATGCTGAGGGTGCTCCCTGAAGAGCTTCCAGAGAAGCCCCCCATGCACCGTGGAGCTGAGCCAACGATCTCTCTTAGTGGACGTGCCTTGGTGGCAGTGGCTATGGTTATCCCCTTGGTGATGCTCTTTATCGTCGTGATGACCCGGGTACAGTATGAGAATGCCCGGGCGCGCCAGTTTAGTTCTTTACAGGCCATGGCCCAATCGCGTTATGATGCGGCCATACGTATGGAAGATCAGGCTCACATGCGTCAGGGCCTCTATGACGCTTTGGCGGCGGTGGAGGAAGGGCTAGCGATCAATCCGACTGATGAAACCCTGAACGCCTTGCGTCGAAGGATTTTGCATAAACTTGACCAAATTGATGTAGTAGAGCGTCTTTACCACTTTTGGAAGTTGACGGAGGTGGAGGATGACGCTCTTTCGCCCACCGATTCTTCTCGTATCGTCATCCATGGTATCGATGTGTATGTTTTAAACAGGGGAAGTGATAGAGTTTACCGCTTTCTTTTGAACGATGTGGGCGATGCGCTCCAGCCACTGGATTCTGACCCAACTCTGGTGCGCAAAGGGGATGTGATCAGAGGCATCCAATTGGGAGATATGGTAGATATTGCCTGGATGGAAGCCAAGGGCCGGCGCACAACAGGTTCTTTTGTCATTCTCGAGAGAGCTGGTTCGCTTCTGACTTATGACCCTCAGCGGGGGATTGAAGTCCTGCCCGTGGCGGATAGCGACATTTGGCTTAAACCCCAGGCAATGGCAGGTTACTATGGGAATCTCTATGTATTAGATCCTTTGCTGGGGCGCATTTTAAAGTATGAACCCACAGATGATGCCTATATCAGCCCTCCTTCGGATTATCTCAGCCCGCGTTTGGACGTGGATCTAACAGGGGCTGTGGATATGGCTATCGACGGCAACGTTTACATCCTTTTTGCGGATGGCCGAGTGCTCAAATTCTTCAAAGGGGAGCCCCGTAGCTTTAGCATGCAGGGCCTCCCTTCCCCTATGCGTAGCCCTACAACCATTTTCGTCTCTGGTCCACAGGAGCCGGAGGAGAGCAAGGGGTATGTTTATATTGCTGATTCAGGCAATGAGCGTGTCCTTCAGTTCGATAAAGCGGGCAATTATATTCGCCAGTTTCGGGACCAGCCTGGGGGCACTCATTTAAAAAAGCTCCGAGGCATCTATGTAGATGAAGAGCGGGGGCGTATGTTTGTGCTCAGTGGGAAAACCCTCTGGTTGACCAATATTCGCTCAAGTGAGGAGTAGGACAGAACAGAGATGTTCATCTTGGGGATAGAGACTTCGTGCGATGAAACGGCAGCTGCCGTCGTTCAGGATGGCCGGGTAGTACTTTCGAATGTGGTAGCTTCGCAGGTTGAGCTGCACCGGCGTTATGGGGGAGTGTTCCCCGAGATGGCTTCGCGGCAGCATATGATAGCGATTACTCCGGTGATCCGCCAGGCATTGGATGAAGCAGGGGTAGAGTGGAGTGATATTGCGGCAATCGCCGTCGTCTATGGTCCTGGGTTGGCGGGGTCCCTTCTTGTGGGGGTAAATACTGCCAAGTCTCTCGCTTGGGCCAAGGGGATTCCCTTGGTGGGAGTAAACCACTTGGAAGCCCATGTTTATGCGAATTGGCTTGTTCCTCCAGGTCAGGATCCCAAGGATTTCGTGCCACCCTCCTTTCCTGCAGTGTGTCTGGTTGTCTCTGGGGGGCATACCGATTTGATTCTTGTGCGTGAACACCATGATTATGAGCGTTTGGGAAGGACAACCGATGATGCAGCGGGGGAAGCCTTCGATAAAGTGGCGCGTCTATTAGGGTTGGGTTACCCTGGGGGGCCAGCAATTCAGAGGGCAGCGGAGGAAGGGAATTCAGAGGCTTTTCGGCTACCCAAAGCGTTGCGGGTAGGGCCCTATGATTTCAGTTTCAGCGGGTTGAAAACCGCGGTTCTCCGGTTGGTTCAGGAACTGCAGCGGGAACAAGGCATTCCTACAAGCAAAGATCAAAAGCTGGCTGAGGTCTCTCTTGCTGAAGAGGGTGACAAATTCCCTTTGGCTGATTTGGCAGCCAGTTTCCAAGCTGCCGTGGTAGGGGCTTTGGTGGAAAAGACGGCTAAGGCGGTAGAGGAATATGGAGCGGTGCAGGTGCTCTTGGCGGGAGGAGTAGCGGCAAACAAGCTCCTCCGCCAGGAGATCCATCGCCAGGTAAAGGTCCCTGTGCGCTACCCTCCCATCCGTTATTGCACAGATAACGCTGCCATGGTTGCAGGGGCAGGGTATTATCGTTTCCTTGCCGGTGAGCGCTCGGGCTGGGATCTAGATGTGCGCCCCAATCTTCCCTTGGTGTAGGGATGAAAGAGATCTTTGAACGTGTTTACCAACTTGTTGCCCGCATTCCCTATGGTCGAGTGGTGACTTATGGACAGATTGCTCGTTACCTGGGGCTTCCCCATGGGGCTCGCCTTGTAGGGTGGGCAATGAAGAGGTGCCCAGCGGGCCTCCCTTGGCATAGGGTCGTAAATGCGCAAGGGCGTATTAGTA
>JAGGYI010000244.1 GCA_021162655.1 Anaerolineae bacterium
AGGGTGGGAAGAAGCCAAAGAGCTCGTCAAAGTAGAGCAGGCAACGCAAGGAGGTGGTGCCCGAGAGGCGGCGTATCCAGCTGATGACCTGCTCGAGCAAGAGGGTGACGAAAAAGCTGCGCTCGGCCTCCTCGAGGTGGGCCAGGTAAAAGATGGCCACCCGCGGCCGGCCGTCGGGGGCGCGGATGATCCCCTCAATCTCCAGGGGGGTGCCCTCGAGCCAGTTCTCAAAGCTGGGCGAGGCCAGCACGGCATTGAGGGCCATGGCCAGCTCAAAGCGGTCCTTCTCGGGGTAGAAGGTATCTACATCGAAAACGCCCAGCTTTTTCATCGGGGGGCGTTGGATCGCCTGGATGAGGGAGGCGAGGTCCAGGTCCTGCCCGCGGCGCCAGGCATGCTCAAAGATCTGGGCCAGGAGGATGTGCTCGCGGCTTTTGACGGGGTCCTCCTCGATGCCGATGAGCCCCAGGAGCCCCGAGACGGTGCTGGCGATCATCTCGCGCAGCTCCTCCTCTTCCTCCTCCCAAGAGAGGGCCGGCTTTTTAAAGCTCTGCAGCACGTTGATGGGCAGCCCGGCATCGCTACCTGGGGTGTAGATGACGAAATCGGCGGCCTCTTTGAGCCTGCGAATGCGCTCCCCGTCCTCGTCCCATTCCCGCAGGCCCTGGGCCCAGGTGTTGGCGATGCGGGCGGCGTACTCGGACACGCTCAGCCCCTTGCGGCGGGCGTCGTCCACGTTCACCCACGGCTCAAAATCCTCCGGGGCCAGCTCAGGGAAGGTGAGCAAGAGGTTCGTCATATCCCCCTTGGGGTCGATGACGATGGAGGGGATGCCATCGAGGGCGGCCTCCTCGAGGAGGATCACCCCCAGGCCCGTCTTGCCACTGCCCGTCATCCCAATGCAGACGGCGTGGGTGGTTAGGTCGCGGGCATCATAGAGGACGGGCTTGTCGGCCAGCACTTCGCGGCGCTGGGGATCGTACTCTTTGCCCAGGTAGAATTCGGCCAGGCGCTCTCTGGTGCTCATCGCTCTCGCTCCAGGCTATGTCTAAAGGTCTGGGGATATTATGCACCTTTGTGGCGCCCTTGGCAACGAAAAAGGGGCGGCCATCTCGGCCGCCCCCAGGTGCCCGGTGAGGATGTGCCTCAGCCCTTTACACTGCCGGCCGTCAGCCCGGCGATCATAAAGCGCTGGCCGTACATGTAAAAGATGACCACCGGCAAGGAGATGAGCAGCGAGGCGGCCATGAGCATCCCCCAGGGGTAGATATCCCCATAGATGGCCTGGGAGAGCCCCACAGGCAGGGTCATCAGGTGCTCGCTGGTGATAAAGACAAAGGCAAAGAGGAACTCTTTCCAGGCGGAGGTGAAGGAAAAGAGGGTCACGGCCAAGAGGGCCGGTGCGGTGAGGGGCAACGTCACCTTGAGGAAGGCCTGCAGGCGGGTGGCCCCATCGACCATGGCGGCATACTCGAGCTCTTCAGGGATGGAGCGGTAGTAGCCCATGAGCAGCCAGCTGGCAAAGGGCATCATAAAGGTGGGGTAGGTGGCGATGAGCCCCTGCAGGGTGTTGATGAGATGGAGCTCGGTGAGGATGCGGTAGAGCGGGATGAACATCAGCGCCCCTGGGAGGAGGTAGGTAATCAGAAGGATGGTGGTCATCGACTCAGCCCCGCGGAAGCGCATCCGCGCCAGCGCATAGGCCCCCAGCCCAGAGAAGGCCACGGTGAGCAGCGTGGTGCTGACGGAGACGATGGTCGAGTTCTTGAACCAGGTGAAAAAGGGCTCCTCGAAAAAGAGCCGGCGGAACTGCTCGGTAGTCCAGGGGTTGGGCCAAAAGATGCTCGTCCGCTGGCCGATCTGCAGCTCCGATTTAAAGGCCGTGATGATGATCCAATAGAAGGGAAAGAGGATAAAGACGAGCAGCAGCGTCAGGGCGATGCTCCGCCCCACCACCCCCCAACGGCGTGCGGCCGAGATAGTGCGCGGGCGGGCCTGCCGAGCCTCGCGGGGGCCCCGGATGAGCTCAAAGAGCTTGATGAGCAGCGAGAAGGGCAGGGCGATGATCCGGCTGAGCAAGCCAAAGACCCAGCCGACGGCGCTGATGACCCGGTCTTGCCAGGTGACCTCGAGCTCCTCGGCGGCTACATCGCGCCGCATGTAGCGCGAGAGGATGAGAATGAGAAAGGCGAGGAGGGGCGTCAGGCTAAAGGCGGCGGCCGTCCCTGGGCCAAAGCGCAGCCCGCGGATGGCCAGGTCGTAGGCCATGATAGAGTAGACGCGCGTGGCCCCGCCAGGCCCCCCGCCAGTGAGCAGGTAGATGACGGCAAAGTTGTTGAACGTCCAGATGGTGGAGAGAAGCGTGGTCACAGCGATGACGTAGCGCAGCCCGGGGATGGTGATGTAGCGGAAGCGATCCCAGGCGTTGGCCCCGTCCACCTCGGCGGCCTCATAGAGCTCCCGGTCGATCGATTGCAGCCCGGCCAAAAAGTTCACCGTAAAGAAGGGGATGCCCGCCCAGACGTTCACAGCGATGACGCAGGGCATGGCCAGGTGGGGATCCGCCAGCCAGGAGAGGGGCTTTTTGATGATCCCCAGGGTCTGGAGGATGGGGTTCAGCCCACCAAAGAGGGGGTCATAGATCGACTTCCAGGCGAGGGCCTGGACGACGGAGGGGATCACCCAGGGGAGGAGGATCAGCCCCGTGAGGGTGTTGCGCATCCACTTTTGCTCATTCAGGAGCAGCGCGGCGAGCAGGCCAAAGACGAACTTGAAAAGGATCGCCCCGCCCGTAAAGATAAAGGTATTGCGCACGGCCTGCCGAAAGAAGGGGTCCTTCCAGAGCCGGATATAGTTATCGAACCAGACAAAGCGCACCTCTCGCCGAACCGAGCGCACCGTCATGCTGATATAGACGGCGCGGAGAAAGGGCCAGGCGATGAAAAGCAAGAGAAAGATGAGGATGGGGGCGATAAAGGGATAGGCCAGGCGCCAATCTGGCCCTAGAAAATCGCGGATTCTGCTGCGGCGGCGCTTGGGTACCGGAGCGGCGAGCGTTCGTTCACTCATGCATCTCTCCTCAACAAGGGATTGTGTCCCCTCGTGGGGACGGGAGAAAAGCCAGGCGTCAAAAGGGATGAAGAATGAGAAGACCACACGATAGAGGCGGCAGGGGGAGGGAGAACATCCCCTCCCCCTACAGCGTGGCTACTTTTTAAAGACGCCCATCTCCTCGGCGATCTGGGCCATGCGGTCCGCCGCCTGCTTGACGGCATCTGCCGGCTTGACGCCCTGGGTGATCGTCTGGGCCATCATGTCGGTGAGGATCGTCTGGGCCGAGATAGCGTCAAAGAAGGGGCTTGGATCCGCCGGCCAGGAGAGGCCAGGATAATCCCCCATGGCCGATTTGCCCATGCGCTCCAGGTTCGGGTCCTTCTCAAAGGCCTTTTTCACCTTGTCCATCTCATAGTACTTGGCGTAGGAGGGCAAGAAGAGCCCGGCCGAGGTGAGCGAGATGGGGATAAAGACATCCGGCTGGAGCATATAGAGGGCCAGCCCCTTGGCCAGCTGGATGTTCTTGGCCCCTTTGGGGATGTTGAACTGGCCACCGCTGGAGCCAGAGAGGCGCTTGCCCAGCGGCCCAATGGCCTCGGGGAGGACGACCGTCTTCTCAAAGACGGGGTTCTTGTCGGCCTTGGCCTTGGCATAGACGCTCGCCGCGTTGTGGGTATAGGCGATCTTGCCGGCCAGGTAGGCCTCGTTGTTGCTCGAATCCGTCCAGCTCATGATGCCCGGGGGCAGCATGGGGGCCCACTTGTCGGCGGTATAGATCTCGGTCAGCCACTCGACGGCGGCCACCGTCTCGGGCGAGTTGAAGGTGAGCTTGGTCATCTCTTTGTCGGTGATGTGCCCGCCCCAGTTGTGAATGATGCCGGCGATAAAGCCCGAGCCATCGCCGCTGCGGTTCACCGTGATGCCCCAGCCATACATCTCCTTGTCGGGGTCCGAGACCTTCAAGCACCCATCGCGGCGCTGGTCATAGGTCTCCATCTCAAAGGGATCGATGCCGTTCCCCTCAAAGATGTCTTTGCGGGCGAACTGGCCACCGCCATGGACCATAAAGGGAATGCCCCACCACTCGCCATCGATATAGTTGAGCAGCTTCTGCAGGTAGGGCACGTCGCCATAGAGCTTTTGGGCACGGTCGACGACGTCAGAGACGGGCTCTAGCGCGTCGAGGAAGTAGAGCTGCTGCACCAGGCGGATGTGGTAGACCAGGTCGGGCGGGTTGCCAGCCTGGACGGCGGCGACCATCTTGGCCACAAAGTCTTGGAAGGCCTCCGCCCCCACGGTGGATACCTCGACGTCCACATTGTTCTCTTTGGCCCACTGCTTGACGGCCTTTTCAAAGAGGATCTCCATCTCCTTAAAGTACTCGCGGCGGTGGAGAACCCGCATCTTGGGGCGCTTTTCGACGACGACCGTCTCCTTGACCACCTTGGTGACGACCTTTTCCTTCTCGACCACCTTGGTGACGACCTTTTCCACCGGTTTCTCGACGACGACCGTCTCCTTGACCACTTTGGTGACGACCTTTTCCACCGGCTTTTCGACGACGACCGTCTCTTTGACCACTTGGGGCTTGCAGGCCGCCAACACCGAGCCGACGGTAGCTAGCGCGGCAACGCTCAGAAAATCCCTACGACTGAACTTTTTTGCCATCTCGTCTACTCCTCTCTTACATGGGAAAGGGAAGAAACACCTGCCTTGCCTTGTCTCTTTGCTTTAGCTTTTTGTTCCCTCCTTTCTAGGCTTCAAAGGAATAAAAAAAACAGGCAGTGGGGCCTGCAAGCCCGCTTTTGCCTGTTCTGACCACTACATAGGGCACCCTGGCACACAGTGGCGATATGCACTTTTGGCCTTCCTTTATCCTACCGCTAGAAGGAAACCTCTACTTGCTATCACACAACGCTCTCATCCCCCCAAGTGAT
>JAGGYI010000085.1 GCA_021162655.1 Anaerolineae bacterium
CGCCACCGGTGCAGGCAAGACCAAAATCATGACCCTGGCCATCGTCTGGAGCTACTTCCACAGCCTCTACGAGCCAGGCTCTGATCTGGCCCGGCATTTCGTGGTCATCGCTCCCAACCTGACCGTCTACGAGCGCTTGAAAGACGACTTTGAAAACTGTGCCATCTTTTACAAAGATCCCCTCATTCCCGAGGAGTGGCGGAGCGATTTTCAAATGGAGGTAGTGCTGCAAGACGGGCCGGGCGGCACAACGACCACTGGGGCCATCTACCTAACCAACATCCATCGCCTCTACCCCAGTCGGGGCGACCGGGATGAGGAGCCCGATGATGCCGTTTCTGCCATCTTTGGGCCAAAGGTGGTGCGCGGGCGGGCACTGGATACCGGCGAGAACCTGCGTCAGCGCATCACCGCCCATCCGCGGCTGATGGTGCTCAACGACGAGGCCCATCACCTGCACGATCCCGACTTGGCCTGGAACCGTGCCATCGAGGCCCTGCACGATGAGAGCCTAGAGCGCGGCAACCAAGGATTATGCCTGCAGCTCGACTTTACCGCCACACCTAAGCACAACGATGGTTCGTTCTTTCAGCACATTGTGGTGGATTTCCCCCTAGGCGAAGCCGTGGATGCAGGCATCGTCAAAGTCCCCGTCTTGGGCGAGTCGAACGAACTCCGCGTGCGTGGTGACAAGCGAGCCCCAGCCTACGAACGTTACGCCATGCACCTGCAATTGGGCTATGCACGCTACGCAAAGAGCTACGAGGAACTGAGCAAAGTCCGCAAGCCGATCCTGTTTGTGATGACCGAAAGCGCACGCGCTGCCAACGAGATCGCCTCCTACCTAGATAGTGATGCCTTTCCCCTGCTCAAGGGACGCGTACTGAACATTCATACTCGCTTGAAGGGGCGCATTAGAAGGGTCACCCGCGGAGGGAAAACCTTTAGAGAATTTGTTGAGAATGAAGCCGCAATGAAACCCGAAGACCTGCGCGCCCTACGCGAGATGTCTCGTGAGCTGGATAGCCCCAATAGCAAGTTTCGCTGCGTGGTTTCGGTGATGATGCTGCGCGAGGGCTGGGACGTGCGCAACGTGACCACCATCGTGCCGCTGCGCCCCTATTCGGCCAAGTCGGGCATTCTGCCTGAGCAAACCCTGGGGCGCGGTCTGCGGCGTATGTTCCCCCTGGGCGAGATCCCAGAGATGGTTACGGTTATCGAGCATCCAGCCTTTCGGAAGCTCTACGAAGATGAACTGGCACAAGAGGGGCTAGACATCGCTGTCCTGCCCGTTCGCGAGGTGTTCAAGCAGACCGTCACGATCTTTGTAGATCATGAGCACAAGCCGGTAGAAGATCTGGAGATCGAGATTCCCCTCATTTCTGACGCCATCGAGACCACCAACGAATTGCAAGGACTGACCTTTGAGGAAATTCGCGACTACTTTCAAGCCAACTTTCAGCCGTTGCCAATCGGCAAGAAAAAAGAAGGCCCAATTGAGTACAAAGAACGGCATCTATTCACCGATGAGATTGTAGCAACGATGAAACTGGATGCCGGATTATTGAACAATGCCTGGTCGGCACCGGCCTACTTTGCTCAAATGTTGGGGCGGGCTTGCCGCATCAGCAATCCGCATCAATTGTTAGCCCCTTTGGTAGAGCGATTCATCTCCAAAGTTCTGTTTGAGCGTCCTGTGGATCTATACAGCGGCGAAGTGGATCACCGCATGCGCGATCTGGATGTAATGGAGCACATTCGAGCTACCTTTACTCCTCTCATCCTTGCCAAAACCGTTAGAAAACAAAAGCGCACTCGCCTCAGCCGTGGGCAACGCCTCTCCACCTGGAAGCCCTACCAGGCAACCAGTAACGAGAAGCGTCCTGCTGTGCCTGCCCAGCGCACAATGTTCAACCTCGTACCCTGTGACAACGATTTTGAACAAGCCTTTACCGACTTTTTGGACATTGCAGAGGATGTGATCGCCTTTGCCAAGAATGCCGGGCCACAAAAGTTGATGATCGACTATCTCAAGCCCGACGGCCATCGCGCGCTGTACGTGCCCGATTTCATCGTGCGAACGCAAGGAGGTTCATACTACCTCGTTGAGCTGAAAGGGCGACAGGACGCGCTGGTGCCCCTAAAGGCCGCGGCTGCCGTCGAGTGGTGTAAGGCGGCTTCAAGCAAAGAGGTCAAATGGCGCTACCTCTATGTGCCCTATCACCTCTTTCAACAAAGTGCTGCTGCCAGTATAGAGGAATTATCTCACGCCTGTGAGCCATCCCTTGACGCTCTACTTCGAGAATTGAAAACACAACAGATGGCGTTGCCCCTAGAGGAAGCCACTGCCCGTGATCGGGCGGAGGAGACCTTCCGCAAGACCCTACAGGCCGCTGGAGTTGACCAACCACCCGCCGAGATAGAAGACCTAATGCGGCAGGCTGTGCTCCTTTTGGATTACGCCGTACGCTCAGGCCAGCCAGACTATGCTCATGCTTTTCAACCGCTGCTGCGTCCTCTAGACGAATACGCTTTGCGCCTCCTAGAAAAGTACATTAAACCCTCTCTTCCTTCACAAGAAAGAGAGCTCTCCGCCCTCTTTGACCCCCCATTGGAGGGTCTCCCCCAGCGCAAAAGGGCGCTATTACAGAGAAACCAGCGCTACTTGCAGGCTAACCTAGCATACGGACGTTTCATTCAACGCCTGGGAACGTTGCTCTTTTGCTTGGACTATGCCCAGCAAGGAGGTTGGGGGGCAGGCGGCATTTGGCAAATCGTGGAACGGGTATTCTCTGCTCCCCGGTTCAACGCACTCTATGATTGCTTGAATAAAGTCAATCGATTCCGTAATACTCGTGTGGCCCATGTAGAATCTCCTTTGCGCGATAGTCACGAGGCCTGGGAAGCGATGCAAACATGGCTGGCCTGCCTAACCCGGATGGCCGACCTCGCCAGCTAAACACAAGAGCCACAGGACCCCTTTTTCATTTGGCAGGCATCCTCATTTGTGCTAGAATAGCATTGTGTTGGGGCGTCGCCAAGCGGTAAGGCAGCGGCCTTTGGAGCCGCCATTCGGAGGTTCGAATCCTTCCGCCCCAGCCTATCATCCGTGGGTTTTTCCTGTGCGACCCAAGTGGACCAAGGAGATAGGAGGCCAAGTCCGTCGGCGCAACGCACGAGAGGACTTGGCTATTTTTCTTTGGGAGGATCAAGGATGAAATCAGAGCTTGCCGCCGTAATCCTCGCTGCCGGGCAAGGAACCCGGATGAAATCCTCTCTCCCCAAGGTGCTCCACCGCGTGGGAGGGCTGCCAATGGTGCTTTGGTCGGTGAACAACGCCAAAGCCCTGGGGGCAGAGCCCATCGTCCTCGTCATTGGCAACGGGGCTGAAGCCGTCAAAGAGACTGTAGGGCCAGAGGTGCTCTACGCCTTCCAAGCTGAGCGGTTGGGCACAGCCCATGCCGTCATGCAGGCCCGCACTCTCTTAGAAGGCAAAGCCAAGCACGTGCTCGTCCTCTATGGCGATATGCCCACCCTCCGCCGCGAAACCCTCGAGCGCCTGGTCTCTCTACATAGGGAACGGCAGCCCGCCGTAACGATGCTGAGCGTCGAATCAGAGGACTCGATGGGTTTTGGCCGGGTCGTCCGTGATGAGAACGGCCAGGTAAAAGCCATCGTCGAAGAGGCCGTCGCCACTCCTGAAATCCTGGCCATCAAAGAGCTCAATTGCGGCGTCTATTGTTTCGATGCCGATTGGCTCTGGCGACGCCTGCCCGACGTTCCCCTCACCCAACCAAAGGGAGAATACTATCTTACAGACATGATCGGCCTTGCCGTGGAAGAGGGGAAGCGGGTAGAGGCACTGACGATCACCGACGTCAGCGAGGTCCAAGGGGTGAACAACCGCGTGCACCTCGCCCGCAGTGAACGCATCCTCCGTCAACGCATCAATGAGGAGCTGATGCTCTCAGGGATCACGATGATCGATCCCGAAAGCACCTATATCGAAGCCACCGTGAAGATCGGCCGTGATACTATCATCTACCCCAACACCGTGATCCAAGGAAATACCACCATCGGAGAGAACTGCATCCTGGGGCCTAACACCCTCATCCGCGACGCGCAAATCGGCGACCGCTGCACCATCTTGGCCTCGGTTATCGAAGAGGCAACCCTAGAAAAAGAGGTGCACATCGGCCCCTTTGGGCACCTCCGCCCAGGTGCTTCGCTGGGCAAGGGGGTATATATGGGCAACTTTGGCGAGGTCAAGAACGCTCGGCTAGAGGCAGGGGTTGTGATGGCCCACTTTGGCTACATCGGCGATGCGGAGGTGGGTGAGAAGACCAACATCGGCGCAGGCACAGTGACCTGTAACTATGACGGGGAACGGAAGCACCGCACAATCATCGGGGCTAAGGCCTTTATCGGCAGTGGGACCATGCTGGTCGCCCCCGTCCGAGTGGGTAGAGGAGCCAAAATTGGTGCGGGTTCCGTAGTCACCCACGACGTGCCCGACGGGGCCCTCGTTTACGGGGTACCCGCCCGCAACAAGGGCCAACACACAGAGGAGAACAAGCCAGATGAAGAGGCATGAAATCGTCCCCAAGGAGCGGCTCCCCCTCGAATGGCGAGCCCTCATCGCCGCTGCCACCGAGGCTCGGCGCCATGCCTACGCTCCCTATTCCGAGTTCGCCGTGGGGGCCGCCATCCGTACAGCCTCTGGGCGCATCTTTACAGGCTGCAACGTTGAGAACGCCTCCTATGGGCTGAGTGTCTGCGCGGAACGGGTGGCTGTATGGAACGCAGTCTCTGCAGGCGAACACCACTTTATCGCCCTGGTAATCGTCACGGATTCGGGGGCAGTCCCCTGTGGAGCCTGCCGCCAGGTGCTGAGCGAGTTCGTCACCGACATGCCCATTCTCATCGCCGATACTGCTGGCCATACATGGATCACCTCCCTCAGGGATCTTCTCCCCGATCCCTTCCCCAAGACTCGCTTGGGAGATGAGCTAGAGACAGAGAATCGCCCTCCCGGCTCCTAGGAAAGTGAGGCCTAGAGAAATGTCCACCGAACTCATTCAAAAGGCAGAAAAAGTCCTCCAAGAGTTCAAAGCCCATCCGCCCCAGCCCAGAGAGATACAACTGGGAGCGAGCGCATTGGCTGCAATGATCGATCACACCCTCCTCAAGCCCGAGGCGACCCCGGCGATGATCGACAAGCTCTGCGCTGAGGCCCGGGAATATCGTTTTGCCTCGGTCTGCGTGAACCCCCACAACGTGGCCCGTTGCGTTCAGCAGCTCCAAGGAAGCAGTATACCAGTCTGTGCCGTGGTAGGCTTTCCCCTGGGAGCCACTTTGAGCGAAGTAAAAGCCTTTGAGGCAGCCAAGTGCATCGCCCAGGGAGCCCAAGAGATTGACATGGTCCTCAACATTGGCGCCCTCAAAGCAAAGGACTTTGACCTTGTTCGCGAAGACATCGCCGCCGTGGCCCGCACCTGCCATCAAAAGGGCGCCCTCTGCAAAGTGATCATCGAAGCAGCCCTCTTGGAAGATTTGGAAAAAGTTCTCGCCTGCCTGCTCATCGTTGAAGCGGGGGCCGACTTTTGCAAGACATCCACCGGTTTTGGCCCAGGAGGGGCAACCGTAGAGGACGTTGCCCTCATGCGTGCCACGGTGGGCCCAAAGTTTGGGGTCAAGGCCGCGGGCGGCATCCGCAGCTATGAAAAAGCTATTGCGATGATCGCCGCGGGAGCCAACCGGCTGGGAGCTAGTTCGGGGGTCAAGATCATCCAAGAAGCACCCACCCCTTAGAGGAAGAAAGATGCTCAATATGAGGGAACAGGATACTCTGCGCCAGCAAGTGGTGCAGGTTTGCCATCTGATGTATCAAAAAAATCTCATCGCTGCCACTGATGGGAACGTTTCGGTGCGCTGGGGGGAAGAGTATCTCATCACCACCCCCAGCGGGGTATGCAAAGGGCTCCTCACAGAAGAGGACCTTGTTGTCACCGATCTCCGAGGGCAGCTCGCTCCAGAAACGATCGCGCCGCACAATGGCTACAAGCCCTCAGCTGAACTGCGCACCCATCTGGAGGCTTACCGACAACGGCCAGATATCCGCGCCGTCGTGCATGCTCATCCTCCCATCACCACCGCGCTCACCGTGGCTGGGGTTTCGTTGGCCCCCTGCATCCTACCCGAAACGCTCGTCAACATCGGGACGATCGTCACGACCAAGTACGCTACCCCTACCTCGGCCGATGTGCCCCTCGTCATCCGTGATCTCATCCGTGAGCATGACGCACTCGTCCTCGACCGGCACGGGGCCCTAACGGTAGGTAGCTCTCCCATGGACGCCTACACCAAGATGGAAAAGGTCGAGAACACCGCCTTGGTGCTGCTCATCGCCCGCCTTTTGGGCCGAGTTCAAACGCTGCCCATCGACGAAGTGCGCAAGCTCAGCGCCAAACGCGATCAGCTTCTTGGGCCCGAGCGCCACTTCGCCGGCCCAGACTGCGCTCTCTGCCAAGCTTGCGAGGGGCTCTCTGGTGACCAAACTCCTCAGAAGCTTGAACCTCTCTCTCAACAAGAAGCTCTGATTCGCACCGTGGTTGAACAGGTCCTTGCGCGTTTACAAGGAAGGACGTAGGAGGGGTTCCCATGCGTCAGGAACGCCTCTTTCGCACCGAGGGCATCGTCCTCCGCCAAAGAGACTATGGAGAGGCCGACCGCATCCTGACGCTACTCACCCCCGGAGGCAAAATTACAGCCCTGGCCAAAGGGATCCGTCGGGCCACCAGCCGTAAAGCAGGGCACCTGGAGCTTTTTGCCCACAGCCAGCTCATGCTGGCCCGAGGGCGCAATTTCTATATCATCACCCAGGCGGAAAGCTTGGAAAGCTTGGAACCGCTCCGCGAAGACCTGCTGCGCTTCACCTATGCCTGTTATGCAGCCGAGCTGGTCGACAGCTTTATCCAAGAAGGAGAAGAATCCTCCGAGCCCTATGGGTTGTTGCTTCAAGCGTTGCATTGGTTCGCCCAAGAAAGGGACCTACGCCTTTGGATGCGCTACTTTGAATTACGCCTCCTGCGCTTCAGCGGCTATCAGCCAGAGCTTTTCACCTGCGTGCGTTGCCTAGCTCCCCTCCAAGCAGTGGAGAATTTCTTTAGTGCCGAACTGGGAGGAGTGCTCTGCCACCGTTGCGGCACACAGGAACCCTCAGCCAAGGCCCTCTCGGTAAACGCTCATAAGGTGCTGCGCTATCTCAGCACTCGGAGCGCTGCCGAGGTACGCAATTTACGCTTGCACGAGGGCACCCACGCCGAAGTGGAAACGCTTCTCCAACACTATATCGAATACATCCTCGAGCGTGAGCTCAAGTCAGTAGCCTTTCTCCGTCGGCTACGGCGAGAGTTGCGCGCCCTGGAGCGAGAACGCAGCTTAAAAGGCCCCTCACCCAGCAACCCAGGGGCAAGGATTTGACAGGCCCTTTCTTTGCGCATACAGTCCCTTACACTAGAGAACTCAGCCAGGGGGTGCGGATGGACTTCCAAGACGTCATCATGCGCTTGAACGAATTCTGGGCAGATCATGGCTGTCTTCTCTGGCAGCCCTACAACGTTCAGGTGGGGGCCGGCACAATGAACCCCGCCACGGTCCTACGGGTGCTGGGCCCCGAACCATGGAACGTGGCCTATGTTGAGCCCTCAGTACGCCCTGCTGATGGGCGCTATGGGGAAAATCCCAACCGCTGGCAGCAATATTATCAGTACCAGGTTATCCTCAAGCCCGACCCAGGCAACCCCCAGGAGCTCTACCTGGAGAGCCTCCGTGCCCTGGGCATCGATACTCGAGTACACGACGTGCGCTTTGTCGAAGACAACTGGGAATCCCCTGCTCTAGGCGCCTGGGGACTCGGCTGGGAGGTCTGGCTGGATGGCCAAGAGATCACCCAATACACCTATTTTCAACAGGCTGGCGGGCTTGAGCTTGAGCCCGTCTCGGTAGAGATCACCTACGGCCTGGAGCGTATCGTCATGGTGCTCCAGGGCGTCCGCACATTTCCAGAAATTCGCTGGCACGACGGCATCACCTATGGAGAGCTGCACCTCCAAGGCGAGATCGAACATTGCACCTACAACTTTGAAGTGGCCGACGTGGAGAACCTCCGCCAGATGTACAACCTCTGCGAGGCGGAAGCCAAAAACGCCCTCGCCCGCAAGCTGGTGATGCCCGCCCACGATTATGTACTCAAATGCTCACACATCTTTAACGTCCTCGATGCCCGCGGAGCCATCGGCGTCACCGAGCGAGCCCGCTACTTTGTGCGTATGCGCAACCTGGCCCGCCAGGTGGCCGCTCTCTATGTGCAACAGCGCAAAGAGCTAGGGCATCCCTTCAAAGACAAATTCTCCATCCCCGTCAGCAAACCTGCCCCCTTGCCAGAGGCGGAACAGCCAGCAGGGGAAGGCCCCTTTGACTTTGTCCTCGAGATCGGCACAGAGGAGCTCCCAGCTGCTGACCTTGACCTGGCTCTAGAGCAACTAGAGCAAAACCTCACCCGAACCCTCCAAGAAGCCCGTCTGGCCTATCAATCTTTGGAGGTCATGGGCACTCCGCGGCGCCTCGTTGCCTACGTGCAAGGGCTGGCTGCCCGTCAGGAAGATCGGGAGATCGTCGTCCGTGGGCCGGCGGTGAACATCGCTTTCGACGAGGAGGGCAAGCCCACCAAGGCCGCCCAGGGCTTTGCGCGCAGCCGAGGCATCCAGGTGAGCGAGCTACAACGCCGAGAGTTCAACGGCAAGGAATATGTTGTGGCCATCCTCAAGGAAGAGGGCCGCCAAGCCAGCGCGCTCCTGGCCCAAGCTCTTCCCCAGGTGATCGCCTCGTTGCGCTTCCCCCAAAGCATGCGCTGGAATGCCAGTGGCGTAAGCTTCTCGCGCCCTTTGCGCTGGTTCGTCGCCCTCCTGGAAGACAAAGTCATTCCCTTTGAATACGCGCTCGTGCGCAGTGGGAATACCTCCCGAGGTATTCGCTCGCAAAACTCGCCTTCACTCACCATTCCTGATGCGCGCAGCTACTTCCAAGTGATGGAAAAAGCGGGGATCATGCTGCGCGTCTCTGCCCGAGAGGAAAGCCTCCTCGCACAGGCCAAGGCATTGGCAGCCGAGGTAGGAGGACAGCTAGGGCAAGACCCGGACCTCGTCCGCGAGGTAGCCAACCTTGTAGAATATCCTCTGGCCATCCGTGGAAGCTTTGATCCTGCCTATCTCCGTCTTCCCGATGCGGTGCTCCTCGCAGTGATGCGCAAGCACCAGCGCTACCTTCCCGTACTCCGTGAGGGCAAGCTTCTGCCTTACTTTATCACTATCGCCAACGGGAGCGATCTAGATGTAGACGCCGTGCGCTATGGGAACGAAGAGGTGCTTCGGGCGCGCTATGCCGACGCTACCTATTTCTACGAGGCAGATACAAAGAGGCCCCTGGAGAGCTTTACTCCGCGCCTTTCTACCCTCACCTTTCAAGAGCAGCTGGGCTCAATGCTCGATAAGGTCAAGCGATTGGAACAGCTTGTTCCCCAATTGGGTGAGCTTCTCGGGCTTAGCCCCAAGGAACTAGAGGCCGCCAAACGAGCTGCCTCCCTCTGCAAGAGCGACCTTGCTACTCAGCTGGTCATCGAGCTCACCTCCCTCCAGGGTATCATGGGGCACCATTATGCCCTTCTTTCCGGCGAACCCCAGGAGGTGGCCCAGGCCATCGAGGAGCACTACCTCCCCCGCTTTATGGGAGACCGTCTTCCAGAGAGCAAAATAGGGCTCACTGTAGGGCTGGCAGATCGGCTGGGATACGCTCACCGGGCTCTTTGCAGTGGGCATTCGGCCTTCAGGGGCGGCGGATCCTTGGGGCCTTCGGAGAGCAGCTCTGGGGCTCGTTCAACTTCTCGTCGAAAAGGGCGTCTCGCTAGAACTACCGCTAGCGCTCAGCAAAGCGGCGACACTGCTCCCCGTGCAGGTAGAGGAACAGGTTCTTCAAGACGTCCAGAATTTCATCCTACGCCGCTTCCGTGTCTACCTCCTAGAGAGGGGATTCCGCCACGATATGGTCGATGCCGTACTCCACGAACAAGGGCATAATCCCTACCAAGCCTATCGTACACTAGAGGCCTTTCTCCCTTGGGTGCAGCGCAAGGACTGGCAGGAGCTCCTCGATACCTTTGCCCGCTGTGTGCGCATCACTCGAGACCAGCCAGAGCTCTATGAAGTAGACCCTTCCCTCTTTGTTGAACCTGCAACCAAAGCGCTTTATCAAGCCTATAAAGAAGCCGAAACCCGCCTCCGCGCGGAACGCTCGATCGACACCCTTTTCCAAGTGCTCGAAGATCTTAAACCCCACATTCGCCGTTTCTTTGACGACGTCCTCGTTATGGCCGAAGAGGAGGAGCTACGAAAGAATCGCCTGGGCTTGCTCCAGGCTATCGGCAACCTAACCAAAGGGATCGTGGACCTTTCCGTGATGGAGGGCTTTTAGTGGGGGGCTTCGCAACGTTCTTGGCTGGCAAGCGCTGATAAAGTTTCTATCACTTTGTAAGGAGAAACCATGTCGCCGATTGGGATCGTCTCCGACAGCACGGCAGGGCTTGCCCCCGAATATATCCATCAACATCGCATCCGCATCGTGCCCCTCTATATAGAGATGGAAGGGAAAACCTACCGCGACGGCATAGACATCACCCCTGAGGAGTTCTATGCTCGTCTGCCTCATTGTGATCCTCTGCCCGTTACCTCCCAACCCTCTGTAGGAGATTTCCTGCAGGTCTACCAGGAGCTGGCCCAGGAAGGGGTCGAGGGGATTATCTCTGTCCATCTCTCCGCAGAGATCAGCGGCACCATTAACTCGGCCCATTTGGCCGCAGAAAAGCTTGGCGATCCTCCTGTGCGCGTCGTTGATACTCGTTGTGGAGCAGGAGGGCACCTTCTCACCATCGAAGCCGTCGTCCAAGCCCTAGAGAGGGGCGCTACCCTTGATGAGGCAGTGGCAGCTGCCCAAGCCGTTATCGAGGGACAGAAGACCCTCTTTGTCGTCGACACTTTGGAATACCTTTACAAAGGAGGGCGGATAGGGGGAGCAGCAGCCTTTTTAGGTTCGCTCCTTCAGTTCAAACCCCTTCTCTATTTCAAAGACGGCCGCATCGACGGCCTGGAACGTGTGCGCACTTCTTCTCGGGCCCTGCGGCGTATGGTAGAGATCATGCGCGACTGGCTAGGGGACGAACCTATCCAGGCGATCGTCATGGCGGCCGCCTGCCCAGATAAAGCGCAAACCCTTCGGGAGCTCCTCCCCCAATACCTTCAGATTGTCAAACTGCGCACCACCGCAATCTCTCCTGTGCTGGGGGCCCACACGGGGAACGGCACCCTCGGCCTCTGCTGCTGTCCCATTTCCATCTGCCAACCTGAGTGAGCATTCACAGACGCAAAAGGGGACCAGCCTTTCTTGGCTGGTCCCCCTCTTTTCTTCCCTAGAGTTCAATCCTTGCTAATGCGCATGTGCACATCCGCTGGGAGAGCCATCCCCGCCGCCACCTCCACTGCCTTCAAGATAGCCGAAGGCACTGGACAGGAAACATGTAATCGGCATTCGGCCGCCGTCTTGTAGGTACATGTTTCTGCTATCGTCGCCCGCAGCTCCTCCAGGGCCGAAAGCTGCCTCAGCCGCTGGCCCAGCTCCTGAACACGCTCGCAAGCGGAGGTAATCTCTAGCGAGACCCGAAACATCTCATCAGCCCGGGCAACAATCCGAGTCTCTAGCCCACAGACCCCGGGGACGACCTGCACAACCGTCATCGACAATCTCTCCTTTTTGGATTTTCCTATCATAATACCAGAGGCCAGGGGAAGCAAAAAACATACCGTTTCGCGTTGGCACCCTTGACAAATGGGAGTAAAATCCCTTCTGGTTTCATCTTTCAAGGGAGCATAATACATCATGTTACGCGTTGGAATCATCGGCCTAGGTGGAATGGGCCGAGGACGTCTCAGCTACTATGCAAAGATCCCAGAGGCCCAGGTGGTGGCCGTCGCCGACATCCGCAGCGAGCAACTCCGTCACGATTCCTCCCTGGCCTCCCTCTTTGAGATCCCCGTACAAGAGGTACGCTGGTTCCAGGACTATCGTGAGCTGGTCACGAGTGGCATGGTCGACATGGTGGACATCTGCCTACCCACCAGCGCCCACAAAGAGGCGGTCATCGCGTCCCTACGAGCCGGGGTGCACTCTCTCTGTGAGAAGCCCATGGCCCTTACCCTGAAGGACAGCCAGGCCATGCTCGCAGAAAGCCAGGCGAACGGCAAGCTCCTCATGATTGCCCACTGCGTTCGCTTTTGGCCCGAGTATGAGTACCTTGCCCAACTCGTCCGCAATGGCAAGGTGGGGAGGCTTCTCTCTTTGCACCTCAGCCGCCAAGGGCTCACCCCTGGGAAGCAGTGGATGCGCTCAAACGAACAGAGTGGCGGCGTAATCTTTGATCTTCACGTACATGATCTGGATTTTTGCCAATACTTACTAGGGCTGCCCCGACGGATCTATGCCCAAGGGAACCAAAACCGAGGCGCACTGTTCAACTATGACTATGTGTCCACCAACTTGGACTATGGCCCAGGCCTCCAAGTGAGTGCCACAGCCCACTGGACAACTGCACGCATTCCCTTTACCGCCCGCTATGAAGCACATTTCGAGAGGGCTTTCCTCTTCTATGACAGCACACAGCGCCCCACCCTGCGCGTCTACTATGCAGACAAAGAAGAGCCCGAATGCCCTGAACTTCCCCCTTCCCGCACAGCCTACCTCAACGAGATTCGCTACTTTATCCAATGCATTCTCCAGCAGGATTCGCCTCAGCGCTGCCCTCCAGAAGAATCGTGTGAGACGGTGAACCTCTGCCTGAAAACCCTGGACTCTTTGAAGACAGGGCAGCTTTCACCGATTGAACCCATCTATACCGCCAACGGATAGCTGCAAACAAAGGAGGTTTTCCCATGACGGACGTAATCCTTGGCTCCGAACCCGAAAGTAAAACCACAGACTTGCTTGTAGAGGACTTTCAGCCCCGCTCAGAGCTCGTCGTCCCCGAGCACCATGTTGCTCGGGCCAAGTTCCCCGTCATCGATGCCCACAACCATCTTCCCGCTGAGCACCCGCGGATGCAAGAGGTAGACTTGGACCAGCTCATCCGCGAAATGGACATGCTGAACGTGCGCGCGATCGTCAACCTCGGCGCCGGCCAAAGCACTGGCGAAATCCTCAAAAAGAACCTTGAGACCCTCGACCAAGCCTACCCTGGACGTTTTCTCTCTTTTTGCAACGTAAACTGGACAGGCGTAGGCGCCCCTGGTTGGATCGAACGAACCGTGGCCCAGCTCGAGGCCGATGTGGAGGCTGGAGCCAAGGGGCTCAAGGTATTCAAAGAACTGGGGCTCCGCATTCGCGATGTTGAGGGGAACTTGGTGATGCCCGATGACCCTCGTCTTGCCCCCCTGTGGGATAAAGCCGGCGAATTGGGCATCCCTGTGCTGATTCACACAGCCGACCCCGTCGCTTTCTTCCGCCCCTTGGATCGCTTCAACGAGCGCTGGGATGAGCTACACCGACGCCCAGACTGGCACTTTTACGGGCCCGAGTTCCCCAGCTTTGAGGAGCTCATCGCCTCCCTCTATCGCCTCATCGAAGCCCACCCCCAGACGACCTTTATCACAGCTCACGTGGGTTGCTATCCAGAGAACCTGGGGTTCGTCTCCCAGATGATGGATAAATACCCCAACTTTTATACCGATATCTCGGCACGGATCGCAGAGCTAGGACGTGCCCCCTATTCAGCCAGGGCCTGGTTCATCAAGTACGCCGACCGTATCCTCTTTGGCACCGATCAGCGCCCCACCATCCCCATGTACCAGGTACACTTTCGCTTCCTTGAGACAGCAGACGAATACTTTGACTATGCTCCCGGTGCAGACATCCCTCCCCAAGGGCGCTGGAAGATCTATGGCCTCTACTTGCCCGATGAGGTGCTACGCAAGGTTTACTATGAAAACGCCGCGCGCCTATTTGACCTGAAGATAGACTGACCTGGCAAGAGAAGAAAAGGGGTCCTCCAGGGCCCCTTTTTTCATAGCCATTAATTGACAAAAGGCAAGCCCCTATGGTAATGTGTGTATGCTCTGGTACGCAAAGCCCTCCCCCCATGCGCATCCACTTTGGCCCCAAGGTTTCAAGAAAAGGTCAGAATCTTGTCAGATTTTTTTAAAGGAAGCGTATCTTTTGCCAGAGCGATACGTCTCTTAGGGAGAGAAGCTCTCATATGCAATCTGTCGATGAGAGAGCACTGCTCGAGAGAGCGCAGACATACGATCCAGCTGCACTAGCGGAAATCTATGATCGCTACTCGGGCAAAATCTATTCCTATATTCTCTATCAAGTCGGCGACGAAGAGCTCGCGGCGGACCTGACTTCTAACGTCTTTACCAAGATGCTAGATGCCATCAAGTCCGCTAAATCATGGCACAGCTCTTTCTCCAGCTGGCTCTACAGGATCGCTCACAACGCAGTAGTTGACCATTTTCGACGCAGCAGCCATGAAAAATTCCTGCCTCTGGATGAGAGATGGGTTTCAGCGAAAGAGGATCCTGTAACGAATGTAGAGAACAAGATCGAGGCAGAATCGATCCGGCAGGCGCTCGCCTACCTTACCGTAGAACAGCGCACCGTAATCATCCTCAAATTCTTTGAGGGGTTCAGCAACCTTGAGGTGGCCAAAGTGATGGGGAAAACCGAGGGAGCCATCAAATCACTACAGTATCGGGCTCTAGGGGCCATGCGCCGCTATCTCGAAAGAGACGGAGAGATCGGGAATGCCGAAAAGGCTTGAGAATATCCTTGATGAACGTTTGGAATGCCTAAAAAGAGGGCAAGAACTCGAAGAGTGCCTAAAAGGGCTCTCCCCTCAGGAGCGTGCCGCCATAGAGCCCCTTTTGCGGGCTGCTTTGGCACTGCAGCATGCCCCAAAGGTCGACACGCTCCCCAAAGCTCTCCGTACTCGGATGCGGGCCCAGTTCCTCTCGGCAGTAGTAAAACGCCAGCAGAAACGACGCCGGCCCCTCCAACAGTGGTTTGGATTTGGGCGTTCTCCACTGCTTCGAGGGCTCATCACCATTGGGCTAACCCTTTTCCTCATCATCGGAGGCCTTATGGGAGGCAGCATCGTCTCTGCGAATAGCCTCCCAGGAGATCCTCTCTATGGCATCAAGCGTGCTTCAGAGAAAATGATGCTCCTCCTCACCTTTGATGCCCAAGAACGCGCCGAACTGCAACGCAAGCTCTCCGAACGGCGTATTGAGGAGGTTAAAAAAGTCATTGCGCAGGGCCGCCAGGTAGAGGTCGATTTTGAAGGAACGGTAGACCAAGTGGTCGATGGGACCATCATCGTGCAAGGCATCCCTGTGCGCTTGCCAGAAGGGGGAGAGGTTCCTCAACCTGTCGTAGGAGCTGAAGTAAAGATCGTTGCACAGACTCAACCAGATGGCACCTTGGCCGCCAAAGCGTTAGCTGTGCGCACCCAACCCACCCTGGCCCTGGAGATCAAACCCACTCGCCCTGCTCCCACGGCCACGCCACCAGCAGAGCGCCGGCCTACCCCCAGGCCCACAAAACGGAAGGCCAAGCCAACAAAGGCTCCTTCTCCCTCGCCCACGGCACTGCCCCCGATGACGGCGACGGTCGCCTCGTCAAAGACACCCCTCCCCTCGCCCACGGCGACGGCGAGCCCGACAAGCAAACCCACACCGACCCTGACACCTCCACCTACCGCCACGCCAGTGCCTCCACCGAGGGAGATCCACGTCCGCATTGAAGGGACCATTGAGGAGATCGGCGGAGGCTATTGGGTCGTCAGTGGGCAACGGGTGGCCCTTGCGCCTTCCACGCGACTCAATCAGAGCAAGGCTCCCGCGCAAATAGGCGGCTGGGCCGTCGTCCGAGCCATCAAAACCTCTTCGGGCAAACTCATTGCCCGAGAGATCATCGTCATCCGCGGCCCAGAGCAACCTCCACAACCCAGAGAGTTCAGCGGAGTTATCTCAGCCATTGGGCAACAG
Organism: Anaerolineae bacterium; assembly: GCA_021162655.1. Lineage (GTDB taxonomy): Bacteria > Chloroflexota > Anaerolineae > UBA1429 > UBA1429 > JAGGYI01. Next base: position 16,146 of record JAGGYI010000085.1, read on the forward strand.
AGTTGGACGATCGCGGGAAAGCAGGTCTTTATTACGGAAGAAACAACCATCAAAGGGACGCCTCAGGTGGGGGCCCTGGCCCATGTGAAGGCCAACGAATACGCCGATGGTAGACTCGTTGCCCTGGAGATCAGCATCGAGCCTCGCAAAGTGCACTTTACGGGCATCATTCAATCCATCTCTGCAAACACTTGGGTGATTGCTGGGCAGAGCGTGCACATCTCTGCGGAAACTACCATCGAAGGAGATCCTATAGAGGGAGCCTTGGCTGAGGTGGAGGCCCTGGTCCAGCCAGACGGCACCCTTCTCGCCCAGGTGATCAAGATCAAGGCATCCCCGAGCCCGACTGCCACAGAAGCTCCCAAACCTTCGGCAACGGCAACTCCAGAGCCCACACCCACTTGGACGGAAACCATCAAGCCTTCACCAACCTGGACGGCAACCTATACCGCAACGCCTCTGCCCAAGCCCTCGCCTACACCAACGGCAGAGCAGGCTCTCCCCACGGAGACAGCGATCCCAACAGAAACACCCGCCCTTCAGAGGACGAGCACGGTGGAGCCAACATGCACGATGACCCTGCCAGCTCCAGCCACTCCGGAGCCCTCTGCCACCGCCAAAGCGGGAACGGCTACCCCCCAGCCCAAGCTGGTTATTACCCCCGGAGTCAAGGGGACGATCCCTTGCGCACTTTTGAGTCAGGCGGCAAGAACTCGCCTAGGAGCAAGTTTGAGATGCAAAGAAAAGAAACGTGGATAAAGCGTGCAATGACCTATGCTTTGCTTGCCCTATGCCTCTGGGCGCTCGGCTTCGAGCCCACCATGGCGGGGGGCATCGCAGTGCCAGCCCCACGCGATGGCCTCATCCATGGGAAGGCTCCCCTACCAGATGGAGGGCCACACTATCGCCTCCCCGCTGAGAGGAGCCCCAGAGAAGCAAAGGGCCTACAACCTCGACCAACGACCCCTTCACCACCTCCGCGAACCATCACAGTAAAAGTGGAGGGGACCGTCACCAGCACCTACAGCGAGCTCCCAGGAGAGCTGTGGGTGGATGATACCCGCATCCTTGTAACAAATGAAACAGACATTGAAGGTACCCCCTCTGTTGGCCGGCGGGTGGTCGTTATCGCCTTTCTCGAAGAAGAGAGGCTCATCGCACGGCGCATTCGCGTCCTTCAGGAGGAGCTCTTTGAGTTCCGGGGAGTGATCGACGAGCTGCCCGAGGACCCCTACGAAGGCTCGTGGACAGTTTCAGGAATCGAAGTGCAAGTCGATCGCCGGGCCATTGTCTCTAACTCTCCGAACGTCGGCTATTATGCCCAAGTTACAGGATACCTTGTCGCCAATAGACGGGTTTCGGCTGTAAGCGTCAGAGTGTTGGATCCCGCCGAGATGGCCAGCAGCTTTGAATTTGAGGGTCCCATCCAGGAGAACAATCCTATCAACCACGAGGGAGCCATCTGGGTCATCGGTGGGATGGAGGGCCGAGTGGATGAAAACAGCGAAATCGAGGGTACCCCTGAGCCAGGCAAACTGGCGGAGGTGAGTGGTCATATCTCTCCCGATGGGTCCCTTTATTTTGAGCACATTCGCGTTCTTGAAGAGGGGGAACGCCTGATCCGCTTTGAGGGCCTCATCCATGAGATCGACACTGAGAATGAAACCTGGACGGTAGGCGAAACAATCTTTATCGTTGACGAGCTCACCTTTGTCGACGAGAGCCGTGCCCGAGCGATCCCTGGTATGTGGGCAGAAGTGATGGCCCGCCCTCGAGGGCGATACTACCATGCCGTCCGCATCCGTGTGGAACGGCCCGAATAAGACCCCGCTCCTACGGGGTAAAGACGAAAACGCTAGATGAACCGGGGGCTTGTACTCCTTGCTATCCTGACGATAGCTTATACGCTATTTTTGCCGGGCG
>JAGGYI010000005.1 GCA_021162655.1 Anaerolineae bacterium
AACTCTTTGGAGAAGAGCAAGCCCTCTCCACAGCCAGCACCACGCTCCGTGCCCCAAGCAGCAAAGCGACCTCAGCTCACTCAACCCACTTTTCGCCCCGGCGAGACGGTGATACACCCCACCTTTGGGCCAGGGACAGTGGTTTCGAGCAAAATTGTAGGCGACGATGAAGAGGTCACCGTCGCCTTTGAGAACCAAGGCGTTAAGCGCCTGCTGGCCAGCTTTGCCAAATTACAGAGGGGCTAGCGCACCAGCTCCCTATCCTCTCCCTCTGCAGGGGGACGTCTACGCCCCAACAGCAGCAATACCAACACCGCCACGAAAACCCCTATCCCCAGCCACTGTAGAGGCTTCATTCGCGGGAGCTCCTCGGCCCCCACAGCTTTGGGCTTGAGCTCATAGGTCAAGAGAAGTTTGGGCCGCTGGTGAAGTTGGCGCCACTGGGAGCTGGCGAACTGATGCTCAACGCTCACCCCTCCCTCGCTCCGCAGCAAAAGCCCAAAGTTCTCCTCAGGATGTTGCAACCAATAGCGCACAGCCTTGCTGATGTCGAGGCTGATCCATTTTTGATCCCCCTCCAGAACGGCCTCTCCCACTACCTCAGGGTCATGGTCCTCCATCCCCTCAGCCCCAGGAGAAGCCCAGGCCTCCCCTGTATCCGCCTCGATCCAGTTCGCTGCACTCTCATTCCAAGGCCGACGCAGACGGTAGGCCCGCAAAACGATGCGCCCCGGGTTGCTGCTGTAGGCCAGCCAAAGGTTCAGTTTGGCCTCGAGCAGGATTGCGTCCTCTGGCACACGCGAGAGGTCATAGCGGATCAACCCCACGCGGATACCATTCTGCCGCACGCTAAAGGTGGCGTTCTGGCCCATAACAGAGGATTGGTTCCAGCGATCGAGGTAGGTATCGCTCACCCCCTGATAATTGGCCAAGCCCTGCTGCAAGGCGATCTTGACTCGCTCCCGCGTGGGAGTGGGGGTGGCTGTGCTCGTCGGCGTCAACGTGGGTGTATTCGTCGGCGTAGGGGTAGGGGGCGTCCCCGTCACCGTAGGAGTTGGGGGGGCCGGTTCCCATTCCACATAGAGCTTGGGACGCAGAGCGGGGTTTAGCTTCCACTCAGAGCTGAGAAACTCGTACTGGACGGCGATCTCGCCACCAGCTTTGATCACCAAACCATAGTTCTTCTCAGGGAAGGTCACCCACTTTTGCACCAGCTTGGTGATATCAAAGGCTACCCAGCGCTGCTCCCCAAAAAGTACCCCCTGAGCAACGGGCTGAGCGGCAATATCTGCCCCAAGCTTTGCCAATCCCTCTTTAAGCCAGGCCTTTTCCTTATCTGCCCGCTGGAAGGTCACCTCTTTGGGCTTCCACGGCCGCGACACTTCAAAGATCGCCACGGGCAAGGGATGAGGCCCACTAGCCGCCTGAACGTAGAGCTGAAGCTGCGCCCGCTTCACCCGGCTGCTGATCGGCAGGCCAGAGAGATCGAACCGCAAAAGCACGGACCGCACTCCCCCCTGCCGCACGATCAGCTTTTCCTTTGCCACATAGTTGAGCTGCGGGTTCCAACGGTCAACATAGGTGTCCGTGCAGCCCCGATACCCCTCCACCCCCTGCTGGAAGATGTGGTTCCCCAGCGGAGGGAAAGGGGTTATGGTCGCCGTGGCCGTCGCCGCCGGAGTGGGCGTCTGGGTGGGGGTATTCGTCGCCACAGGAGTGGGAGAAGGAGGCACCGGGATGTAGATCACCTCCAAATAGGGGCGATAATCCTCAGGATACCAGTTAAAGGTGGTAAAATCATACTGTACCGAGACACTCCCCTCCGCCAGGAGGATGAGCCCATAGTTATGCCGCGGGTCAGAGACCCACTCTTGGACCAACGAGGTCACATCCCACTGCGTCCAGTGCCGCTCTCCATCCACAAAACCACTGGCATATATCTTGCCCGAACGGTCCGATCCGATATCACGGGCCCCCGGCTGGAACCATGCCTCTGTAGCCGTCGCCTGGTTCCAAGTGACGTGCTTGGGATCCCAAGCCCGGTTCACTTTGGCCACTGCCAGTTTGATCATTCCCGGGTTTGTCCTGCCCGTCACATAAAGATGGAGGATGGCCCGCTTTACCGACGCATAATTGGGGACGCTCGAAAGATCGAACCGCATCAACGGAGCGCGCACCCCTCCCTGCCGAGCAGCCAACTTGAGGGACTGCATATAGTTCTTGTTCTCTGCCCACTCGTCCAAAAAGGTATCTGCCACCCGGCCATATTCCTCCCCCTCACGCAAGACAAGGGAAACAGGGCTCGGCAAGGGAGTAGGAGAGGGCTCCACTGTATGAGAGGGCGTCAACGACGGCCCAGGCGAGGGAGTATTGGTAGGAGTGTGATAGACCGTTTGCGTCGGAGTGGGCGAAGGTGGTACAGGAGTTGGGGTAACCTCGTGCCAACGCACCAAAAGGCGTGGGCGCATCGCCACATTGGGGTGCTCGGAGGAATAAAAGTCATACTGTACAGAGGTTGCTCCACTCGCCTTGATGATCAGCCCATAGTTCGCCTGAGGATCTTGGACCCATTTTTGCACCAGCGGAGTCAGGTCAAGATCATACCAGCGGTTCTGGGCCGTCAACCAAACATCGGCCACAAAAACATCCGAACGATCCTGAAGCGGATCGTTGCAGCCAGCAACCGCCCACGGGCCATCAGCCATCGCCTGCTGCCAGGTGCACTCGGCACCTTTCCAAGGCCTAAAGACCTCATAGACTGCAATACGCAGGTATCCTGGGTTCGTCCGCTCCAACACGCAGAGGCTCAGTACCGCTTTCTCGACCACCGAGTTGGAGGGGATCGCCGAAAGGTCAAACCGCAAGAGGGGCGCCTTGATATCTCCCTGGCGAGCAGAGAGGCGAATATCCTTATCCCAACTCTTTCTGGGGGCCCATTGGTCGATATAAGTATCCTCTACTGGGTCAAAGCGCACCGCCCCAGGGATGGGAGTAGGGGTAAAAGCGGGCGTAGGAGTGGGGGTAGCAGGCGCGGGGGTAGGAGTCGGGCCAGTAGGGGTCGGGCGCGGCGTCGCGCTGGGCGGTGGCCCAGAGGTCGGCCTACGCGTGGCCGTCGGGCGCCGCGTATTTGTGGCGACAGGCGTGATCGTCGGGGTAGGAGGCACCCCCCAGCCTCCCTTCACCCGCACCATATGGATGTACTCATTCCCATCCCTCTCACAAGAGATGCGAAAGTCGCACTTGCCAGGCATATTGTTGTTAAAGTAGCCATCTCGCACAGTAAAGGCCACCGTCACCCAATCGTTCACCTTGCCCAGAGAAGGTCCCTTTCGGCGCACTTGCTTGACGATGGCTCCATCCCAATTGCGGTACTGGAGAGAAAAGGTGTCGTTCCCCATGTTGAGGATCGTCACATAGACGATATAGTAAACGTTCCCCCCTTCCACCGCCACGGGCTTTTGGTTCACATAGGGGTAAGCATCATCGATGTCAAAGGACATAAAGATCTGGTTCTCTTCTTGGATGGTACGCCGCGTCTGCCGAGAAAAGACGTGGTTTCGTGCGGCAGGCATATCCTTGCGCCAAACGCGCTTGGTGGCACTCTGAGGAGCATCCTCCCTCCGATAGAGCCAGAAGCACCAATCCCCCATATGCCCCGAAACACCGCCCTTGCCCCAGCTTACCAAGGGATATTCGGCATCCCGCAGCACCGTCCAGACGTCCGGAGTGTTGTTGATGTTCACCCCCAAGTGCTCCACCACAAAGCGGAGCCACGCTGGATCCGACTGGGTAAAGAACTCTGGGTGTACATCGATGGCATCAGGGTGATAGTGAAGCCCGGCGATAAAGGCCCAGTAGCGGTGCTCCTTCCCTCCCAAACCAAAGGGGGATTCAAGCCAGATTGGCAAAGTCATCGAATACTGGCGAATCATGTCCCAGGAGCCGACAAAATCCCCATAGCCTTGGTGGCTGTCGAGGTCGATCCACATACCGCTGTGCTTGAGCCCAATCGGAGGATTAAAAGTTGCGGCATAGTCCGAGGTCATCTTGCGCATGCCACTGCCGCCGGGGGCATTGTTGATAAAGATCGGCTTCCGCGGAAAGGCCTCCCGGTACACCGCCATCGCCTCGCGCACAAAACGCCCAAAATTGTAGCGCACCGCGCTTGCCTGCTGGTCGAGATAAGTATTCCAAGAGCAGCCCATATCCTTAACAGGCTGAGTCTCCCCATCAAGCCCCGTGTTGATGACGATGGCCGTCACTTGGGGGTTATCGCCATAGCGCGCCCCAAAAGCCCGCACCATCTTGTAATATGCCTGGCGCCAGGTGGGGCTATCGAACATGGGCACCACGGCTACCTTGCCACAGCCCACAAGCTTGTGGCCCACCTTGCGGCCGTTGACGATAGGCCGAGGATCACCCGGGTTCTGGGAATCTATCAGATCGTAAACCCACTGCGGCGTGCCGTCGTAGTAGACAGCATCCCACCCGGGAGCACTGGAGATAAAAGGAAAAACCTGGATGACAACAGGCTTGGGGATCTCACGGCCATCGGGAAGAGTAACTTTGAGGGGAGCCTCAAGGGCAAGCTTTTCGTCGATCACGCTCCAATCGTACACATCGGGCGCGGGGTTTACATCTTCCCACATAAAAAACTGGATGGACCCTACCGGCCCCCATTCGGGCTTTAGATGCTGATAATCTGTGCCCCAGTCGAACATCTTGTAGAGGATGGGCACCGGGGTAGGGATCCCCGCTGGAAAGTACTCAGCCTCCAGAGTCGGCTCCTCGGTAGGGGCCACCTTTGTCGGGGTAAAGGTAGGAGCCTCCGTAGGCGTTGCCGTGGGCAAGATCCCCGGGGAAGGCGTGGGGGACGGCCTCTGAATAAACTGTGCACACCCCCCTAGGAAAAGGGCAGCAGCTCCTACCAAGAGCAACAAGCATGCCCCTTTCCACACCTTTGATAAATTCCTCTGCCGTAGCTCTCTAGAGCTCTCTTTCATAGCCAGCAACCTCGGAGCGAGTATAATCGGCCTGCAGGTCCCCGTCAAACCCGCGGAGCCTTGCCCTCGGCCTGCAAGATGCGCACCAGATCACGCCAGCGATAGCTCTCCAGCCAGATGCCTATTGGCCCCCCAACAGCGATGGGGAGGTAAAAAAGAGCGTGCAACACCAGGCTATAGCTGAGGGCAGGCTCACGAGCGATACCAAAGATCGCCAGTGAGATGATGCATAGATAGTGAAACAACCCCACCCGCCCAGGAGAAGTGGGGATAGGGACCACCGCGCTGATCTGCAATACGGCCAAAAGGAGCAAGCAAGCCCCATAAGAAGCCCCCAAGCCCATCGCCTGGGCAACCAGCCAGTTGCCCAGCGCCCCTATGAGAAAAGCCCCCACCGACCAGGCCATCAGCCCTCCAAAGAGCTCTGGCCGACGCACAAGCCGCACACTCTCAACGACCACAGCAAAGAGGCGGGCCAAACGGAGACGTCCCAGCCAAGGGCGGCGTGCTTCCAGCGTTTGCAGCCAGTGCTCGGTGCGCCGGCGCAACCCCAACAGGACGCCCAAAAGCCCAAGCCCCACCAAAATGGCTCCGCTCAGTGCCCAAGCGGCCTTTTGAAGCCACGGGGGCAAGGGGACTAGAAAGCCCATCACCAAGAGAAAGAGAAGCAAGGTCAAAGAGTCAAGGACCTTCTCAATGACCACAGTCCACAGGGCCTGCGCCTTGCTGACCCCTTCACTCTGGCCAATCAAATAAGCTCGAGCTAGCTCGCCCAGGCGTATAGGCACGACGGCATTGATCACCTGGCCCACTAAAAAGATGCTAAAGAATTTGGACTGACGAAGCCGCCGGTGCTGAGGGAAGAACATCAGACGCCAACGCGCAGCCCGGCACCAGATCCCCAGAACCAAGGCCCCCTGGCCCAGCGCTATCCACCCCCAGTGAGCATGAGCGATGCTCTCCCAAGCCCGAGACCAATCGACCCCGCGGAAGGCAAGCCACAGGAAAGCCAGGCTGATGAGCCCCCCCACAAGGAGGCGCCACCACGAACGTCTATGCTGTTGAAGGCCTGGCTCTTTCATCAGATGTGATCCCCTCACTGCGCGTGCCTTTTGGCGATCTTGTGAGTCTTTCTACCCATGCTATAATGAGCCCGTGAAGCGCAACTCCAAGCCAAGAAAGCGAATCATCACCCTCTTTCCGCCAATACTGGTGGGTATGGCGGCGCTGGCTCTCTATGCCTACACCACAGCCCCCTGGCTCACCTGGGCCCACGAAGGGGCAGATGGGGGCGATCTCATCAGCGCCGCAATGACCTGGGGAGTTCCTCACCCCAGCGGATACCCCACCTATTGCCTTCTAGGGCGTGCTTTTGCCCTCTTGCCACTGGGGAACATCGCCCATCGCTTTAACCTCTTTTCCGCCAGCGCAGCCACCGCAGCCGTCGTCCTCATCTATTTGGCAGCACTTCAGGCGATCGGCGAACAACCCAGTTGGCAAGAACGGGCGAGCGCTTTCGTCGCTGCCCTCGCCCTGGTCTACAGCCCCGTTTTCTGGTCCCAAGCGATCATCAGCGAGGTATATGCCCTGAACGCTCTTTTCGTGGCAAGCTGCCTCTACCTCGCCCTTCAGCTCAAAACAGGAGAGCACCCTCCCTACCTCTGGGGCCTCTTGGGATTGAGCATTGGGCTTGGGATGGGGAGCCATCTGACGATCCTTTTCCTCCTCCCTGGCCTGCTCTGGCTGCTCTGGCCCCAGCTCCAACGCTCCCGCTCCCTCGCCCTCCTGGTGGGGTTAGCCCTCGGGCTAGGAGTATTCCTCTACCTCCCCCTCGCTGCCAGGCGAGACCCTCCCATCAACTGGGGAGACGCCCACACTTGGAAAGGATTCTGGTGGCTCGTCAGCGGGCAGGCATACCGCGGCTACATCTTTGGCCTTCCCTGGCGCTACTTTCCCTCCAGGTTGGCCAGCTGGGCCCAGCTCTGGGGGAAACAGTTCACCTGGCCTGGGCTGGCCCTCGCCCTCTGGGGCCTGGGGAGCTGGCTCGAGGAACCGAAACCCCGCCTAGCCCTCGGCTCACTTTTCTCCACGGCACTCTATAGCGTCTATGCCATCACCTACGATACCACTGATTCCTACATCTACCTCCTGCCCACCTATCTCATCAGCGCCCTCTGGCTCGCCCAGGGGGCCAAGCTCCTCCTCCTACTCCTCAGGAAAAGGGGCCTGCCCCTGCTCAGCGGCCTTTTGCTTTTAGTCCTCCCCTTTTATTCTTTGGGGGCAAACTATGCTTCCCTGAATCTCCACCACGACCATCTCGCCCAGCGCTGGGCAAACCAAGTGCTCCAGCAGGCTCCCCCCCACGCCCTGCTCATCACGGGGGAAGACCGCCACACATTCACCCTCAGCTACACCCGCTGGGTAGAGAAGCGCCGTCCAGACCTCCTCCTCGTCGATGGGGAGCTCCTAGCCCATCCCTGGTACGTGCGCCAGCTTGTCAAGAGATATCCTTCATTGGCACCGCTCCAAAAAGCACCCTCCCTCAAAACACTACTGAGCCTCCAGCTGGGCCAGAGGCCCATCTACCTAACCAGCCCCCGGCCCGAACTGGAGGAAACTTTTTACATTGCAAAGGAGGGAGACGTCCTTTGGAAGGTCACCTTCCAGCGCTAGAACGCCGTCGCCATAGGTAGAGCCCTCCCCCCACGCCAAGAAGAATCAGCAACGAGAATGCACCTCCGATAAGAGGCGTATAGTCTGCCCCCGTCTCGGGGTATCCCGCTGAAGCGATGGCCTGCGCCGTCTGCGTAGCCTGTACATTCACCGTCGGGGTCGGAGGCGAGACACGCCGCTTGGTTTTCTTGGGTTTAGGAGTGGGGGTAGGCGGCTCGGGCGTAGGCGGCGCCGGCGTCAGAGTAGGAGCAGGAGTATTAGTTGGTGCCGGTGTATTCGTCGGCATCTTGGTCGGCGTGCGGGTGGGCACAGTTTGGCGCAGCCCATGCTGCAGTGGAGAGGCCCAGACTCCCCTTGCAAAGCTCATGAGGAAAAGCAAAGCCATCCCCAAGATGAGCGCCCGCCATCTTTTCTTCCCCATTATTTCCATAAAACCTCCTCATCTTGATATCCCAGAGCCCTATCCTGATTACTTTTTGACAAAGGGCATATAGAGCTTGATCACCTGGTTCTGATAGGAGACAAAGCGACGCCCGAAGCGAGTGAGCTCTTTGGTTTTATAGTCGTAAAGGCTACCATTAAAGCCTCGGCGGTTATCCGTCTCGTCCCAAAAGCTTCCGTTCAAGCTGAACCAGAGCCAACGCTGAACGAGCCGATACTCATCACTCGGGCAACCCAATTCCTCGTCCGTGGTATGCAAGAGCCAATCAAAGACCTGCACCATGAACTGCTCAATAAGCTGATCCCCGCGCTCTTTGCGCTCCTGTTCGGTGCCCCCCTCCACAAGGTAGATCGAGGGCATCAGCACTCCCATCTCGGAGATGATGAGCGGCTTATCTTGCTGGCCATGGGTTTTCATCCAACCGCGAAAGCCCCTTACCATCTCCTTAAAGATCTGCACATCGGTATAAAAAGAAAGATCATCGGGGACCGGCAATGGAAAGAGACCCTCAGCCTGAGGATCGATCCCCACTGGCACTCCAGCCCCTGCGCGGTCGTTCCCCGGTCTCTCCTCCTCGAGGATCTGGACATGGATGTTCCACACATCCACCTCCATAGGAGAGCCATAGGCCGCCTCATAGGCCTGCATCGCTTTCTCGAGCCAGCGAAGGCGCAACGGCGTCGGCTCCACAATGCCCCCGATGGCGATTTGCGCCGTCATATCCCACCCTTTTATCCGAGTGTATGCCTCATGATATCGCTCTGCATACGTCTCGGGCGTTACAGCGTCTTGGTTTGGGCATTCCGGCTCGTTCCCTATGATCCAAAGCGCCCCAGGGTTCAACAGCACGGCATTGCGCACGGCATCCCAATCCGGAGGCCAGGCCGAATCCCCAACGCGGATGAGCTGCACATATTCGAGCGTGGCATCGGCCGGCATGGCAGGAGTAGCCGAGTATTTCCAATCCGAATACCAACCCACCTGCAAGGGAGCCACGTTATATTCGGAAATAGACTGAAGGACTATGTGATCCCCCTCAGGCACTTCGCTCACAAAGGCGATCCCAAAACGTTCCTGGCGCGTATACATGGGCCCTGCAGAACGCACTGGCAGGGCGAACATCCCCACAGCCAGGGCCACCAAGACGAGCCCGATCCCAAGCCATGGCATCCACTTTTTCCCTACTCGCACAGGCATTACCTCCTTTTCCCAGATGCTCTAAAGCAGCCTTGCTCAGCGAAAGATTAAGGGCAAGGAAACGCTTAACCCCAAAGGAGTGGGGGAAGGCGCCACCGTTGGGAAGCTAGTCGGGGTCGGCGTCGGTTGAGGAGTTGGCCAGGCATAGAGCACCCTCAACTTAGGGCGCAGCGTCTTATCGTAATACTCAGAGCTGGCAAAACGCACTCCCTTGGCGATATCCAGCTGCCCCTCGATGAGCAGGCCATAGTTCTCCTCCGGATGGGCCAGCCAGTAGGCCACGATGTCGGTGATATCAAAAGCATACCAACGCCCCTCGCCCTCGCAACCGCCAACGCGCACCCGATCGCTCGCCTCCCTCTGCTTATCCAAACCCTCGCCCTGGGCACCAGGCTCTGCCCAGGGGCTTCCCTCTTCAGCCTGCCACCAAGTAGCCTCTGCCACCTTCCAAGGACGCAACAAGCGCCGGGCAAAGACCTCCATGCCCGCTGGATTAGAGCTCGAAGTAGCATAGAGGCTGAGGAGTGCCTTTTGCACAACAACCCCCTCCGCCGGAGGGGTGATGGGCAGCTGAAGAAGAATAGAGGACCGTCCTTGCCCTCCTCCACGCAGGCGAAGCTGCACAGCGCCAGCGAAATTCTCTGCTGGGTACCACTCTTGGATAAAGGTATCCTTCCAACCCTTATCCGGGTCCCCAGAATAGGCAACCAGCATCGGCGCATGAAGGGCTGGCCCCCAATCCCTTGCAGGGACCTCCCGGCCGCTCACCCGAGCTAGAGAGCGCACCACCAAATACTGGAACACCTCATCGGCCGGGGCCACCCACACCTCGTCCGTTCCCCCTGCGCCATAGGTATGATAAAGGTAAGCCATCGCCCTCGTCAGAGCACACCAATCCCTTTTTTCGGGATTGGATGGCTGATAATAAGAGATATCGTGCCCATGGAGGCTCACCCACACATGCTCTGGTTGCTCCGGTGGAGCGGCCATTGCCCGTTCGTGAGCTTTGTCAAAATAATCCCCTTCCTCCCAGTCTTTGATGTCATCCCTCCCTAGATGAAAAGGCGTGTCCCCCACGGGGATGGGATCGTCCACCGGCAAAAGACAGGTGCCGCTCTCGGAATACAACTGCATCAAATGAATGCCCAGCTCGGCACCGTGCTCATTTACGATCTGCTCCCAGAGCGCATTGGTAAAGGGCACCGTAAAGACCAGGGGACGATAGCCCTGCAGATGCTCTTGAATAGCCTGCTGGCAGCGAACCATCTCCTCCAGCGAGATGTCACTCGGGCTGTCGTAATGAGAATAGCTATGGTTAAAAACGCTCCAGCCATGGGCAAGGAGATCGAGCAGATCCTCTGCCTGACAATAGCCCTCTGAATGGGCATCTCCGTCATCCAGCCAGCGCCCGATCACCGCCACGCCCGCCCGGTAGCCGTAGCGACGTAGTTCAGGAAAGGCATTTTCGTACACCGAAAGCCTACCATCATCAAAGGTCAAGCTCAGGGCCCAACGCTTGCCCTCCTTGAGGGTAGCCACGCGGTAGGCCCCTACATCAGGAGGTAAGCTCTCCCCTTCAACCCCCACGAGTACCCGTTCCGCCGCCGTCGTCACGAGAACGGTCCCCGGGAAGGTTTCATCATAGCGCACAGGGAGGGGAACGCCATCTCCCCAGGCACGAACATCCGCATCATCTCCTACCCGAATACGCAGGGTCAGCTCTCGATGGACCACCCACGCGGGCAGCGCACTGCGATCAATGGTGTACTCGAAAAAGAACCTTTGGGAAGCACCCTCTCCTCTTGCCCCCAGGACCAATAACCCTCCAAGAAAGAGAAAAAGCAATGCAAAACAGATGCTTTTCAATAGACGCCTATGCAACACTGTGAAACCTCTCATGGGATCGTCATTCTCTCCCTCATCGGGCCGCTTTAAAGACGAGAGGAACCTCTATCAAAAGCCCTAGAGGCGTCGGGGTCGGGCTAGGTGTGGCCGTCGGCGTACATGTAGGCGTCAGAGGGGCAAGGTCAACAACCTGGAGCCCCGCCGCGCCGGCGGCTACATAGGCATACCTTCCCTCGACGCTCACTCCAAAAGCTCGGCCAGGCACATCGCCATGGCCCACCACCTTCATCGCAGAGGGGTCAGAGGCATCCACCACCAACAAACCACCCTCATCATCTGCCAGATAGACAAGGCGATCGTGGACATCCACCTTTTGGGCAAAGTGCGTATCGAGCGTACCCAAATAGGCAGGCAGCTGGGGATCATGCACGTCATAGGCAGAGAGCCCCCCATCTTCAGCGGCTACATAGAGATAACCATCCTCCACCTGGGCATCCACCGAGCGCCCAGGGACGGCCAATGCTTCGCTGTGCAGAGGATAGGGGTGACGGGGATCAGAGACCTCGATCAGCCGGATGCCCGGGCGCCCCGCGCAGACATAGGCCACGGAGCCATCCACCCAAACGCCTTCACCAAAGACCGTACCCTGCCCATAACTCCCCAAAAGGCGCGGTTGGCTGGGGTCGCTCACATCAACGACCTGGAGCCCGTACCACTCGTCCGCCACATACAAGAGGTCCCCTACAGCATGGAGCCCCTTGGCGATGGGCCGATGGGGAGCATTCCAAAAGAAGCAACCCAGCCCCTGCACTGTGGGAGGAGAGGAGATATCCAAGACATCCACTCCTCCACCTTTGCGGGCGATAAACGCCCTGCCACCCTCCAGCCAGATCTCATCTGGCTCCCGGCCACCGCCGCCCCACCTTTCAATTAACTGAGGGGCAAAGGGTTGACGCACATCGAAAACATAGAGGTACTCGGGAGCTTCATAAAAGGTGGCCACAACCATGTAGGCATATCCGCCTTGGAGGCGCACGTCCCGAGCCTCCCAGGCCTCACTCTCCAGAGGATAGCTCCCCACCACGGGGAGGGAGACACCTTCTTCTTCCAACGATCCTGGCAGATCGAATCCCTCACGCTTGGGTTTTGAACCCTCCACCTGGGGGAAGAACAAGCGCATCCGCTGGTCAATAGAAACCTGGGCCCCCCGAGTCTCCCCCAGGACGTCATAGCTCCCAGAGGCCACATGGGGGTGCGCCTCAGGAGCAAAAGTCAACTGGGCCTCCCCCTGGGCGATGGCTTGGAAGGTAAGCTGCAAAAGGGGAGCCGTGCCCGAGAGGGGATGCTTCGCACTGATGGCCACATAGCGCAGCTGGCCATCCTGCCCGCTGAGGTCACTCCCTGGGAGCAGAGTAGGCAGACAGCCAGTGGGCCTTGCCTGAACGAGAGAAAGCAGCTGGGGATCAAAGGAGATGGTCAGGTCCACCCCGTTGACAGAGTGCCCCTTCGTTTCGAGCATCACCGTAAAGGTGGCCTGTTGCCCCACTTGTAAATGCCTTTGGGAGGGGTTCACCCAAAGGACGGCCTTGGGCAACTGGGGATTGGGTGGCGGAGAGGGATTCCCCTCCTGGACTATGGGGCCAAAGCGCCCATAGTTCTCACTCAAGATGGCCACATCCAAGATGTCTATCCGCCCATCATCGTTGAGATCCGCCTGAGGATTGTATTCCTCCTCCCCTTCCTGCGCCCCAAAGACCTGAGTAAGGGCTAGCCAGTCGCGCGCGGTGATATAGCCGTCGGGAACGACATCGCCCTCCACCAGAGGGCCAAGGCGCACTACGTTCAGCCCCGAAGTGATCTCTACCTCCCTGCGCAAAAGGGGCAATGCATGGGGAGCCCTGAGCAACAGATCATACCTTCCAGGGCAGAGGCCCTCCAAGGTAAATGTACCCTCTTCCCCCAACTGCACCTGGCGATGGTAGACAGGCAGCCCATCGCCCACTCTGGAGAGTGTAATGGTCAGAGGAATAGCACAGGTAGAGGAAGGAGCATTCCCTGAACCCTCCCCCAACACTGTCCCCACCAGCAGGCCATCCCCTTCGGGGGGAGTGACGGAAGAGATCGGGCGGGTATAAGTGATCGCCAAAATAGGTCGAAGCGTCTCCTGCGGATATTCGGAGCTAGCCAGAGAAAGCTGTCTGGAGGCCCCTCCCACCCCACGGAGAAGCAACCCATAGTTCGCCGCGGGATCGGCTAACCATCGCTGCAGAGCACCTGTTACATCAAACTCATACAAACTCTCAACTTTTTGGGCACGCCCACCCAGCCCAAAGCACCAC
>JAGGYI010000090.1 GCA_021162655.1 Anaerolineae bacterium
GATAATCGGCAGATCACCTTTATCATCGAGCAAGGAGAGACCGTCAGTACAGTGGCCTATCACCTCAAACGCATGGGACTGATCACTGACCCCGAACTTTTTCGGCGGGTTGTTCAATATTGGGGAGCAGATAAAGACATCCAAGCCGGAGTCTATACCCTCAGCCCCAGCATGACGATGGAAGAGATCATGCGCCAGTTGCAGCATGGGGGCATGCCCACTACCACAGTGACCATCCCCGAGGGATGGCGCGCGGAGCAGATCGCTGCCCTTTTAGAAGAGGTAGGCATCACCTCGCGAGAGGAGTTTATTCAAGCTGTTCGTCGGGGCCGTACAGATTATGACTTTCTCCGTGATCGTCCTCCAGGGAGCCCCCCCGGGCTAGAGGGTTTTCTCTTCCCAGACACTTACCAGTTTCCCCAAAAAGCCAATGCGGAACAGATCATCGATATCATGCTTCAGAACTGGGATCGACGTGTTCCTCCTGCACTCCGCAAAAAAGCTGCGGAGCGCAAAATGACTCTTTACGAAGTCGTCACCCTTGCTTCTATTGTTGAGAGAGAAGCAGTGCTAGATGAGGAAAGACCACTGATCGCCAGTGTATACTTGAACCGTCTAAAGAAGGGGATGTATCTTCAAGCAGACCCAACCGTTCAGTATGCCAAAGGGTACGACTCCAAAACCGGACGTTGGTGGGCCCCAATGAAACAAGAGGAAGCTATCACCGTTGTCTCGCCCTATAACACATTCCTCCATCCAGGCCTGCCCCCAGGCCCCATCTGCAACCCTGGCTTAGCTTCCATCAAGGCAGTGCTAGAACCAGCCCAAACCGAATATCTCTTTTTCTATCACAAGGGCGATGGTTCCCATGCCTTTGCCGTCACCTATGAAGAACATCTGCGCAATCAAGAGTTGTACGGAGGCCGCTAAGTTTGACAGCATCCAGGTTTTATGCTAAAGTAGCGGCAACCTTGCGAGGGGATAGATCATGAGGCGCTTGTCTAGAACAACAGAGCTCATCTTCTGGGCAGGAGTGTTTGGGCCAAGCGCCCTCTTCTCCAAGCGGAGCAAGTCCAAAGGAAAGCCGGGCCTCCGGTCTGGTTAGGGCTGCTCCACCCTCGCGCAAGAAATAGAAAATCCATAGTAATAGAGTAGCTTTCCCAGACCGGAGGAAAGCTACTTTTCTTTTTCCCTTTATTCCACCATCGCAGGCCGGCTCCCGCAGTGTCGCCCCGGTGATGGTAGCGAAATCCCCAAGCAAGAAAGGAGGTGAAAGAAATGACAGCAGTATGTCCAGAATGTGGAGCAGAGTTCCAAGTCGCTGAAGACGTCATGGAGGGCGAGATCGTCGACTGCCCAGAGTGTGGAGTAGAGCTCGAAGTCGTCAGCCTAAATCCACTGACCCTAGATTTGGCTCCAGAGGAAGAGGAAGATTGGGGAGAGTAAAACATGCCTATTCAGGATTTCAACATCATCGAGTCGACACTGCGGGAAGGAGAACAATTCGTCGGAGCTAATTTCAGCACTGAACAAAAGATTCAGATCGCCCAAGCCCTCGACGAGTTTGGAATTGAGTACATCGAGCTAACCTCGCCAGCGGCCTCCCCGCAGAGTTTTAAAGACTGTTGCACCATCGCCACCCTTGGCTTACGCGCCAAGGTCGTTACGCATATCCGCTGCCTCCGCTCAGATGCCGAACTTGCCGTCCAGACGGGAGTACAAGGTATTGACATCGTCATTGGGACATCCTCCCTTTTACGTCAATTCAGCCACGGCAAAGATATTCCCACCATCATCCGAATGGCCAAAGAGGTCATCAGCTACATCAAAGACCAAGGCCTCGAAGTACGTTTTAGCACTGAAGACTCTTTCCGTAGCGAGCTAGAGGACATTCTCACCATCTACCAAGAGGTGGACGCCCTGGGCGTAGATCGTGTAGGCATAGCCGATACCGTGGGCATTGCCACCCCTCTCCAAGTTTACGATGTCGTCTCCCGAGTCCGCGAGGCAGTCTCTTGTGACATCGAGTTCCACGGGCACAATGACTCTGGCTGTGCCATCGCCAATGCTTATTGTGCTCTCGAAGCAGGAGCAACCCACGTGGATACCAGCATCCTCGGCATCGGCGAACGCAACGGCATCGCTCCCTTGGGGGGAATGATCGCCCGCCTTTACGCTATTGATCGCTCTCTGGTGACTAAATACAAGTTGCCGATGATCCGCCAGCTAGATAACATGGTCGCCGAGATGGTGGGGGTAGACATTCCCTTCAACAACTATATTACGGGCATCACTGCCTTCACTCACAAAGCCGGTGTGCACGCCAAGGCTGTGCTGAACAAGCCCGAGACTTACGAGATTCTTAATCCCCACGACTTTGGGATGACACGCTACATCAGCATCGCCCATCGCCTGACAGGATGGAACGCCATCAAGGCCAGGGCCCAGCAGCTGAATCTGGACATCCCCGAAGAGGAACTCAAAGCAGCCACTGCCCACATCAAGCGATTGGCCGATGAAAAGCCCATCGGGCTAGATGACGTGGATGCCGTCTTACGAAACTGGATCTCTGAACACATCGACAGGAACGAGTAAAGATGGCCACAGAAGCGGCAACCCTCGCGGAACAGATCATTTCCCATGCTGCTGGCAAACGCGTGTACCCTGGCGATCTGGTCATCGTCCCTGTCGACCGCTGCATGACGCATGATTCCCTCACTCCTGAGGTGATAGATGCCCTCCATCAAGATTTAGGAGTAGAACACATCTTTGATCCTTCCCGGGTCGTTGTTGTTATGGACCATGTCGCCCCCGCCTCCTCAGTGGCGACGGCCAACGCCCAAGTCAAAGTGCGCCAGTGGGTGGCCCAAGAAGGAATCGAGCACTTTTATCAAGTGGGCAAGGGGATTTGCCATCAGGTGATGATCGAGGAAGGGCTTGTGCAACCCGGCCAGATCGCTCTGGGCACTGATTCTCACGCTACTGCATATGGCGCTGTCTGCGCTTTTGGCACCGGCGTGGGAACCCGCGATATGGCCCTTACTCTCGCCACTGGCCGCACATGGTTCCGAGTTCCCGAGACGATCTGCATCCAAGTAAAAGGCCGTTTCCCAGAGTTGGTGAGTGCCAAGGACCTCAGCCTCCACCTATGTGGCCTCCTGGGCATGGACGGTGCCACTTATAAAGCCATCGAGTTCCACGGGCTGGATTGGCTCCCCCTCGATGAGCGAATCACTCTCTGCTCTATGACCACTGAACTGGGAGCCAAAGCGGGCTTGATCCCTCCTTCAGAGAAGGAGGCCCCTCCCTGGCTTGGCGTACATCCCGGAGCCTCTTACGAACGGACGATAACAGTAGATCTGACGAACCTCGTCCCGTTGATAGCCGTGCCCCATCAGGTCGACCAAGTTCAGCCTGTAGCCGAGGTGGAAGGCGTTCCGGTAGACCAGGTCTTTTTGGGCACTTGCACCAACGGGCGCCTCAGTGACCTGCGAGCCGCCGCGCGTCTCCTGAAAGGGAAGCACATTGCCAAGGGAGTGCGGATGTTAGTCATTCCTGCCTCTCATCGGGTGCTGAAGCAAGCCGCTGCCGATGGCACATTGAGCATCCTTCTCGAAGCGGGCGCCACTATCGGCACTCCAGGATGTGGCCCCTGCATTGGCAGGCACATGGGCGTCCTTGGCGCAGGAGAGGTTTGCCTTTCCACCGGTAACCGCAATTTCCGGGGACGCATGGGCTCTCCAGAAGCTCGGATCTACCTCGGCTCTCCTGAGACGGCAGCCGCGACGGCGCTTACTGGCCACATCACCGATCCTAGGAAGATCTGAGGGAGGGAAAAGATGGCTCGCATTTGGCTTTTTGGCGCCAATATCGATACAGACCAGATTCTCCCCGGACGTTATGCCCCTTACATGACCTCGGAGAGTGCTCTGCGCCAATATCCCTTCATTGAAGCACGACCCGAGTTTGCTTCCACAGTGGCTCCAGGGGATATTATCGTAGCAGGCGCCAACTTTGGGTGCGGCTCCTCTCGCGAGTATGCTCCCAGAGCGCTTAAACTTGTGGGAATCGCTGCCATCATCGCACCGAGCTTTGCACGCATCTTTTATCGCAACGCCCTTAATTTGGGATTGCCCCTCTTTGAAGCGGACCTTACGTCAGTGCTCCAAGATGGGCAAAAAGTCACCCTAGACATTTCCGAGCCCTCATTGACTCTTCTCGATGGGAAAAAGATCCCTCTCCCATCTCCTCCCGAATGGGTTCGCCGAACCTGGGAAGAAGGAGGCCTTCTCGCCTACTATCGCCGCCACCGGCGCCTCCCATTGGAGGAGAGGCCATGAGCTACCAAATCTGTCTCATCCCCGGAGACGGCATTGGTCAGGAAGTAATCCCCGCGGCTCGTGCTCTGCTCAAAGCTACGGGGCTAAAGTTCCTCTTTATTCAGGCCGAGGCTGGATGGGCTACTTTTACGCAACTGGGCACTGCCCTTCCTAAAGAAACTATAGAGGCCGTCCGCAAGGCCGATGCAACCCTCTTTGGGGCTGTCTCCTCCCCTCTGAAGCCCATCTCGGGGTATCGGAGCCCTATCGTCACCCTTCGGCGCGAGTTGGATCTTTATGCTAACCTTCGCCCCATCGTTTCTCAACCCACTCCAAACTCACGCCAAGGCATCGACATGCTCATCGTCCGCGAGAACAGCGAAGGGCTCTATTCGGGCAGGGAACGCGAGATCGCTGAAGGAGCCATCACCGAGCGGCTCATCACCCGCCGAGCTTCCCTGCGTATTGCTCGGCGAGCTTTCCAGCTTGCCTTGACTAGGCGAAAAAAGGTCACCATCATCCATAAGGCAAACGTCCTGCGGGCAACCTGTGGCCTCTTTCGGCAGATGGCCATGCAGATAGCCAAAGAGTTCCCGCAAATAGAGGTAGAGGAGATGCTAGTCGATACAGCGGCTATGCGCCTAATCACCTCACCAGAACGCTTTGATGTGCTCTTGACGCCAAACCTGTTTGGAGACATTCTCTCAGATGAAGCAGCAGCTCTCGTTGGAGGTTTGGGGTTGATTCCCTCTGGCAACATTGGAGACAACACGGCAATCTTTGAACCCATCCACGGCTCCGCGCCCGATATTGCTGGCAAAGGTATCGCCAATCCCACAGCTACCCTGCTGGCCGCGGCGATGCTTCTCGAATACCTCGGCGAGCAGAAAACCGCTACCCGAGTAAAGAGAGCCATTCAGCATGTGTTGGAACATGGCCCCCATACCCCTGACTTGGGAGGAACGGCTACCACCCAGGCCGTCACAGAGGCCGTCATTCGAGAGCTAGAACAAGGCTAAGGAGTTGAACATGCGCGTCGGAATGCTTCTATCTCGTGTCCGCGTAGAGGAAAAACTGCTTGTTCAGGCATTCGCCAAACATGGGGTCGATGTAGAGCTCATCGATGACCGCAAAGTCGTCTTTGACATGCACAACCCCGGAGAGATGGCTTCTTATGATGTCATCTTGGAACGCTGCATCAACCACTCACGAGCTTTATACGCTCTGGAGCTCCTGAATTCTTGGGGGGTACGCACTGTCAATACAGCTGCCGTTGCCCAGATCTGCGGGAACAAGTTCTCTACCACACGAGCTCTCATCGAACACCAAGTCCCCACCCCACGGACGTTTCTCGCCTTCACCCCGGAATCCGCTCTGGAAGCTATCGAAACGCTCGGCTATCCCGTCGTGCTCAAGCCAGCGGTAGGCTCCTGGGGAAGGCTGATCTCCAAAGTAAACGACCGCGAAGCCGCCGAGGCCATTCTAGAACACAAAAGCATCCTCGGTAGCTATCACCATTCTATCTTTTACATTCAGGAATATATCGACAAGCCCCAACGCGACATTCGTACTTTTGTAGTGGGCGACGAGACGATCTGCGGCATCTACCGCCTTTCGGAACATTGGATCACCAACACCGCCCGAGGTGGCAAAGCAGTGAACTGTCCCATTACCCCCGAGCTTAACGAGCTCTCTCTCGCCGCAGCCAAAGCTGTGGGAGGCGGCGTCGTTGCCATCGATATCCTTGAAACTCCGGACGGACGGCTGCTCGTCAACGAGGTGAACTATACGATGGAGTTCCGCAACAGCATTCACACCACAGGGGTTGATATCCCTGGCAAAGTAGTCGATTATGTACTACGCGTAGGGAGAGGAGAGGTATGAAGGTCAAGGTCTCCATCGTAGGCGGCTCTGGCTACGCGGGCGGAGAGCTTTTGCGCCTGCTCCTTGACCACCCCCAAGTAGAAATCTCCCAGGTGACCTCCGAGAGCTATACCGGACGTTATGTGCACTCACGACATCCCAACTTGCGGAAGCGCACTTTACTCAAGTTCTCCTCCCTCTCCACTCTTGAGCCCTGTGACCTCCTCTTTCTTGCCCTTCCCCATGGAGAGGCAATGAAGCGTATAGAACAATTCGTCCAGATTGCTCCTCGGATCATCGACCTCTCTGCCGATTTTCGCCTGCGCCAAGCCAGCGATTACCACAAATGGTACGGACACGAACATACTGCTCCGGAATGGCTCCCCAAATTCGTCTATGGACTTCCAGAAGTCTATCGCGAGGAGATCGCCAGAGCGAACTATGTCAGCGGTGTTGGTTGTAACGCCACCGTGACGAATCTGGCTCTCTGGCCCCTCTTCTGCGCCAATATGGTGGATCGTCAACGAGGGGTGATCGTCGAGGTGAAAGCCGGCTCCTCAGAAGGGGGGGCTTCTCCTGGACCCTCTTCTCACCACCCGGACCGCAGTCACGCCATACGCTCTTTTGCCCCCACAAGGCATCGCCATACCGCCGAGGTTATTCAAGTGCTCGGCCAGGGAAAAGAAACCATTCCTGTGCACATGTCTGTCACAGCTATTGAACTTGTCCGCGGTGCCCTAGCGACGGCCCACGTCTTTTTGCGAGAAGAGCTCCACCGGCAGGGCCTTCAACTCAGGGACATCTGGAAGGTCTACCGCCAGACGTATCAAGAAGAGCCCTTTATCCGGCTCGTTCGCGAACGCCAAGGGGTATATCGCTATCCCGAACCCGAGATCCTCGCCGGCAGCAACTATGCCGATATTGGCTTTGACTACGATCCCGAAACAGGACGCATCGTTGCCATCGCCGCTATCGACAATTTAATGAAAGGGGCCGCCGGGAGCGCCGTTCAGTGCATGAACATCATGTACGGATGGCCCGAGACGATGGGACTCGAGTTCCCTGGGCTACACCCCATCTAGGAATGGAGGCAACAAGAGATGATCGTCGTCAAAGTCGGAGGGAGCGAGGGAATCAATCTGCAGTTGGTTTGCCAAGACATTGCCTCCTTGGTCAAGGAGGGGAAAGAACTAGTCTTGGTACATGGAGGATCCCATCGAACGAACGAAGTGGCTGAGAAGCTAGGGCATCCTCCCCAGTTTGTCACCTCAGTTTCCGGCTTTACTAGCCGGCGCACCGACCGAGAAACTCTCAAGATTTTCGAGATGGTCTATTGCGGAGAGGTAAACAAAGGAATCGTCGAGATGCTCCAGGCAGAGGGAGTCAACGCTGTAGGGCTTTCAGGTCTGGATGGTCGCCTGCTCGAAGGACGCCGCAAAGCCGCCATCAAGATCATAGAGAACGGCCGACGTCGGGTGCTACGAGACGACTATACAGGCACAATAGAGCGGGTCAACGTGCACTTGCTCCGTCTCCTTCTCGATAACGGGTACCTTCCCGTCGTGACTCCCCCCGCCATTAGCACCGAGAACGAAGCGATCAATGTTGACGGGGATAGAGCAGCCGCTCGCATCGCTGTTGCCCTCAAGGCGGAGCAACTCGTTATTCTCTCCAATATTCCTGGGCTCTTGCGCGCATTCCCCGACGAAAGCACCCTCATCCGCCACATCAAAGCCTCCCAAGTGGAGGAATATATGCAGCATGCCCAGGGGCGCATGCGTATCAAGGTATTAGGGGCTGCTGAGGCCATCAAGCAAGGTGTTGGCCAAGTCATCTTTGGAGATGGACGCATCCCCTCGCCAGTACGTGCGGCCCTCGCAGGGCAAGGAACCGTCATCAGCTAAATAGGGGAGGAGAAACCCAGTGGACATCATAGAGATAGAAAGCCGTTACACAAGCGGGGCCTATCCAAAAAGAGAAGTAGCTATCGTCAGAGGAAAGGGCGCTCGCCTTTGGGACGCTCAAGGAAAAGAATACATCGACTGCGTAGCTGGACACGGGGTAGCCCTCATCGGCCACAGCAATCCTGCTGTTGTCCAAGCCATTCAAGAGCAAGCTTCTCGCCTTATTACCTGCCCAGAGGTCTTTTACAATGATGTGCGGGCTCGCTTGCTAGAGCGCCTGATCTCTATCGCGCCAGACGGCTTGGAACGAGCTTTTCTCTGTAACTCGGGGGCTGAAGCAGTGGAAGCGGCCCTCAAATTCGCTCGCCTCAGCACAGGGCGCCCTGGAATCGTAGCGGCCATGCGGGCCTTCCATGGACGCACAATGGGCGCCCTCTCTGCCACTTGGAACCCCAAATATCGAGACCCCTTCCTCCCTCTCGTGCCAGGCTTTAGCCATGTGCCCTTTAACAACCTGGAGGCAATGGCTCAAGCCGTTGATGAAAACACCGCTGCAGTGATCCTCGAGGTTGTCCAGGGAGAAGGAGGCATCCACATTGCAGACAAAGAATATCTCCAGGGCGTTCAGGCCCTCTGTCGAGAACGGGGTGCCCTCCTGATTATCGACGAAGTACAAACGGGGTTTGGCCGCACAGGCAAGCTCTTTGCCTGTCAACACTTTGATCTCCAGCCCGACATGCTCTGCGTTGCCAAAGGCATTGCGGGTGGAGTCCCGATGGGGGCCGTATTGCTGGGCCCTCGGGTACAGAACATCAAACCCGGCATTCATGGTTCTACCTTTGGAGGAAACCCATTGGCCTGTGCTGCTGCCCTGGCTACTATTGACTATATTCTTGAACATAACCTTCCATTGGAGGCTGCTCGCAAAGGAGCCTGGGCTCTGAAGAAACTCCAGGAAATAGACGCGCGCATCATCCGCCAAGTGCGTGGGCTTGGGCTGATGATCGGTATTGACCTGCGGAAACGCGTTACCCCTTACCTACGTGCTCTGATGAAGAGAGGAGTCCTCGCCCTTCCCGCTGGGAGAACGGTGCTCCGCCTGCTCCCGCCCCTTGTCATCAGCCAGGAGGAGCTGGGCCAAGTCTGCCAGGCAGTGGCCCAGGTTCTCCACGAGGAAGGATAAGAATGGTTACAAAGATAGACGATGCCGAAGCCATCGACTTTTTAGAGAGACTCGTTCGTATTTACAGTCCCTCCTTCCAAGAGCGCCCTGTAGCAGAGTACATTGTCCAAGCCATGGGCCGCTGGGGTTACCAGCAAGCTGAAATCGATGCCGCAGGTAATGCCGTCGGCTTCCTCGGAGAGGGGAAACAACGTATCCTTCTTCTTGGGCATATCGATACTGTCCCAGGATATATCCCCGTGCGCCGGGAAGGTAGCCTGCTCTATGGCCGAGGCACCGTCGATGCCAAAGGGCCTTTTGCTGCTTTCGTCGTCGCCGCTGCCCGCGCAGCTCAAAGGGCCAACCTCCAAATCATCGTCGTGGGAGCCGTCGAAGAAGAAGCGGCTTCCTCTGCGGGGGCTTATTATATCGTCAACCACCTTACCCCTACGGATTATGTCATTATCGGAGAGCCCAGCTCGTGGCAGCGGATCACCATCAGCTACAAAGGCCGCCTCCTCATTGATTACGCACTGGAGCGCCCCCTTGCGCACACTGCGGGGCAACAGCGGGGTGTTTGTGAAGAAGCCGTAGATTTTTGGCTCCGCATAAGGAACCTAGCCCAGAGCTATAACCAGGACAAGGAACGTCAATCGCAAACGTTAGACCCCTCTTTGCGAAGCATCTGTTCTTCTAACGATGGCCTTCGGGAACGCGTGGAGATGACCATTGGACTACGCCTTCCCCTGGGGTTTGAGGCCTCCCAACTTACCTCTCACCTGGCCGAGTGGAAACAAGAAGCTCAAGTGAGCACCAGAGGATACGAACTTCCTTTTCGGGCTCCCAAGCGCAATGCCCTCACCAGCGCCTTTCTAGCAGCCATTCGCGCAGAGGGAGCCAAGCCCGCCTTTGTAAGCAAGACGGGAACATCTGACATGAACGTCATCGGCCCCCGTTGGAAACGCCCCATCGTTGCCTATGGGCCCGGCGACTCTTCCCTTGACCACACTCCTGAAGAGCATCTCGACCTAGAGGAATACTTGGCCGCCATCAGGGTCCTTGAACGAGTGCTCGAGAGACTAGGAAAGAAATCCTCCTCCTAAGGCAACTCCAATATCTCTGCAGCTCTGACTGCTCGGTAACGCTCATGCTTGAGCCAAGGCAGATGAATGGCCTCCGTCGGGCAAAAAGCTATGCACCTTTGGCACAGCTGACAATGGGGGCCAAACTGAGGATAAGGGTCAAGAGAGATATTCCCCAAGGGGCAAAGCTCTTCGCAAAGACCGCATCGAGAGCACTTGTCTTGTTCCAGAACAAAGCGTTGCCCAATGGCTCCAGAGATCCGCCAAAGGAAAGGGCTTCCCAAAATGGCATAGAGAAGATCAGGCAAAACAGGCACATGGCCCCAGCGGGCTCTGCCATCCAAAAGATCCTGGGCATAGCGCTGGGCCTTGGCCAAACCACGGGTGATTTTGATTCGGTTCTTTTCCTCGTCAATCTTGAGAGGGGAAAAGTTATTGGGCATGACAATCTCCTGCGCTCCAATTGGACGATATCCCTTTTTCTCCACTACTCGACGCAGCGGGCCCACTACTCCACCAGAGAAAGCCATCATCGTGTCCACCATAAAAATGGGGGTCCCTTGAGCTGAGGGTAAAGCGCGAGCGAAGCGCCAGACGAGAGGAAAAGTTGTCTGCCCGGCCACAGGGAAAGCCAACCCTAGCAAACCATCCAGGGGAACTCGGGCTGGATCTGCCCGCTCCATACGGAACAAGCGCGTCTCCAACCCCTTTTCGGCAAAGGTACGAAGCATCTCCTGGGCCACAAGAAGGGTATTGCCCGTCCCCGTAAAACAGTAGATCGTCACCTTGGTAATGTCCACAGGTCCCCCTCCCCAAATGTGATGAACACCTCCTCCTTAGTAAAATAGACCTTGGAAGGGGGAAAAAATCAAGAGTCTCAATTTTTGCCTCCCCCTTCCTTTTATGATATTATTTAGATACAAAAAGTTGAAAATTCTACGATCTCGAAGGAGTAAAATGCGTAAACTGATAGTTATCCTGGCCCTTTTTGCTCTCGTGCTCACCGGCTGCACGGGAGGGAAAAAGGTTTCCCCTACTACAGCTCCACCCTCCCAGGGCAAGCCCACGGCCCCTCAACCCACCTCAGCCAAGGCGACACCGACGCAAGTCCCTGCAACTGCCACCCCTGTTCCTACCAAAGCCGCAGCGACCAAAGAGGTGGAAGCTGAGGAATTGGCCTTCGAACAGGTGGACAAGTTAGACAAGCTCCAGAGCTATCGTTTGCTCCATGAGTGGTCTTGGAAGTGGGAAAAGGGCGATAGCGGTCAGATGAAAATGTATGTAGAGTTCGTCCGCGAGCCCAAAGCCCAACGTATCTTGATCGAAAGTATAGAGAACGGACAAAAGCAAGAGACCTCCGAGATGATCTTTACTGAGGGCACCCTCTACATACGTTCGGGAGATAGATGGACTGCTCTTCAGAGCGAAGACATGGAAGAAGTGCTCCAAAGCACAGGTTGGTGGGGCACTCCCGATTCTTTCCTTGCCCAAAGCAAGGGGCGCTACGTAGGAAAGGAAACAATCAACGGCATTCCCACCAAACACTATCACTTTAACCGACAGGCGCTATTGGGTTTCTCCTTACTCAAAAACATCAAAGAAGCCCGTGCCGATGTGTGGGTCTCACCCAAATACAACGTTTTCATCAAAGTGGCCCTTCACTGGGAAGGCTTTGGCGAAGAAGACAAGGGACTGGGTACTTTTGATCTCGTCTCTACTCTCTCTGATATAAACAAGAAAATAGAAATTACTCCCCCTGCCGGGATAGAAAAACCTTCCGTTCCTGAAGATATTCCCATTATGGAGGGGGCAAGCAAGCTCAACCTCGCCGAAAACATGATCAACTACCAAGTGGCCAAGGGCCAAGACGAGGTGATTAACTATTACAAGGCCCAAATGCAGGCCAAAGGTTGGAAAATGGGGCAGAGTGTAGTTCCCAACATGTTGCAGTTCAGCAAAGAGGGTCGAACGGCTACCATCATGATCGAAGAGGAAAATGGGCAGACCACGATAACGATCATAATCCAAAAGTAACTGCGCGCTTAACCCAGAGGGGAAAAGTCGCAGGACTTTTCCCCTCTTTTTTCTCAAAGAACCGCCACTGTTCTCTTGGCAAAAAGTTCCATATCCCATTCGGCCCCCCATCCAGGGCCATCTGGTGGAACCAGACAGCCATCGATGATTTGAGGCGGGTTTAGCAACCCCACCTCGAGCCCCAGCTCGTGAACGCCTCTTCCCACAGAATGCTCATAATAGCTCGTATTAGCTATGGCACAACCCAGGTGCGCATGCACCAATCCATAAAGCCCCCCTGCCCCATTCAACTCGATATTTGTCCCGTAAAGCTCGGCAAAGTGGGCCAATTTAAGCACCTGGGTAGTACCATGGCGCGCGTTCCCGCGCAGCAGATCCGTTGCCCCGTGAATGAGCCACTGAGCAGAAAGCCCCATGTCATACATTAACGTTTCCGTAGCCATCACAGGTATAGTCAGCTCGGCGCAAAGCTGCTGGTATTGATGCATTTTGTATTCATGAAAAGGCTCTTCAAGCCAGATGAAATGAAGCCTCTCCAAGACATGCCCTACTTCAACAGCTTCCTGGTAGGTATAGGAACAAACCGGATCGATGATTAGATCATAGTCATCCCCCACATACTCGCGGAGCTTTTCCATCAAAGGAATGTCTGCCCGTCCACCTTTGTAGGTGTGTGCTTTATACGCACGGATACCCTGCTCTCTACCCCGTTCGATGTGCTCGATATAAAGCTCCAGAGGACCGTCTCCACCAGTCAAATAAACAGGAAGCCCTGAACGGACCTGGCCAAGGAGCTTGTAAACAGGCAACCCAGCTACCTTGCCGGCGATATCCCAAAGGCAGTTATCAAAAGCCCCAAACCAACCGGGCTTCTGATAGACCCATCGCGTGCCTAGCTGGAACTTTTGGAAGAGCTCCTCCCTAGCCAGGGGATCCGCCCCCAAAGCGTTCGCTCGCAAGAGTTCGAGCATGCGGCTCACCTCTCCCGCATACATCTGGGATTCGAGCGTACAAAAGCCATCGACACCTTCATCCGTCCTCACCTGAAGGATCATCTCCTGTGCAGGGCGATGGGCAGATCGTCCATGATGGGTGTACTGAATGCGCCGCACTCCGGGGACCTGGGCCAGATGAAGCACCCTAGCCTCCCTTCCTGGAACCTCTAAGATGTGCAGCTTGATCTCGGTGATCTTCATTGCCTACTCCTTTACGACCTTGAAATCCTCTGGAAACATAACACCATCACATGACATGGCAAAACCACCCACACATCCTACCTCTCTTTTTTCAAAAGGTAAATCCCTCCAGGCCAAAACCCAATCGAAAGCCCTCTACTAAATCTTCTAGGAGCAAGTTTGTCAGAAAAATGTCATTCCAGAGGAGTAACCTTTAGGGTCCTCATACGTCATACTGGGTGAAAAGAGAGAGGAAGAAGAAGCAGCATTTGGGAGGTTGAAGGGATGCCCACCATCTTGATCGTCGGTGCGTTGGTTCTCTGTTGGGTCGCCCTTGGAACATGGAAGTGACCGTCGCCACATAACCCCCGGACAACGAGGAGGAACCCC
>JAGGYI010000150.1 GCA_021162655.1 Anaerolineae bacterium
AGCATGCCCAGTTTCGCGAGGCCTTGCGGGAATACCGCACAATGGAAGCTCTTCCTGCTTGTGATAAAGCCTTGGCCCAAACGCGTGTTTATGAAGCTGGCCTTCCATTAACCCCGACAGCGACTCCAACCTTTACTCCTACTCCCACCTCTACACCAACGAGGACACCTACCCCAACGATGACTCCTACGGCCACTCCGACACCTACTTGGACGCCTTCCCCCGTGCCCAAGCCGCCTTCTGGTGGTGGAGGAGGGGGCGGTGGCAGTAAACCTCCAACGCCCAAGCCAACGCGCAAGCCCCGCCGCTGAGGGGCTTGTTCATTTGGGGTAGAGGAGGGAAGGCTAGGATGAGCGCATTAGGCAAGCGGCTGCAGAGCATCCGGCAGAGGATCGGGAGGAGATATTTCCATCAGGTCCTCGTCTGTGTGCTCTGCTTTTTCGTACCTTTCGCTTTGGTGCCCTTGGCTCGTTCTCAGGGAGCAGAGGCTTGCTGGGAGCGTCTAGAGACCTGGCCTGGGGATCAGTTGGTGACCCACGTGGCAGTGGGGGAAAGAGGGCATTACCTCTATGCTGTGGGAGAGGTGAGCGGTGTCTATGTGAGTAGCGATGGGGGGCAGCACTGGCAGCGTGGGCAATTGGGTACTTTGCGCAAGCCCGTGGGGGCTGTGCGCATCCTCGATTTGGCAGTGAACCCCGATGACCCTCGGGAGGCGTATATTCTCATCGCCTCACCCCGCCGCCGGCCTCGGCCTATGGTCTATCGAACGGAGGATGGAGGAGTTTACTGGCGAGCTCTGGGAGCTTTGGGGCCCAAATATGTGCAGGCCATCGCCTTTGGCGCCTGCGGGGATGCCCTTTATTTTGTCACTACTGGGGATCTCTACCGCGGCTATGGAGAGGGGGGCGGCTATATTCGTCGGCCCGAAGATCTCGATCGAGCTCATGTGGCCTCGCTAAAGGCCCCAGTGGAAGTCATAGATCTGGCCGTCGCTGATTGGTCGGCTAAGGGTGTAGCTCACCAGGGGCGTCGCGTCAAGACGATCTATCTTGGCACGGTGGGGCGAGGTCTCCAGGTGTTCGTCGACGATCCTGTGGAGGGAGTGCACGGACTTCCCTATGGAGAGGACACTGTCTCTCTCTGGGTGCGCACGGGGGCAACAGTGCATACCGTTTGCCTGCATCCACAGTATCCTGGGCTCGTTTGTGTAGGCACCGATGCGGGTATCTATGCCAGTGTGGATGGAGGAAGAGACTGGTTCCCTACAGCTTATCCTCTACGTACACGCACGATACTTTCCTTGCTCATCGACCCGGTTTCTGGGGCGATCTATGCAGGGCTTGCGGGTGGGGGAGTGTTTTGTAGCTTCGATAATGGGGCTACTTGGCAGCCTTTGGGAAGAGGCTTGGGCACAGGTGTCTCGGTTCTCTCGCTGGCACTTGTCGAAGTGGGTGAGCGTGCTCTCTATGCTGGGACCAACGATGGTCTTTGGCGGTTGCCTTTAGAGGGGGTGGGACCTTAGTGAGGCCTGAGTTGAGGGTATGGCCATGGTAGAAAGAGAAAACAAGGCTCTGAGCCCTGCTTTGGAGCGAGCACTGCGGCTTGAGGCTCGCTATGGGAATCTTTTGCGTTGGGCGATTCTCTTGGCGAGTGTCGTTGCCTTGGGGCTCTGGCGGGGCTTTCAGCGGAGCCTCTTTGGGCGTCTAGGACCAGAGCTTTACGCAGTAGTGGGGTATGCTCTCTTTGCCCTCTTTTTCAGCTTGGTTTTTCGGGCACCAGGGAAACGAGCCCCCTTTTCCCCTCGGGCACGGAGGGGATTGCTCCTCTTTTCTTATATACTTGATTATCTCTACATTGCCGTGCTGGTCGGCGTGACGGGGGGCTTTCGCAGTGAGCTCTATGTCTTTTGGGGGTTGCTGGCGCTCAAGGCCTCCATCTACTATCCCTCGGTTCGTGAGATGGTCTTTATCCCTTTCCTCTCGCCTCTCCTCTGGATAGTGGTGGCCTATGTAGGGGCCCGGAGCCTCTACTTCCTTTGGGATCGGGGCTTTTTGCTTCGCTATTCGGGGCTCTTTTCCCTTGTTGTGGGGGCAACAGCAGTGGGATGGCTGATGGAGCGGCGGCAGCGCTCCATTCGAAGTCTGGGGGCAAACCTCTCGCGCAAGAGCGAGGCCTTGGAAGAACAGGCTCGGCGGGCGCAGAGGACGGCCAAAGAGTTGGCGGATCGCCTTTTAGAGTTGCGTTCCCTCCAAGAGAGCGTCAAAGCGATCAATTCTTCGCTAGCTCTCGATGAGCTTCTCCAGCTCATTGTAGAGAATGCTACCCAGGTACTTCGGGGCGCTCGTTGTACCATCGCTCTGGTGGATGAGGCCCGTGAGCGAGTCGTGACCTCGGCAGCGGCTGGCATCCCCCGGAAAGAGCTTTGGGGCACTTCTTTCCGTATTGGGCAGGGAGTGGCTGGCTGGGTGGTGGAGAACAAGCAGCCGGTGTTGATCCCTTCGGTGGATGAGGACCCGCGCTTTTTGCGAATTGGCAACCGACCGATAGCTTCCCTCATCAGCGTGCCCCTTATCTCCGATGGGCAGGTGATCGGCGCTCTTACGGCCACCAGCCCGGAGAAAGGGGCTTTTAGCGAGGCTGATGTGAACTTGCTTGATGCTTTTGCGGATCAGGCGGCCATAGCAGTCAAAAACGCTCGCCTTTATGAAAAACTTGCGCGCGAGGAAAAGGAGACGGCTCATCTCTACCAGAGCGTATTGGAAAAGAGCAACGAGTTGGAGGCTATCCTACGAGGCATTGGAGATGGCGTCATTGTGGTGGATCCTCAGCTGCGCCTGCTGATGATGAACCCAGTGGCAATGCGCATGTTTCGTGTGCTCGAGCGTCCTAGGGAGGGCATGCGCCTGCCTGAGGTTATCACGAACGAAGAGTTGTCCGTTCTCGTCCGTGAGACGCTCGAAAATCCTGATCAACCCCTGATCCGTGAGCTCACCCTCGAGCGTGAGGGGGACCGTCGGGCGATCTATCAGGCGCTGGCCTCGGCGGTGCGGGGGGCGATGAACCAGGTACGCGGTGTGGTCATTGTCGTGCGTGATATCACGACCCAAAAAGAGATCGAGCAGATGAAATCGGACTTTCTCTCAGTGGTCTCGCACGAGCTGCGTACCCCGCTCCATTCTATCAAAGGCTTTGTGGACATTATCCTCATGGGCAAAACGGGTGAAATCAACGAGCTTCAGCGCGACTTTCTCACCACCGTCAAGGAGGCTACGACGAACCTCCAGCAGCTTATTGAGGATCTGCTCGAGTTCTCTCGGATGGAGGCGGGGCAGATCAAACTCCGTCCTGAGCAGATCTCTCCCTTTGAGGTGGCTGAACGTGTGGTGGAGCAACTTCTCCCATTGGCGGAGGAAAAGGGCATCCGTCTGTTGAACTCTGTTCCCGAGGAAATCGATCTTATCGAGGCGGACCCCATGCGTATTGAGCAGGTGTTGACGAATCTCATCTCGAACGCGGTCAAGTTCACCCCTGCCGAGGGGACCGTCACGGTGCTGGGTGAAGATTTGGGAGATCGCATACGCATGGCAGTGTGTGATACAGGGATCGGCATTCCCAAGGAGGAGCAAGAAAAGATCTTTCAGCGTTTTTATCAAGTGGATAGCAGCGCGACTCGTTCTTACAGAGGGGCAGGGTTGGGGCTGACGATCTGCAAGTTTATCGTTGAATATCACCGTGGGCGCATTTGGGTGGAGAGCGAGGAGGGTAAAGGGAGCACCTTTTACTTCGAGCTCCCCAAAGAGCTCCCCAAAGATGAAGACTTGGTCATCGATTTCACTACGCCAATCCGTCGACGTCGAGCTGGAGGCGAGAATGAATTCCATCATCGCTGAGCGTGTGCGAGGGCTACCTCCTTCGGGGTTGCAAAAATTCTTTGATCTCCTTTCGCAGCTTGATCAGGTGCTTTCTTTGGGCTTGGGTGAGCCCGATCTTCCCACTCCGGAGCCTATCCGCCTGGCAGGGATCGCTGCTATTCAGCGGGGTCGGGTGAGCTATACCTCCAACGCAGGGGCTTTGGAGTTGCGCCTTCGTGTTGCGGCTTATTTGGAACGGCGTTATGGGGTGCATTATGATCCCGAGGAAGAGGTGCTCATCACTGTAGGTGTTTCGGAGGGATTGCACGCAGCGCTTCTTACTTTGGTGAACCCAGGCGAGGAGGTCCTTATACCTGAGCCCTGTTTTGTAGCTTATGCGCCGTGTGTACGCTTTGCCCAGGGGGTTCCCCTTTTTGTTCCTACTCGTATGGAAGATGGGTTTCGTCTGCAAGTGGAGTCTCTTGCCGAGGCGCTCTCTCCACGAGCCAAGGTGCTTCTTTTGAATTATCCAAATAACCCCACCGGTGCAGTGATGGCGCGCGAAGAGCTAGCCAAGGTTGCCCATTTTGTCCAGGAGCAGGGGCTTTTTGTTATTTCAGACGAGATCTATGATCGTTTCGTCTATGAAGGGAGCCATGTTTGCTTTCCTGCCTTGCCAGGGATGCGCGAGCGCACGGTGCTTTTGGGAGGCCTGAGCAAGAGCTATGCAATGACTGGCTGGCGGGTGGGCTATGCCTGTGGTCCTCGTGAGGTTATTCAGGCGATGCTCAAAGTGCATCAGCATATCGTCATGTCTGCACCGACCATTGGCCAGCTGGGAGGCATTGAGGCTCTCGATCCCTCCAGAGATCATGCTCGGGAGATCGTCCAAGCTTTTGCCCAGCGCCGAAAGCTTGTCCTCCAGGTGCTCGATGCTTTAGGGTTACCTTATGCTCATCCGGGTGGAGCCTTTTACGTTTTTCCTTCTATCCAAGAGGCGGGGCTTTCAGGATTTGCTTTCTCGGAGCAGCTTTTGCGCGAAGAAAGTGTTGCCGTCATCCCTGGGGAGATCTTTGGGCCCTCCGGCGCGGGTTGTATCCGGATCGCTTACACCTTGCCTAGTCCTCAGTTGGATGAAGCTCTTGGGCGCTTCCAGCGTTTTACCCAGCGCTTGTTGGGAAGGGCTTGACGCCTTTCAAGGCGCTCAGAGATGAAAGCTCGCTTTGATGACCCCGTCGGCATACCGTTCCACCAGTTCGAAAGCCGCTCGGCCTTCTTCCAGAGAGAATGTATGGGTAAGTAGTGGACGAAGGTTCACCATTCCCCGTTGCACAAGGGTGATGGCCCGAGGGTAGACGAGCTTCATCCTGCGAGAGAGTTTTATCGTGAGCCCCTTGCGGCGGACGAGGTGGTGGGTGAGAAGGAGTTGGTCCTCTGGGGGGATGCCCACGAGTACCACTCGTCCTCCCCGTTTGACGATGCGGGCTGCCTCTTCTTGGGCGGCGAGGACTCCAGCGGCTTCGATGGCTACGTCTACTCCGTAGCCGTTCGTCTGGCCAGTGATTTGCTCGGCTAGCCCTTCTCCTGGTTCCAAGGGAATCGCTCCCCACTCTTCGGCCAGAGCTCGACGGTAGGCTAGCGGTTCAATAGCAAAGACCTGGCTAGCTCCCCCGACGAGGGCCAGTTGGATAAGCAAAAGCCCGATGGGGCCGCAGCCCACAATGGCTACCGATTGGCCGATGCGTAGTTTGCCCAGATCCCAGGCATGAATAGCTACTCCAAGGGGCTCAAGTAGGGCGCCCTCATCAGCATCAAAGTCTTTAGGTAGGGGGTGGAGGAACTCGGCAGGCCAACAAAGGTATTCTTGTAGGGCTCCATCTTGTTCGGGAGAGCCAGCGAAACGTAGATTCTCGCAGAGGTTGGGGTTTCCTTCCTGGCAATAACGGCAGTGCCCACAGCTCAATGCTGGTTCCACGGCGACTAGCATCCCAGGCTGGAGATGCTGGACGGCACTGCCCACTTTGACAATTTCGCCGGCGAACTCGTGCCCTAAAATAAATGGCTCGTTGCCTACTGTGTCGCCAATGCGGCCATAGCGATAGTAATGGATGTCCGAATGGCAGACGGTAACTGCCCGGACACGCAAAAGGACCTCATGAGGTCGAGGGTGGGGGATGGGTCTTTCCTCTAGGCGAAGATCGCGGGGACCGTAGAGCAAGAGTGCTTTCATCGTTGGTGACTCCTTTGAAGGTATGCCAGAGCTCATTATAGTGCATTGGGACAGCAGAGCCAATCCTCCTTCTCCGTGATTGTTGACGGAAGGCGAGTGGGAGAGTATCTTGCAGTGGCGATGATGGCGAGGGCGTTTTACTGGTGGTTGGGTTCAAGTCTTTTGGGATGGCTCACTTGGCCCTGGGTGGCGTATCTCCTGGGCCAACTGCCTGGGCGAGGTTATGCCTATGCTCGAGCTCTGGGGTTGCTAGTCCCCACCTATCTCTACCTTTTATTTGGAGTATTGGGCCTCTTGCCCAATAAGGATTGGGCTCTTTGGAGCGTGACGGGAGGGGTAGCTCTTTGGGGAGCAGTAGGCTGGTGGCATCGGCGGCGTGAATTGGCTGCCTTTGCACGCCAAAGGTGGCGGCATCTTCTCATTGTTGAGGCACTTTTCCTCCTCCTTTTTTTGGCTTGGGCAGTCCAACGGGCCTATGATCCGGCCATCGCTCATACTGAGCAGCCCATGGATTTCGCCTTTCTCAATGGCATTTTACAGAGTCCGCGCTTCCCTCCTCGAGATCCCTGGTTTGCTGGCGGGGTCATCCAGTACTATTACTTGGGGTATGCTCTGGTGGCGACCCTTGCTCGCTTGACGGGTCTGCCCTCGGGGGTGGCTTATAATTTGGGATTGGCCCAGACCTGGGCGCTGACGGCCGTGGGGGCTTATGGTCTCCTCGATGATCTTTTTCATTGGCATCATCGAGAGCGCCTTTCCGCTCAAGGGAAATGGCTAGGGGTTTTGGCTCTTTGTGGAGGGGTGGGGCTCGTTCTCTTGAGCAACTTGGAAGGGCCTCTGGAGCTTGGGCGAGCCCTTGGCTTGGGCTCGGAGGCTTTTTACCGTTGGTGGGGCATACACGGGTTGGCCGAGGCGCAATCTACGGGCTCCTGGTTGCCGGCGGGGCATTGGTGGTGGTGGCGGGCCAGTCGTGTCATCCACGATGAAAACATCCTTGGCAAGAGCCCTACGGTGATTACCGAGTTTCCCATTTTCAGTTTCATCCTGGGAGATTTGCATCCCCATGTGCTGGCCTTGCCTTATTTCCTTCTGGGGTTGGCTGTGGCTGGGCAGCTCTATGCCCTGGCGAGGGCGGGAAGCACGAGCAAAACTTTGCTGTTGAGGGCCTTGTTCCTTGGCTGGGTGGTGGGGGCGCTAGGTCTATTGAACAGCTGGGATCTGCCCACCCTTCTTCTCATCTCTTTGTTGTCCTTGGGAAGTGGGTTCCTTTTCTCGATCAGACGGGAGTGGAGAAGGGCCACCATTCTGATTCTGGCCTTCCTTTGTGGCGGCATCATACCCTACCTCCCCCTCTACCGCACTCTTTATTCCCAAGTACAGGGGATTGGGGCCGTCTACTATGCCAAGACGCCCCTCAAACACTATTTGCTCTGTTTTGGTCCTTGGCTGGTGCCTGTCTTGACCGAGATCTGGGGAGAGTGGCCTACCCTTTCATTGAGAGGAAAACGCGCTTTTTGGTTTCTCTGGGGGGGACTGCTTTTCCTTCCCTGGTTGGGCACCTTAGCCTTTGGCTGGGGGAGGTTTCTCCTGGGAGTATTGATCTGGCTCGTGCAAGGACCTTGGTTGGTTCTTTTTCTTAGTGCTACTATGGCGCTTCTCTTGGCTCGCCTTTGGGATGGTGTTGGACATCGCTCTTGGGGATTAGCGGAGGGGGCATTGATTCTTCTATCCTTTGTCGCTTTTGGGGCGAGTTATGCGGTGGAGTTCTTTTACTTGCGAGATGTTTTTGATACGCGGATGAATACGGTTTTCAAATTCTATTATCAGGTCTGGGTTTTGCTTGCTCTGAGCGCAGTCTTGGCAAGCTGGGCTCTTTGGAAGAAGGGGGGATGGCGCCGCTGGATCTTGGGCTTGGAGGTAGTGATCCTCTTGAGTTGCCTCTACTACCCACTGGCTGCTTGCTATACTCGGGCGGAGGGGTATCGAGGGCAACGGCCTACGCTAGATGGTACGGCTTTTTTGCAGGAGGTTTCTCCTGGGGAGTATGGGGCCTACCGCTGGCTAGTTGAGCATGCTAAACCAGGCGATGTACTCATCGAGGCCCCGGGAGAAGAGTATATGCCCTACACTAGCCGGCTTTCTGCCTGGACGGGGATACCTACCATCATTGGCTGGCCTGGCCACGAGATCCAATGGCGCGGTATGGAGGAGGAGATTCAAAGGCGAGTGGAGGAAGTGGAACGGCTTTATACTAGAGCATCTCCTTCAGAGGTGCGAGGCATCATGACCAAGTATGGTGCCAAGTACCTTTTCATTGGCCCCTATGAACGAGAGCGTTTTTCCCTCACCCCAGAGCGTGAAGAGGTGTTGGAAAAAGGGCTTGCCCTCTGTTGTGCCCATAAGGAGGCCAAGCTTTATTGCCTACCTCAGTAGCCCTAACAAAGAAAAAAAGGGGAGCTTTCTCACCTCGGACAAGGCGATGCTCCCCACGTAGCCTCTAGCAAGGGTCGCTATTGGAAGAGAGCGTTAAAACGTTTCATCAGGCGTGATTTCCGTCGCGCCGCGTTGTTGCGATGGATGACCCCTTTTTTGGCAGCGCGGTCTATTTCGCTGATAGCTTGGCGCACGCTCTCTTCGGCAAGTTCCCTATCGCCGCTCTCGATAGCCAGCTTGGCTTTTTTGGTAAAAGTGCGCATCCGCGAACGCACCGCGCGATTGCGCAGGCGGCGCTTTTCATTCTGACGCATTCGTTTGATGGCTGATCTTGTGTTTGGCAAGACGCTTTCCTCCCGCTGGCCTCCAAAATCCCTTACTTGAGGTGAATGAACCTCCAACCTAAGGCGACGGTCGGACTCGAACCGACGGTGGGGGTTTTGCAGACCCCTGCCTTAACCACTTGGCTACGTCGCCTCAAAAACCACGGTTCCTTGGCCTACGTCAAGGAACCGTGAAGCGAAACAAAATGGAGCGGAAGACGAGATTCGAACTCGCGACCTTCTCCTTGGCAAGGAGACGCTCTACCAGCTGAGCCACTTCCGCATAAGCAGTTCCGCTGCGAGGTGCCGAAGCCCAGACTCGAACTGGGGACACCTTGATTTTCAGTCAAGTGCTCTACCACCTGAGCTACCTCGGCACTCAAGGCGAAAGAATTGTACAACAAACTGCTCAGATTGTCAAGATGCTTCTGACTTTTTAGAGGTGTTGACGTGGCTTTGGACGGGCTTATACTGAGGGGCATGGAAGAGAGGAGTAAAAGAGCGGAAATGAAAGGGTGGGGCAGGAGTTGGGTTGTTTTGTTGGCTCTTGGGGGGATACTTTTCCTTACAGGCTGCCGCCCTTTGGCGAAGCGTAGCGAGCGCACGATGGCAGACTGGAGCCGTGGGGAGAAGGTGGGTGAGACCGTGCTCAATGCTCGCCCAGCGTTGTTGGTGGATCGGACAGGTGCGGGGGTTTACCTCGCCTGGGTCTCAGCACCCTCGGTGGGGGAGGCTGAGTCGCTTTACTTTGTGCGTCTCGATGGGAGGGGCTCCCCTGTCGTCGCCAGAGAGCTCGCCTTGGAGACACGTCACCCTACCCAGGTAGCTTTGCTTCCTTTGGAGGGAGGTCTGGCGATCAGTTGGTTAGATCGGCTTCAAGGTCACAGTCAGCTTTCATTAGCTTCTCTGAGCTTTGATGGTGAGCTCCTCTCAGCCCCAAGGATTCTTTCTCCCCCAGGGCAGGAGGTGGATTCCTATGCTTTGCTGCCCAACCCAGAGGGGGGAGGGGAGCTCCTTTGGAGTGTGCGTGAGGGGCAGGCAAGAGGGCTCTATCACCTGCACTTGAATGGCCAGGGGCAGCCCGAGGGTGAGGTGATCTCTTTGGGGCGAGAGGGCTTTCAACCCGCCCTGGCTATGGGAGAGGATGGCGTGGTGCACCTGGCATGGCTAGAGGAGCCAGAATATAGCCGTTATGTCCTCTATTATGCTTCTTTTGATCCCCAGAGGCGGACGTTGGGAGAGGTGTCCAGGCTTGTCTCTTTTCCTGTCCCTACTGGGGTGATCGTCCATTCCCCTAGCATCGGTGTGGCAGGGGGGAGGGTTTATCTCTTTTGGTCGCTGGAGCGGCGAGGAGGGGGGCTGACACCTCCCTCGGCGCAGTCCTTTTACCTAAGCTTTTTGGAGGGCCAGCCCCAGCAAGCCCGGGGAGCTCGCCTCGTCTCTATTCCGGCTGAGAAGCATCCGCGCTATTTGCCGGTGGAGAGTGCTTTCCCTCTGCGCGAGCTGGCCGCTGCGGGGCCGGTGCCGGCTACTTTTGTTTACATGCCTTGTACGGCCAAAGGGCGCCAAGGAGAGTTACCTGTTGCTTTCGTGGTCGACATTCGGGGAAGGACAAAGCACATCCTGCAGGTAGTTCTCTCCCTCTGGTCTAGAGGGGAGCTCAAAGGATATCAGATCGTTGGCCAGACGGCGAACGGTTCCTTGCGTCCTGTTCTCGCTGTCGATGATACAGGGAACCTGCACCTAGTCTGGATTGATACCGCTGGCTTTGGTACCTTTGATGTCTATTATGCCAGCACGGCTCCTCAGGTGCGTGCCCGTTTGAACCGCATCACTGGTCAAGACGTCATGGCCGTGTTCTTTGGGATTGTCTGGGGGCTCGTCCAGGGGCTCAGCTTCTTGCCCATTGTGCTCGTTTGGGTCTTTGTGCCTCTGGTGATTATGAGCATCTATCTCTTTATCCGCGCCGAGGGGGGGCTCAGTTTTCGAAGCTCTCAGATCGTTCTCCTCGTGGCCATCCTTCTCTACACTGGGGGCAAATACCTCTTTCGCCCCAATTGGTTTGCCGCTTTGCCGCTCCCGCGGGATTTGCCCCAGTACCTGGCTGATTGGGCGATCTACACTGTACCTTTTCTCATCACTGGGGCAGCGGGGCTGGTCACCTGGTTCTATGTGAAAAGGCGCCCCTCGGCTACTCTCCTTTTGGCCTTTGCCATCTTTGCGGGCACCGATGCTCTATTGACGCTCTTGATCTATGTTCCAGGGATGCTAGCTGAGTGAGGGAGACTAACGCAGGTAGCGTGAGCAAAAGGCGGGACTACGCACGATCAACGGCGAAAGGAACTTGAGCAATACCGTACCCAAGAACCAAACGCTGATTGTGTTGCTGGCCCACCAGTGGAGGAAGAGCAGCTTCCAAGAGGCCTTGGGGAGTTCGGCGAGGAGGCCTTGGCTTAAAGCGACAAGCGCTCCGCCCAGGGCATTGGAGAGAAGTACCCCCCAGAAGGTCCAAATGGCCCAGTCCCTGTTCGTGCGCAAGCGTGGGTCGGCTCGAAAGTGTCGAAAGGCCCAGGAAACAAGGAGCCCTTGGCAGAGATAGGCTGGAAGCTGGGCTAGGGGTTCGGGGAGAGGATAGGTTGGGGTTGATATGCCCGGGAGGAAAAGAGCGATGGATCCTGCTAGGATACCCCAGATCCCGAACCAGATCGCTCCCACCATTTGCAATGTTAGGGCGGCACCGAACCCGCGGAGAAAGCCTACTTGCAATGGTAACCACCCCGATCGTTGGGCAACCCAGCCCAGACCGAGGAGGAAAAGGGTAGCGAGGGCCTGAGGCCAGCCCAGTCTGGCTCGTGGTTGGTTCCAGATCGTTTCGCGGACAAAGGGCATGGTGGCTCTCCCTGTGCTAATGGGTGAGAATCCTTTCAGACACCTGCCGACCCTGGAACGATGGGGGAAGTGGCACCAAAGGCTCGTTGGAGCGG
Organism: Anaerolineae bacterium; assembly: GCA_021162655.1. Classification (GTDB taxonomy): domain Bacteria; phylum Chloroflexota; class Anaerolineae; order UBA1429; family UBA1429; genus JAGGYI01. Next base: position 11,822 of record JAGGYI010000150.1, read on the forward strand.
CGCTTGGCTGTTCTCGTGCAACCAGAGGTCGTTGATTTCACGGGCTTGGAAAAGACGATTGAGAGTAGTGGTAATAAAAGTAACCCGACGCAACTTGCGGCTGATGATGGGTTGGGGAAGAGCCTCCAAGGGACCGAGCTCAAGCTTGTAGTAGAGAGCGTTGGCCCGAGGGTGATCGAGCTCTTGGGGAAGGAGCTCGTGGCGGCGCACGACTCGGTAACGAAGGATGGGAGCGTAATAGGCAATGCGCCAGCGCAGCTCCCCAAAGACTTTGGGATGGTAAAAGGCTAGGTATTCGGCGGCGATGCTCTGAGGGGCCCGGGCTAGGGGAATGCGATACCAGTGTTCCTGGCAGATCAAGTGCCAATCTCGCAAGGTGGGCACGATGGCCACCAGAACGCGCTCCTCCTCAGGGGTAGGAGCGACAGGAAAAGGGAACTCTTCCCACATAGGGCTTCCTCCACAAAACCTAAAGAGATTATACTCCAGTGAAGAGGCCCCGTCTAGCTCCAAGGTGAGTTTTCCTGCCTGACAGGACAACTAAAGGGGTTATAATGGGGGGCAGATCAGCGAGCGCCAAGAGGAGGCAAAATGCAAGTTGTCACCATTCCCTGGAGCATGTGGTATGAGGAAACAACCTTTCCCTTGACCTTCCCTGATGAATGGGAAGTGACGGTGGCTCGGATGAAAGGGGGGCCCGATATTGGGGAGGAAGGTATTCGCAAGGCCTTGGCTGAGCCCATTGGGGCCCCGCGTCTGCGTGAGCTAGCCAAGGGGCGCCGAGATGCAGCCATCCTCATCGATGATCTGACTCGCCCCACGCCCTCCTACCGCATCCTACCTTATATCTTGGAGGAGCTGGCGGCCGGCGGGTTGGAGGAGGAGCGGGTGCGCATTATCTGTGCAGTGGCTGCCCATCGCCCGATGACTCGCCAGGATTTCATCAAAAAGATCGGGGCTGACCTAGTGGAGCGCCTGCATGTAAGCAATCACAATGCTTACGATAACCTCGAGTACTATGGCCAATCTTCCCAGGGGATCCCGATTTGGGTGAATCGCGATTTCGCCCGTGCAGATCTCAAGATCGCGGCGGGGATGATCACCCCACGGGGGATGATCTTTGGAGGTGGAGCCAAGCTGCTTCTTCCAGGGGCCTGTGGCCGGCAGACGATCTATCTGAACCATATGTACTGCCCCCAAGATGTCTTTCGCCAGCATATCGATGAGGTGGCCCGCATGGTAGGGCTGGAGTACATTGTCAATCCCCTTCTGAATGGAGAAGGGGGCATCATGGCGATGGTGGCCGGCGATCCCCAAGAGGCTTATTGGCATGGGGTAGAGCTGGGCAAGGAACTGTATCGTACGCCTCTACCTGAAGGGGTGGATATTGTCGTCTCCAATTCTTGGCCCAAGGATACAGAAGCTACCCAGGCGGATATGTCTCTCGTTCCTTTTTGGGGGACGCAGAAAAGGATCCTTAACGATGGGGGGACGATCGTCACGGTGACGGCTTGCCCGGAGGGGCTGGGCTTTCATTCGGTGATGGGCCCGGGGACGCTCTTCAAGATCTTTGCTCGTTCAGGAGTGGGGGGAGCAGTAGCCAAAGTGCCGCCGGCGCGGCGGATCATCTTTTCCCCTAACTTGAATCGCTACGATGTCGAGGATATCTGGGGCAAGGAGGCGATCTTTTGCAAGACTTGGCCTGAGGTCATCGAGCAATTGCGCCAATACCATGGGGATGCTCCTCGAGTGGGAGTTTTCCCCTATGGGGCCATCCAATATACAGGGGAATAGAGATAGGGGGAGAGCCGCGAACCAGCTCTCCCCCTCTTTAGTCTACCGCAAAGAAGACGGCCCTTAGTCCAACATAGATAAAGTAGAGAGCCATAAGGTAGAGGGCCCCAACTTTGGAAAGCTTGCCCTTGCGGAACCAGAGGATCAGCCAGAGGATGATGCCGGTAATCGTCTCCCAGGGGAGGTCCCAGTAGATGAGGGGCTGAGGCACCCAGTAGGTGGAGACGAGAGCTCCACCGCCAATGGCTACCAAGGGGTTGGTGATATTGCTCCCCACCAAGGTCCCCAGAGAGATGCCATGTTCTTTGTTTTTGATACCCGAGATAGCTGTCATCAGCTCAGGAAGGGCAGAGGCCACTCCTAGGGTGATGACCCCGATGAGGGATCCCCCGATGCCCGTCTTGTGAACGACGATCTCCGTAATGTGCAGAACGATCTGGGCACTGAGGATAGTGAGCCCCATAGCGATAAGGGCAATGATGGCGTATTTGATGGCTTCGGCGCGCGTTTGGGGAACTTTTTTATCCTCTTCGGGCTCGGGCTCTTTGCGATAGTATTTGCGCTCATCCCAGTAGAGGAAATAGGTATAAAGAACGAAGGTGGCAAAAAAGATAAAGCCGTCGAGGCGTGAATAGGTGCGGTCCCACCCAAAGATGATGCACATGATCGTCGTCCCGATCATGGGGATCATGCTTTTCCAGAGGAAATAGCGACGAAAATAGAGCGTCCCCGCAGAAAAGACGACAAAACCGAGGATGAGGGTCTGCTGGACGACATCAGAGCCGATGTTTGCCCCCAAGACAATGGCCGAACCGATTTTGTAGTCGAGCTGATGGGTGAGGATGCCCACCGAGGCCGTGAGGTGGGAGCTGATCTCAGGGATGCTCGTTGCCAAAGAGACGACGGTCATCCCCATAAAAGTAGTCGATAGGTTAAAATAATCCGCCAAACCGATAAGCCGTTTGACAGCCTCATCGGAGCTGAGAATGAGGATGGCGAGAGCAACAAGACCAAAGATGATGTTTACCCAGAGGCTTTGAGACTCCCACAAGACACCCATCTTTTGCCACCGCCGCTCTTATCGTCCCTTTTGCTTTTGCAGGCAGCATATGGCCTGGTGGAGCATCCCAAGGGAAGACGTCGGATTGAACACTCGGACGAGTAGTATAACCTGGGGTGGGGGGACTGTCAAAAAGGGATGGAATGATCCCTTGACAAAGGGGCCGAACTGTGATATGCTAGGAGCAACTTTTTGGGAATGTGTGTGAGGCCTATGTTTCTATCTTCCCTGACCGCTGGCGTTATTAGCATTATTATTCTCGTCCTAGTTGAGCTCCTCGTTATTGAGGAGCTATCGCCGGTTGGGAGGGGGTTGCAGTAGGCCGAGCCAAAGCTGTTTGCTCAAAAGAGCCTCACCCAACCGGGGTGAGGCTCTTGTCATTATGAGGGCTCTTTGAGGAGCTCACTGGGAGCAAGGGCGCCATGGCTGGCAGAGGATCCCCTCTGCGGGTGGTGGCGCCTTTTCTCTATATTCGGGGATTGCCAAACGATCACAAATGAGAGGAGAAAGGGTCGTGAGAAGCGATGTTGTCAAGAAGGGCATCGAGCGGGCACCACATCGTTCGCTCCTCCGGGCTCTGGGCCGCACGGATGAAGAGATCGAGCGTCCCTTTGTGGGGGTTATCAGCTCTTTTACCGAGATCGTTCCGGGGCACCTTCACCTTCGGCGCCTAGCCGAAGCGGTCAAGGCGGGCGTCTATATGGCTGGAGGTACTCCCTTTGAGGCGAATACCATTGCCGTCTGCGATGGAATCGCCATGGGGCATATGGGGATGAAGTTCTCTCTGCCTTCGCGGGAGCTCATAGCCGATTCGGTTGAGACGGTGGCACAGGCACATGCCTTTGATGCTTTGGTGCTTATTCCCGCCTGCGACAAAATCATTCCCGGCATGGTGATGGCGGCTGCTCGCTTGAATCTGCCTACGGTGGTTATCACTGGAGGGCCCATGCTGGCCGGTCAGCTTGGGGGGCAGGCGCTGGATCTAAACAGTGCCTTCTTGGCGGTGGGCGCGGCTGCCAAGGGAGAGATGGACGAGCGAGAGGTGGAGCGCATCGAGCGGGCCTGCTGCCCGGGCTGTGGTTCCTGTTCGGGCATGTTTACGGCTAATACCATGTCCTGCCTCTGTGAGGCTTTGGGCATTGCCCTTCCAGGGAATGGGGCCACTCCCGCGGTGCACGCCGAGCGCTATGCCTTGGGCAAGTTGGCCGGCATCCAGGTGATGGAGATGTTCCGCCGGGGCATCACTGCTCGCGATATCCTCACCCCCGAGGCTTTTCACAACGCTTTTACCACTGATATGGCCATGGGAGGGTCGACGAACTCGGTGCTGCACCTTTTGGCCATCGCCCATGAGGCAGGTATCGAGTTTGATCTCCATCAATTGAATGTTTTTAGTGCCAATACCCCTCACATATGCAAGCTTTCCCCGGCAAGTGATCAGCACATTGAGGATCTTTATTACTCCGGAGGGATAGGGGCTATCCTGCATGAACTTGAGCGAGTGGGTTTGCTCAAAGGAGAGGCGCTCACGGTCACAGGGCAGACGGTTTCTGAGAATCTCAAGCCAGGCTCACGTTGGGCCCCAGATTACGCTATCGTCAATCGTCAGGTGGTGCGTACGCCTGAGGATCCTTATTCTCCTACAGGGGGGTTGACCATTCTCTTTGGCAATTTGGCTCCCGAGGGTGCGGTGGTCAAAAGCGCGGCCGTCTCCCCCAAGATGATGCACCATTCGGGGCCGGCGCGAGTCTTTGATTCAGAGGAAGAGGCTACGGCGGCCATCCGCGCTCGCCAGTTCAAAGATGGTGATGTGATCGTCATCCGCTATGAGGGGCCCAAGGGAGGGCCGGGAATGCGCGAGATGCTCAGCCCCACTTCGTTGCTTTCAGGCATGGGGGTGGATGACCGTGTGGCGCTCATCACCGATGGGCGCTTTTCCGGGGCCTCGCGTGGGGCGGCGATTGGGCATATCTCGCCTGAGGCGGCAGCCCGGGGCCCCATTGCGGCTGTTCAGGAGGGGGATATCATCACGATCGATATCCCCAATCAGCGACTGGAGCTGAACGTGCCCGAGGAAGAGATTCAGCGACGCCTGGCTGCCCTTCCTCCCTTTGAGCCAAAGATCAAGGAGGGTTATCTGCGGCGTTATGCCCGTCTGGTGACCTCGGCCAGCACGGGTGCAGTGTTGGAAAGATAGATAAGAGCTATTTTGTGTAGTTGAGCTGAGATTTATTTGGCTTGCATCGAAGGAGAGCGAGAGATGAAGATGAATGGAGCCCAGATTCTCTGGGAATGTCTGGTGCGCGAAGGGGTGGACGTTGTCTTTGGCATCACTGGCGGGGCGATCATGCCCGTCTACCACGAACTACCCAAGTTCCCCATTCGCCACGTGACGGTACGCCATGAGCAAGCTGCGGCGCATGCTGCCGATGGCTATGCCCGGGCTACGGGTAAGGTGGGTGTTTGTATGTCGACCTCGGGCCCGGGGGCTACCAACCTCGTCACGGGGATCGCCACCGCCCAGATGGACTCCTCCCCTATCGTTGCCTTTACAGGTCAGGTTCCTTCTGCGGTGTTGGGCACTGATGCCTTTCAGGAGACGGACATTACCGGCATCACAATGCCCATTACTAAACATAATTATCTTATCACTGACGTGCGCGACCTAGCTCCGGCCATCCGCGAGGCTTTTCACATTGCCAGCACAGGCCGCCCAGGGCCAGTGTTGATCGATATCACCAAGGATGTACAGATGGCCGAGATCGAATTCGAGTATCCCAAGGAGATCAACCTACCGGGCTACAAGCCCCATACCAAAGGGAACATTCGGCAAATCCGCCAAGCGGCGCAGATGATCAATGAAGCTCAGCGTCCGTTGTTCGTCGCAGGGCAGGGAGTGCTCATCTCGGGGGCAGAGAGGGAACTGCGGGCCTTGGCGGAAAAGGCTCAGATCCCTGTGGTCACTAGCCTTTTGGGCAAGAGTGCCATCCCCGAGTCTCACCCCCTTTGCCTAGGGATGGGTGGAATGCACGGGGAGGCCTTTGTTAACCATGCTCTGCAAGAAGCCGATCTTCTCGTTGGTGTGGGAGCACGTTTTGATGACCGGCTGACTAGCACGGCTGAGACCTTTGCTCCCAAGGCTAAAATCATCCACATCGACATCGACCCTGCCGAGATCGGCAAGCGCATCCCCGTAGATCTGCCTATTGTGGGGGATGCCGGCAACGTGCTTCGAGCCCTCATCCCTTTAGTGAAAAGAGCTTCGCACAAAGAGTGGCTTGCCCAGATCGATGAATGGCGGCAAGACACCTACGCTCGCGATATTCTCCTCCGTGAGACGGATGAATTTATTCCCCAGTATGTCATCCGCAACATTTGGGAAGCCACCGAGGGTCAGGCGATTATGGTTACTGACGTTGGCCAGAACCAGATGTGGGAGGCACAGTATTACCTCCATGAGCGTCCCCGCGGCTTGATTACCTCGGGAGGTCTGGGGACGATGGGCTTTGCACTGCCTGCCGCTGTGGGAGTGGCTGTTGGCCGTCCTGGAGAACCCGTCTGGGTTGTGGCGGGGGATGGAGGTTTTCAGATGACCCTCCAGGAGTTGGCTACCGTTGTGCAGGAGAGGCTTCCGCTCAAGATTGCCATCTTGAACAATGGCTACCTGGGTATGGTGCGCCAGTGGCAGGAGCTCTTTTTCGAAAAGAATTACTCTGGTACTCCTATCTTGGGGCCAGATTTTGCCAAGCTGGCTGAGGCCTATGGGATTCCAGGGATCACTGTGGAGGAAAAGGCCCAGGTGCCTGAGGCAATCAAGCAAGCCCTCGAGACTGAGGGGCCAATTCTCCTCGATTTTCGTATCGAGCGGGAGCACAACGTCTTCCCCATCGTTCCTGTGGGGCAGCCCATCGATAAGATGATTCGCCGTCCCATTGATAGTTAGTGAGAAAGGGATTGAGATGAGCGCAATACCAGCAAAAGAAGGGTTTTCTCGGCGCACTCTGGTTGCCTTGATGGAAGATAAGCCAGGTGTCCTCAGCCATGTGGTGAACCTTTTTCGTCGTCGAAACTATAACATCGAGAGCCTCACTGTGGGGCATAGCGAGACACCGGGCATCTCGCGGATGACGGTGGTCGTCTATGCCAATGATGCTGTGGTAGAACAGGTAATGAAGCAGCTCTACAAGTTGATCAATGTTGTCAAGGTGAGTGACATCTCGGACGATGCAGCCGTCATTCGAGAGCTGGCTCTCATCAAAGTGCATGCCCCCTCCTCTGTCCGCGCGGAGATCAAGCAACTTGCTGATATCTTTCGCGCCCAGATCGTTGACGTTTCCCGTGAGTCGATGACCATCGAGATCACGGGTACCGAGGACAAGGTCGATTCCCTTATCGAGATACTTCGGCCGTTTGGCATCAAAGAGTTGACGCGTACTGGTCGAGTGGCGATGGTGCGAGGGGCTCTGCACACCAATGGGAATACCTAAGAGGAGGGCAGGAAGGGTTAGAACTGGTGCCTTGGCGCCAGCGAGTTTCATACATCCATCTATAACGGAGGGAGGAACGTTCCATGGCTACCATTTACTATGACAAGGATGCGGACCTGGGGCTACTTGAGGGGAAAAAGATCGCCATCATTGGTTATGGCAGCCAAGGCCATGCTCATGCGCTGAATTTAAAAGATAGTGGATGCGATGTGCGTGTTGGCCTTTACAAGGGGAGCAAGTCCTGGGCCAAGGCTGAGGCTGCGGGGCTGACGGTCAAGTTGACGGCGGAGGCGGCTGCAGAGGCGGACATTATCATGATTCTGGCTCCCGATACCAAGCAGCCCGATATCTATCGGGAGTCGATTGCGCCACACCTGACGGCGGGCAAAATGCTTATGTTTGCCCATGGCTTTTGCATTCACTTTGGGCAGATCGTTCCCCCAGAGGATGTGGATGTGACGATGATCGCTCCCAAAGCTCCTGGGCACCGGGTGCGCGAGATCTTCCCTCAGGGGCAGGGAGTGCCAGGCTTGCTCGCTGTCTACCAGGATGCGACGGGTAAGGCCAAAGAATTGGCTCTTGCCTATGCTAAGGGCATTGGCTGCACGCGAGCGGGTGTCATTGAAACAACCTTTGCTGAGGAGACGGAGACAGATCTTTTTGGTGAGCAGGCCGTACTTTGTGGTGGCCTCACGGCTTTAATGAAGGCTGGCTTCGAGACCTTGGTAGAAGCTGGCTACCAGCCCGAGATCGCTTATTTCGAATGCGTGAACGAGATGAAGCTCATCGTTGATTTGATCTATCAAGGCGGGCTCTCTTATATGCGCTACTCGATCAGCGATACAGCCGAGCACGGTGATTATACCGCTGGTCCGCAGATCATCACCGAGGAGACCAGGGCTACTATGCGCCGGCTCCTGAAGGACATTCAAGACGGCACCTATGCCCGCAACTGGATCCTTGAGAATCAGGCGGGGCGTCCCAGCTTTAACCTGATTCGCAAGCGGGAACAGAACCTGTTGATTGAGCAGGTAGGGCGCAAACTACGCGCGATGATGCCTTGGTTGGATGCCAAATAGGTAGTATAGACCCTTTTTAGTGATAGTTCTCTTGAACATGTTGATGAGCGAGGGCTGGCTCTGGAGTCAGCCCCCGCAGGGAGTGGGCTTTGGCTATGGTGAAAAAGATCGCAGTACTCGATACGACACTACGTGACGGCTCTCAGATGGAGGGTATTTCCTTCTCTGTAAAGGACAAGTTGCGCATTGCGCAAAAGCTCGATGAGTTGGGTGTTGCCTATATCGAGGGAGGATGGCCAGGCTCGAATCCCAAAGATGCCGAGTTCTTTGCGCGGGCCAAGCATCTTGCCTGGCGGCAAGCTCGACTGACGGCTTTTGGCAGTACACGTCATGCGCAAAAGAGCGTGACAGAGGATGCCAACGTCCGGGCGTTGTTAGAGGCCGAAACTCCCGCTGTGGTGATCGTAGGCAAGTCTTCCCCCATGCAGGTTACCGAGGTTCTCCAGACTACTCTGGAGGAGAACCTGGCGATGATTCGCGAGACGGTGGCCTATGTCAAGGCTCAGGGTCGGGAGGTACTTTTTGACGCGGAACACTTTTTCGATGGCTACAAGTTGGATGCAGCCTATGCTATCGAGACGGCTCGGGTAGCAGCAGAAGCGGGGGCCGATTGTGTCGTTCTCTGTGACACGAATGGGGGCTCCCTTCCTTCAGAAGTAGCGCGCATCGTTGCTGCTGTGCGCAAGGCTTTGCCTGGGGTAGAACTGGGCATGCATGCTCATAACGATACCGGGGTTGCTGTGGCCAATACTCTCATGGCGGTGGAGGCCGGGGCTACCCACGTGCAGGGAACAATCAATGGTTATGGTGAGCGCTGTGGGAATGCTGATCTCTGTACGGTGATTCCCAACTTGCAACTCAAGATGGGCTACCAGGCCCTGGCTAATGGTGATCTCACCCGGCTGACAGAAGTAGCCCGTTTTGTCAGCGAGATCGCCAATCTGCGACCTAACGAACACGCTCCTTATGTAGGGCGCAGTGCTTTTGCCCATAAAGCAGGCTTGCATGTGAGCGCTCTGTTGCGGAACGTGAATAGCTATCAGCACATTGATCCGGCCTTGGTGGGCAACAAGATGCGGGTGCTTGTCTCCGAGCTCTCTGGGCGGGGGAACATTGCCCACAAGCTGGCCGAGCTGGCCTTAGAGGTGGAGCTGGACGCCGAGGAGATTCGTCGGCTGGCCCAACGAGTGAAGGAACTGGAGAGCAAGGGGTTCCAGTTCGAGGGGGCCGATGGTTCCTTTGAGCTTTTGGTGAGGCGTTCTCAGCCTGATTACAAGCCACCTTTTGTTGTTTCGGATTTCACGGTGTTGGTGGAAAAGCGCACTGATAAGGAGATCATCGCCGAGGCTACCGTCAAGGCAGAGGTAGAAGGTGCTGTGATGCATACTGCTGCCGAGGGAGATGGGCCCGTGAACGCACTGGATAGGGCGATGCGCAAGGCGCTGTTGCCTTTTTATCCCGAGTTGGACAAAGTGCAACTGACGGATTATAAAGTGCGCATCCTCGATCCGCAGTCGGCTACGGCGGCCCTCACCCGGGTGCTCATTGATGCCAGCGATGGTCAGAGCTCCTGGACGACGGTAGGCTGCTCGGTGAATATCATCGAGGCTAGCTTCCAGGCGCTCATCGATAGTTTGGAGCTGCCGCTACTCCGGCGGGCCTCCCCTTAAGGGTAGGTCCCGGCCCCCTGGGCAGAGGGGTCAGAGGATTGGGAGGCCCGCCTGGAGAGGTATTGGCCTGCCCGAGAGATGGCAAAACCAGGAGGTTTTTGAGCAATGGATATCGCCAAAGTTCTCATCTTTGATACAACCCTTCGTGATGGTGAGCAATCTCCCGGGGCAACTTTGCACACCGATGAAAAGGTCGAGATTGCCAAGCAGCTAGCTCGGCTAGGAGTGGACATTATCGAGGCAGGGTTCCCGGCTTCTTCACCTGGGGATCTGGAGGCTGTGAGGCGCATTGCGCGCGAGGTCGAGGGTCCGACGATCTGTGGCCTGGCGCGTTGTGTAAAGAGCGATATTGACGCGGCATGGGAGGCCATCAAGGATGCGCCCAAGGGACGCATTCACGTCTTTATAGCTACTTCGGACATCCACATGAAGCATAAATTGCGCATGACCCGTGAGCAGGTGATTGAGCGGACGCGAGAGATGGTCTCCTATGCGCGCTCTCTCTGTGAAGATATCGAGTTCTCGCCCGAGGATGCGGGGCGTTCAGATCCCGAGTTCCTCTATCAGGTGTTGGCTGTGGCCATCGAAGCAGGGGCGACTACGCTGAACATCCCCGATACGGTGGGCTATACCATGCCTGATGAGTTCGCCGCTCTCATTCGAGGGATTCGTGAAAATGTTCCCGGCATCGAGAAGGCTATCATCTCTGTACATTGCCATAATGACCTGGGCTTGGCCACTGCCAACAGCTTAGCCGGGGTGCTCGCGGGAGCACGCCAGGTAGAGTGCACTATCAATGGCTTGGGTGAGCGGGCTGGCAATGCTGCCTTGGAAGAAGTGGTTATGGCCCTCTATGTGCGGCGGCAATACTTTAACTTGACGACAAACATCGATACCACACAGATCTATCCCACCAGCCGAATGGTGGCTAACTACACCGGCATGGCCGTACAGGCGAACAAAGCTATCGTCGGGGCCAATGCCTTTGCTCATGAGGCGGGCATCCATCAGGATGGCATCCTCAAGAATCGCCTCACTTATGAGATCATGGATGCGCAGACAGTGGGCCGTGGCGAGAGCACCTTGGTTCTGGGCAAGCATTCAGGCCGCCATGCTTTTGCTGACAAATTGGCTCAGATGGGGTATCATCTGGACGAAGAGCAGCTCAACCGTGCTTTTGCGCGTTTCAAGGAGCTGGCCGATAAAAAGAAGATCATTTCAGAGCGCGATATCGAAGCGATCGTCTCCGATGAAGTGTTCCAGCCCGAAGAGGTCTATAGCCTGGAGCATCTGCAGGTTTCCTGTGGCGATCATGCCATCCCCACGGCTACAGTGGCGCTCAAGGGTCCTGATGGCCAGGTGATCATCGATGCGGCTCATGGCACTGGGCCGGTGGATGCTGTCTACAAGGCCATCAACCGTATTATTGGGGTGCCCAACCGGTTGACGGAATTTTCTGTCAAAGCGGTTACTGAGGGGATTGATGCTGTTGGTGAAGTGACTATCCGCATCGAGGCTGAAGCGGATGATGTGGCCAATCTTCCCGTCAACCCTCAGACGGGGAAGAAGGTCTATGTTTTCAGTGGGCATGGGGCTAGCACCGATATTGTTGTTGCTAGTGGTCGTGCCTATATGAGCGCTTTGAACAAGCTTCTTGCCGTCAAACGGGGCAAGAATGTCCAAGCCGATCGCTAAGAGCGCTTTTCTCTTCACTTTGTAGAGGCAAAGATACATCATAGCACAAGGAGAAAGGGAACGTTGAGCGAATCTCTACCTATGACGATGGCTCAGAAGATTCTAGCGGCTCACGCTGGGCGCGAGAGCGTCCAAGTAGGTGAGCTCATCGACGTCAGAGTGGATTTTGTTCTAGCCAATGATATTACCGCCCCCATCGCCATTCGCGAGTTCGCCAAACTTGGTGTGGACCATGTCTTTGATCGGGAACGGATCGCCCTCGTTCCCGATCATTTTACTCCTAATAAAGACATCAAATCGGCAGAGCAGGTCAAGCTCATGCGGGAGTTTGCCCATCAACAAGGAATTGTCCACTATTGGGAGATAGGCCGAGTGGGCATCGAGCATGCGCTTCTCCCTGAGCAGGGGCTTGTTTTGCCTGGGGACGTGGTGGTTGGGGCGGATTCGCATACCTGCACTTATGGAGCAGTGGGGGCCTTTGCCACTGGCATGGGTTCCACCGATATCGCCGTGGCCATGGCTATGGGGCGCATTTGGATGCGCGTCCCCGAGACGATCAAGTTCATCTATCGAGGCAAATTGCGGCCTTGGGTGGGGGGCAAGGACCTCATCCTTTACACCATTGGCCTCATAGGAGTGGATGGAGCGCTCTATAAGGCAATGGAGTTCACTGGGCCGACGATTGAGGAGCTCTCTATGGATGGCCGCTTTACCATGGCGAACATGGCCATCGAAGCGGGGGCCAAGGCGGGGCTCTTTGCTGTCGATGCCAAGACAGAGGCCTATGTGGCTGAGAGAGCCCAGCGGCCCTATACTAGTTATTTTTCAGATCCCGAGGCAGAGTATGGGCAGGTTATCGAGATCGATGCTAGCACCATCGAACTACAGGTGGCTTTCCCTCATTTGCCCAGCAATACTCGTCCGTTGAGTCAGGTGGATCACATCGAGATTGATCAGGTGGTTATCGGCTCTTGTACAAATGGCCGTTGGTCGGATCTCCTGCAAGCTGCCAAGATCCTTCGTGGGCGCAAAGTGCATCCCAACGTGCGCTGCATCGTTATCCCAGGTACGCAGCAGATCTATCTGCGTGCCGTTCGTGAGGGTCTGGCGGAGATTTTCATCGAGGCTGGGGCCGTGTTGAGCACGCCCACTTGTGGACCTTGCCTTGGAGGACATATGGGCGTTTTGGCAGCGGGGGAGCGTTGTGTTTCGACGACGAACCGCAATTTTGTGGGGCGGATGGGCCATGTGGAGAGTGAGGTCTACCTGGCGGGGCCGGCTGTGGCTGCTGCCAGTGCGGTGTTGGGTTACATTGGTGGGCCTGATCAGTTGTAAGGAAAGAATTTGTCGGGGGCGAGAAAAGCAGTGGATGCGGGCGAGCTAAAATGCTGGTTCCAATGTGTGCGTGGCTGTGAAGAGCGCTACTCTGTCTTTGAGGTGATTTATCACTGTCCCAAGTGTGGGGGACTGTTGGAGGTGCGCCACGATCTAGATGCCCTAAGGGCATTGCATACGGCTGAGGAGTGGAAGCAGCTCTTTGACGCCCGCACGCGCACAAACGAGTGGCCCTATGGCAGTGGCGTTTGGGGCAAGAAGGAATGGGTCTGCCCAGAGGTACGTAACGAGAACGTCGTCTCGATGTATGAAGGGCATACAAACCTCTTTTGGGCTCAGCGCTTGGGGCAACAGATCGGTGTTGAGGATCTTTGGGTGAAGCTTTGTGGGAACAGCCATACCGGCTCTTTCAAAGATCTAGGGATGACCGTCCTGGTGAGTGTGGTCAAGCAGATGATTGCCGATGGGGCCCCTATCCGCGCCGTGGCCTGTGCTTCAACAGGGGATACTTCGGCAGCTTTGGCAGCCTATTGTGCGGCTGCGGGCATTCAGTCCATTGTCTTTTTGCCCAAGGATAAGGTTTCAGCAGCTCAGTTGATTCAACCCATCGCCAATGGAGCGATGGTGCTCGCCCTCGATACAGATTTTGATGGATGTATGTCTATCGTCAAAGAGGTGACCAAGGATAATACCATCTATCTGGCAAACTCGATGAATTCGCTGCGCATCGAGGGGCAGAAGACGGTGGGCATCGAAATCGTTCAGCAATTCGATTGGGAGGTGCCCGATTGGATCATTATCCCCGTGGGGAACTTGGGGAATATCAGTGCTTTGGGCAAGGGGCTCCTCCTGATGAAGGAATTGGGATTGATTGACAAGCTCCCTCGTCTGGTGGCGGCGCAGTCGGCTCAAGCCAATCCTTTCTATCTTAGTTATCTGACGGGTTTCAAGAGCTTTGTTCCCATCAAGGCACAAAAGACCCTCGCCAGCGCTATCCAGATTGGTAATCCTGTAAGCTATGAAAAGGCTGTCAAGGTGATGCAGGCCTTTGACGGTATCGTTGAACAGGCCACCGAGGATGAGCTGGCCGATGCTGCCGCTCGAGCAGACCTCACAGGGATGTACGCTTGCCCTCACACGGGGGTGGCCCTGGCGGTGCTCTTTAAGTTGGTGGAGCGGGGTATCATCAGGAGCCATGACCGAGTGGTGGTCATCTCGACAGCTCACGGACTCAAGTTCACCAACTTTAAGATCGGTTATCATGAAGGCACCTTGCCAGGCGTCAATGCTTTACGGCGCAACCCGCCTATCGAGCTCCCCCCGGATGTGGATGCCGTCAAAGAGACCATCGCTCGCGAGCTGGAAAGGCGGGGGATGTAAGAGATACGACAAAGAGGAGGATCGTCTGTGAGCATTCGAGGCCGTGTGTGGAAGTATGGGGATAATGTGGATACCGATGCTATCATCCCGGCGCGTTACCTGAATACCTCTTCGGAGAAGGAGCTGGCTGCTCATTGTATGGAGGATATCGACCCCTCCTTTGCCCGAGAGGTCAAAGCGGGGGATATTATCGTGGCAGGCAGGAACTTTGGCTGTGGTTCTTCTCGGGAACATGCCCCGGTGGCCATCAAAGCTAGTGGGGTAGCTTGTGTCATTGCGGAGACCTTTGCACGCATCTTTTTCCGCAATGCTATTAACATCGGTTTGCCCATCCTTGAATGCCCTGAAGCGGTGCAAGCTACAGAGGCTGGACAGACTCTAGAGGTGGATCTGGCCAAAGGGATCATTCGCAATTTGGATACGGGCCAAGAATTCCGAGCTGTCCCTTATCCGGACTTTATGCTTGCCATCATTGACGCAGGTGGGCTCATCGAGTACACTCGGCGGAAATTACAGCAGGCAAGGAGCTAGACGATGGCCAAGGGCCTACGCATCGCCTTCCAGGGGGAGAGGGGAGCTTACAGTGAGGAAGCCGCTTTGGCCCTCTTTGGAGAAGAGATCGAACTCGTTCCACAGCGCACCTTCGATGCCGTTTTTGCTGCCGTGCAGGAGGGCCACTGCGATCATGGAGTAGTGCCTATCGAGAATTCGCTTGCGGGGAGCATTCACCGTAACTACGACCTGCTTTTACAATACGATCTCTATATTGTTGGGGAACATAATTTGCGTATTTCCCATTGTCTCATTGCACATCCGGGTGTCGGGCTGGGTGAGATCCGGCGGGTCTATTCTCATCCTCAGGCATTGGCCCAATGTGAGCATTCATTGCGCGAACTCGAGGGTGTGCAGGTAGTGGCGACCATTGACACGGCTGGTAGCGTCAAGATGATTAAGGAACAGGGGTTGCGCGATGCGGCGGCCATTGCCAGTGAGCGAGCCGCGCGGCTCTATGGAATGGAAATCCTCCGTAGAGATTTTGAGGACGAGCGGACGAATTACACTCGCTTCATTGCCCTGGGACGCAAGCCTGTTACCCCCGAAGGAGAAGCCAAAACATCTTTGGCCTTTGCGGGGCGGAACGAGCCTGGCCTGCTTTTCCGTTGCTTGAGCGCTTTTGCTTTGCGCAACATCGACCTGACCAAGATTGAATCCCGGCCTCTTAAGGGGGTGCCCTGGGAGTATATCTTTTATCTCGACTTTGCTGGTAGCCTCTCAGAGGAGCGCTGCCGTCGAGCTGTGGAGCAGCTTAAGGAGATGGCCAATTTTGTGCGTGTCTTTGGTTCTTATCCTCGGGCACCTGCAGCCTGGGTGGAAGCAGAGAGCTGATGGGCTAGGCAACGGCCCCCAAGGGGGAGATTCTGATAAAAGGGAGTGAGGGCATCATGCAAGCCAAGATTGCGCTATTACCGGGGGACGGCATCGGCCCAGAGGTCATTGCGGAGGCCCGCAAGGTTTTAGAGGCGGTTGCTTCGGTCAAAGGGCATACCTTTACTTTTATCGAAGGGCTCGTTGGGGGTATTGCCATCGACAAAGTTGGCACCGCTCTGCCCGAAGATACCCTAGCCCTTTGCCGAGCCGCTGACGCAGTGCTCTTTGGGGCGATAGGCGGTCCCAAATGGGATGACCCTACGGCCAAGGTGCGTCCTGAACAAGGACTTTTGGGGTTACGGAAAGGGCTGGGCCTTTTTGCAAATTTGCGTCCAGTGCGGCCTAGCCCTGCGTTGAAGGGAGCATCGCCGATCAGGCCCGAAGTGCTCGCTGGCACGGATTTGCTTGTCGTTCGGGAGCTCACAGGGGGTATTTACTTTGGTGAGCGAGGTCGTCTCAATGGGGGTAGTGTGGCCTTTGATACGATGACCTACTCTGTGGTTGAAGTGGAGCGTATCCTGAGGGTGGCCTTCGAGTTGGCGCGCAAGCGGCGCAAGAAGGTTACCTCAGTGGATAAGGCCAATGTTCTCGAGTGTTCGCGCCTTTGGCGGGAGACGGCCAATCGAGTTGCTCAGGAATACCCGGATGTAGATTTTGAGAATTTGCTCGTCGATGCCTGTGCTATGCATCTCATCCGTCGCCCGGCGAGCTTTGATGTTATCGTTACCGGCAACATGTTTGGCGATATCCTCACCGATGAGGCTTCGATGCTTACAGGCTCTTTGGGGATGCTTCCTTCGGCTTCTTTGGCTGAGGGAACTTTTGGCCTCTATGAGCCCATTCATGGTTCGGCCCCAGATATTGCTGGCAAAGGCATTGCCAATCCCATCGGAGCTGTCCTCAGTGGCGCGATGCTCTTGCGCTACTCCCTGGGGTTGGAAGAGGAGGCCCAGGCAATCGAAGCAGCGGTGGATCAGGTATTAGAGGAGGGTTATCGTACCCAGGATATCGCTCAAGAAGGTACCCAGGTGGTGGGGACAGCTGAGATGGGGGATCTGATTGCTGAACGGTTAACCCAGGGATGAAAAGTTGGCTTGCTCAATGTCTAGGAAAAAGGAGTCAAGACCATGCCGATGAATAAATCTGATTATATCTGGTTCGATGGGGAGTTTGTCCCCTGGGATGAGGCCAAAGTGCACGTCCTCTCTCACGCATTACACTATGGGTCCAGCATCTTTGAGGGGATTCGTTGCTACGACACAGCCAACGGCCCAGCGGTTTTTTGTCTTTCCCAGCACGTCAAACGGCTGTTCAATTCGGCCAAGATCTATCGGATGGAGCTGCCCTATTTGCCCGATCAGGTTTCACAAGCGATCTTGCAAACGATCGCCAAGAACAAATTGCGTTCCTGCTATATCCGTCCGCTAGCTTTCCGTGGTTATAGCGAGCTGGGGGTAGAACCCCGCAATTGCCCTGTGCATCTTGTGATTGCCGTTTGGGAATGGGGAGCTTATTTAGGGAAAGAAGCCCTTGAACAAGGGGTGGATGTGGGCGTCTCTTCCTGGCGGAGGATGGCGCCGGATACCTTCCCCGCTGCCGCCAAGGCTGGTGGGCACTATACCAACTCACAGCTCATCCGTATGGAAGCTGCTGAGCTCGGATATGCAGAAGGGATTGCTTTGGATGTCTATGGCTATGTGAGTGAGGGTAGTGGGGAGAACATCTTTGTTGTGCATGATGGAGTGATCTATACTCCACCTCTTTCGGCCTCCATTTTGGGGGGCATCACGCGCAGTTGTGTAATCACTCTGGCTCGCGATCTGGGTTATGAAGTGCGCGAAGCGCTTATTTCACGGGAGCAGCTTTATGTGGCTGATGAGATCTTTTTCACTGGTACGGCTGCCGAGATCACACCTATTCGTTCGGTGGACCACATTGTCATAGGGCCGGGCCGCCGGGGGCCCATCACTACCAAGCTGCAGAGCGAGTTCTTTAAGATCGTCTCGGGGCAGGTGCCTGATCGGCACCATTGGTTGACGCCCGTCCCCGTGGAATAGAGGGCAAAGACCTGCCCATGCCGGCGCTGAAAGAGGCGCCGGCTTCTCTTTATGTTCAGGGGTTTTGGTTTCCTTTGGGCTTGGGTATAGAATAATGAAAACTCGAGGGAAGGCTTTATGGCCGTTACGGAGGAGATTAGGCGGATCATACGTAATGCTCTGGCTGAAGATATCGGACCAGGAGATGTTACAAGTGAGGCGATTATTCCACCTTTAACGCATCTCCAAGGTGAGTTCCTTGTCAAAGAGGCAGGCATCATTGCGGGATTGGAGATAGTCGGCGAGGTTTTCCGCCAGGTGGATGAACGCATTCGTTATACTCCTTTGGTGGAAGATGGTAGCCGTGTGCATCCTGGGGATGTAGTAGCGCAGGTAGAAGGTGATGGCCCTGGCATCCTTTCGGCTGAGCGGGTGGCTTTGAATTTTCTGCAGCGCATGTCAGGTATTGCCACGATGACCAGGCGTCATGTGGATGCAGTGGCGGGCACTAAGGCCAAGATCCTCGATACGCGCAAGACAGTCCCCGGTTTGCGAGTGTTGGACAAGCTTGCCGTGCGTTTGGGAGGCGGCACGAACCACCGCTTTGGTCTTTATGATATGGTACTGATCAAAGATAATCACATCGAGGCTGCAGGCAGTGTCAAAGCAGCGGTAGAGCGGGTGCGAGCTCGTGTGCAAGACCTGGCTATCGAGGTGGAAGTAGAGAGTTTGGAGCAGTTAGAAGAGGCGCTGGCTTTGCAGGTGGATCGCATTATGCTTGACAATATGAGCCTTGAGGAGATGCGTGAGGCAGTGCGACGGGTGGCAGGGCGTGTTGAGCTAGAGGCTTCGGGAGGCATCACTCTCGAGCGGGTGGCCGCGGTGGCGTCTACTGGAGTGGATTATATCTCTATCGGAGCGCTGACTCATTCTGTCAATGCTCTGGATATAAGCTTGGAGATCGTTTTGGCTCGCCAGGAGGCGTGAGATCATGGCATTTCCGAAAAAATATGCAGCATTGAGCGATCAAGAAGTTGTTTTGAACATCCAAAAAGCGCGTGAGACACTGGGTAGCTCTCTGACTATCCTTGGGCATCACTATCAGCGAGATGAAGTGATTCAGTTCGCTGATTATCGGGGAGATTCGTTGGCCCTTTCACGTCGGGCTGCTGAGGCCAAGGAGGCGCGGTATATCGTCTTTTGTGGAGTCTATTTCATGGCCGAGACGGCGGCTATCCTTTGCACGCCTGAGCAAACGGTTATCCAGCCGGTGGCTGAGGCCCTTTGCCCCATGGCCCAGATGGCCCGCGCGGCGGATGTTGCTGAGGCTTGGGAGGCTCTCACTTCGGTTTGGGGGGATGATCTCGTCCCTATCACCTACCAAAACTCTATTGCCGAGGTCAAGGCTTTTGTAGGGCGTCATGGTGGGGCTGTATGCACTTCTTCTAATGCGCCCAAGCTTTTTGAGTGGGCTTTGGCTCAAAAAGGACACCTTCTCTTTATGCCTGACGAGCATTTGGGCACGAATAGTGCTCTGAGCTTGGGTATTCCCGAGGAGGAGATTGGGATTTGGGACCCAGCGGATCCCCCAGATCCCAAAGAGCTAGCGCACTGTAAAGTGGTGGTTTGGAAGGGCTTTTGCTATGTGCATGAAGGATTCAGTGTGCAGGATGTGCAGCGAGTGCGCAAGCGCTATCCTCAAGCCAAGTTGGTGGTGCATCCTGAATGCCCACGGCAAGTGGTAGAGCTGGCCGACTCTTGGGGGTCAACGGCGGGAATCATCAAAGAGGTGGACGCAGCACCAGAGAAGGCGACGGTTGCTATAGGTACCGAGTGGCACCTAGTGCATCGCCTACAAGAGGAAAATCCCGAGAAGCTTATTGTCCCTCTGAGCAGACGAACTTGTGCGGCTATGGGGATGACCAGTATGCGTGATCTGCTTTATGTGCTTGACCAGATCCTTCAGGGAGACCCGGTGAACGTAGTGAAGGTGGATTCTGAGGTAGCTCATTGGGCACGGTTGGCCCTAGAGAGAATGTTGCAGGTGAGTTGAGATGGCCGAGTTGTCAGAGCTTATTGAGACAGATGTTCTCATTATTGGGTGTGGTGTGGCAGGTTCTACCGCGGCATTGAATTTGGCTCAGGATAGGGATCTCCAGATCACCGTGGTGACCAAGGCTGAAGACCCTTTGGAATCGAACACCTATTACGCCCAGGGGGGGATCATCTATCGGGGGGATAAGGACTCGGTAGCGAGGCTGATGGAAGATCTCATCCGTGCTGGAGATGGAATGAACAATCGGCGCGCTGTCGAGATTCTCGCTCGAGAAGGTCCCCAGCTTGTCCGTAAGTTGCTTATTGAAAAGTATCAAGTGCCTTTTACTCTTGATGCCCATCAGCACCTCGAGTTTACTCGTGAGGCCGCCCACTCGACGAGCCGTATTCTCCATGTGAGTGATTCCACAGGCAAAGCGATTCAGGAAAAGCTTGTCGAGGCTTTGCGGGCTCAGCCCAACATCCAGCTCCTCACGGGGCATACGGCGGTGGACCTTTTGACCCCGGCGCACCATTCATTGGATCGTTTGGCTATCTATGAACCGCTCTCGTGTGTGGGAGCCTATGTATTTGACCAAGCGTCGGGCATTGTGCGCATCATCCTCGCCAGGGCGATCATCCTGGCTAGTGGAGGGCTGGGGCAGGTCTTTTTGCATACAACTAACCCCGAGGGAGCTACGGGGGATGGTTTGGCGATGGCCTATCGAGCGGGGGCGCGGATCATCAATGCCGAGTATGTTCAGTTTCACCCCACCACTTTTTATCATCGAGGGCAGGCGCGCTTTTTAATCAGCGAGGCTGTGCGGGGAGAGGGGGGCAGGTTGCTGAACTACCACGGTGAGCCTTTTATGCATCGTTACGCCCCAGAGTGGAAGGAGCTGGCCCC
>JAGGYI010000048.1 GCA_021162655.1 Anaerolineae bacterium
GCTGCTGTGCACATTTGTGCCACCATTCCCAACTTTTTGGCGCTTGAATATCATTCACACAACATTCCTCTCTGGAGCGAAATGCTGACACTAAAGAATCCTATCCAGCAGGGGTACATTGCTGTGCCTGAAGGACCTGGGTTGGGGATAGAGCTGGATGAAGAAGCGATTGCAGCTTATCTTCCGGAAGGTGCCTCTCTTTGGAGGTAGCCGGTGGAGATAAAGGGGCAGATGGGTTATCCCATCTGCCCCCTTTTTTCTCTTTGGAGTTAGTGCCCTGAGGTAAAGATGAGAGGCAAAGAAAGCGCAGTGCCACCGCTTTTGGTGACAGTTACTACCTGGCTGCCTATGATACGGTTGCCATAGGTGTCAGCAATCTCTACGCGTACGGTATACTCACCACTGGCGGTATAGATGTGGCTGACGCTGTTGGTGGCAAATGGGCCCGCATAGGGAGAGTTATCGCCAAAGTCCCAACGATAGGAGACCCCAGGGCTCCCTAAGCTGGACGTCATGTTGGCCTCGAAGGTGACAGGCCCATTAGATGCTGTAGAGCAAGTAGCAGTGATTGTGGTGGATATGGGCTCGTCCCAGCCCCAGTTAAGCAGGGTGCGTAGCAACTCTTCCCGGGAAGTATAGCCAGACAGGTTATTTACTCCTTCTAGTCCAAAAGTAGTGTAGACGGAGCGCCCATAGTAAGAAACACCTGGCCGCTCAAGGGTGGGCTGATCCCTATGGGCCATCGCGACAATGCCCTGTTCTTGGATCTCTGGCCCTTGATAGGCAAAGAGCGGAGTGAAGGGACGCTCGTTTTCAGGAAAGCCCGGGTCTTTGGAGGGAAGGACGCTGATCTCATCGATGAAAAGTTGGTTGGCTGCGCCGTCACCCTCGGCACCTACGTTTATGCTCATGGATTGAAAAGCTGGTGGGGCTGAGGTGAGGCTTTGGATAGGCAGAGAGGGAGTTAGTTCGTTGGAGACGCTATCCTGAACATATTTGCCCCCAAGGACGAACTGATAGAGGGTCCAGGCCGCGTCCTCGTCGAGAGAGTTCAGTACCGAAGCCATATCTTGACCCATGGCAATGACAAGGCCACCTTGATTAGCGTATTCAGTGAGGATGTCCCCGTCCCTTTGGGTTAGGGGGGTTGGTACAGCAAAGTACCCGCTGGGGAAGTAGTTGTTCCCTGTAAAGTAGAGGACTGCTCGATAGGTCGTCAGAACAGGAAGATCGGGGATAGTCACAGGGTTGCCAAAATGAGCGTCTGCATCCCAGACTTCGTAGGTGTACCCTAGCGCTTCGAGGGTTTGGGTGTAGTAGGAGAGATAGTCAGGAAAGTTCGGAGGCCCCAAAGTACTGCTAGCGTCATTGTCGATGATGAGGACATCCGCGGTTTGGGTTGTGGGCATCACTCGGGCCCAGACGGGCATGTGGGCCGTGTGCTGAGATCCGTCGAGCACGATGAACCCTTGATTATCCCCAAAACCCTGCCCGGTTGCTGGGTCAAACGTTACAGAGAGTGTTACCGAGTCTCCAGGAGCCAGAGTGATTGAACGGGCACTGAGAGTGACTCCTGGTAGGCTTGTAGTGGCAGTGAAGCCATTCCCCGTGTAGAGTGTACTAAGAGTGTAGCTTTCCTCTTGAGCGGCTACGCTGGTGATGGTTACCGTTACAGTTTTTGTTGTTCCAGTGTAAACCTGCCCAAAGCTTACGCTAGGTGGTGTGAGGATGATCCCCGGGTCGACGGCACGAGAGAGATCGAGGCGTCCTGCACCCATATCTAGTGGCTGAGCGGGTGAACCGTCGCTGTTGTAGATGTCCATAAATTTGGATGTGCTCATTAGGGCGGATTTGATGTAGGCATTGGGCCAGTCTGGATGAATTTGGCGGAGAAGAGCCGCAGCACCTGCTACAAAGGGTGAGGCCATCGATGTACCTGATGCTTGGCCGTACTCGAGATAGCGATCTTCCCCAACGGCGCCAGGAGCATATCCTTGAGAAAGGATGTTCACTCCTGGAGCAGTGATATCAGGCTTGAGCACGTTGCCCACACCCGGACCGCGGCTGCTGAACGAAGCGATGACATCTGGCTTGTTGCCGATTTGGTGCGCATGCATATCAAGACAGATGGTTGAAGCGGTTCCGTGGTCCTTATACCACTGGATTAGGGCCTCACCATGGCTGAGCCCGATGAAAATGGAGGGTATGGTGATGTCTTCGCAATCATCCCCGCAAGCCATGTGGATCAGGGAATCCCCAGAGTGGTTGTAAATGATGACCATCTCTGCACCGGCTTCTTGAGCGTAGCGCACTTTATCTGAGAAGTAGCAATCCCCGCGCTTGATGAGTACCGCCTTTCCAGAGAAAGGCGTTCCAGACCAGGCCGAACATCCTGTGATGTTTGAAGGATCGACCTCTTCTGCTAAGGCTAGAGGATAGGTGATTACTTGCCCAGGAATAGGCATAGGTCCGAAATTTGCAGGAATGAAAGGGATATCTTCCAGTGTAGCAGAGACGGGTGTTGGCGCAGTGATGCTCAATTTCCCCAATACAAGAGTGCCTCCACTTGTGCTTGCTGCGACACAAATGTAGTCAGGAGAGGGATGGTCCGTGGTACCCCTTCCTCCATTGTTCCCGGCAGAAAGAGAGATAAAGACCCCTGCCTTGGCGGCATTGATGAGGGCTGAATCCAGTGCATCGAATTGGCCCCCTATGCTAGTGGGACCTGCGCCCCAGGAGTTGTTTAGTACATCTGCGCCGTCCCTGACGATGTCTTCCAGGGCTGCTATCCCTTCGGCAGTGTAAAAGGCCATATCTCCGCTAACGCTGTTATAAAAGACGCGGTAGCTCATCAGCCAGGCGGCTGGCGCTACTCCGCTCATCATGGGGAAATCGACCCCTCCGAAAGTAGCCGTTACGATATTGCCGGCGGCAATACCTGCCGTATGACAGCCGTGTGGGGTGCCCCCTTCTCCGGGCCAAGGATTCTCATCTCCAGGCACGGGAGGGTCCCAGCTACGGAAGTAAACGCGCGAGGCGATGATTTTCCCGTTGTTATTGCTAGAGTATCCCAGGCCACCCTCGGGGAATCCTGCAGGGTAAGTAAAGTCTTCCCCACTGAACATGGGGGCGTCTTTGTGTAGTCCTCCGTCCATAGAGGCCACTTTGATGCCTGCTCCCCCTTGCGCTCGGCTACCGATAGCGGGGTCGTTCCATACGATGGGAGCATTAATCAAGAGAGTGCTTGTATAGAGGCTAGGGTAATGAGCATAGTCCAAGTAGACGGCCTTGACGCCGGGGAGAGCGAGCAAGAGTTTTCTCGCTTTTTCTCGGTCCATCTTTCCTGGATCGATTGCCATCCCATTGAGGACAATTTGGTAGGTCTCGGGAACGGATCGTCCCTGTTCATTTACATAGCTGCTGAGCGTAGCGCCGGGTAGGGCCTGCTGCAGATTCATAAGGAAGGCCCTCTGTTCTGCTTTGAGTTGGGTTATGTATTTCTGTACAGCTGCAGTCTGCAGGTTTAGCTGATTGGGGGAGCTCTTGGCTGAGGTGGAGGACCTAGCCCAAACAGAAGCGGGAGGTGCTTCTAGCTCGACGATGAGGCGGTGCGACACAGAGACTGCTTGGCTGTCTTCCATCCCAGAAGATAGGGGCCCTTGGGCATACACGGCTGATGCTAGGGCAAGTAAAAAAACGGCCAAGAGAGCAACCCCTTGGCCTACTTTTTTCAGGGGGAACATAAATCTCTCCTTGTTTAAGCGGTTAATATAAATAAAGAAGGACTCGAGGGGAAAAAATGAACTCCTTTCTTCATCGAGGACCCAGAGAATGGGCCTGGCGGATAGGTCAAGATGATTATATGCCCATTTGGCCGGGGCGTCGAACAAGGGAGAAAGGGGGCTTTGACAGGGGGGAACCCCTCCCCTATACTCGGTTTTTGCGCCAAGGTTCTTTGCTTGGGGGAAGCGAAGCGATCGTGATGGATGACAAATATCTCGCGATTCTCGAATATTTCAAGATATTGGATCAGCTTGTTGAGTATACGGCCTTCTCTGCGAGTCGGGAGCTTGCTCTGCAGCTGCGCCCTGTGCCTGATGAAGAAGGAGTGCGCCAGAGATTACAGGAGACGACCGAGGCCAAAGATTTGTTGGCCAAATATCCGGAATTAACGGTGAGTGGGGCCCGGGATGTGCGCCCTCTGGTGCGGCGGGCAGTCTTGGGGGCAGCTCTCCAGCCCCAAGAGCTGCTTGATGTGCGAGCGACTTTGCTCAGTGCACGCTCTCTACGAGGAGTGCTTTGGCGTTTGCGCGAAGATTATCCCCTTCTGTCGAGCAAAGCCAAGGATTTGGTCCCTTTAGGCCAAGTAGTGGATGAGATAGAACGTTGCCTGGATAATGAAGGGCGAGTGCTCGATAGCGCAAGCCCTGCTTTGGCACGCATCCGCCGCGATAGTATGCTTGCCCGTCAGCGCGTTTTGGATCGATTGCAGCGGATTATTAGTTCCAAGGCTACAGCGCCCTTTTTGCAAGAGCCCCTTGTTACTGAGCGCAACGGGCGCTATGTCATTCCTCTCAAAGCGGAGTTCAAGGGGCGCATCCCAGGGATCATTCACGATCAGTCAGCCAGTGGGGCGACCCTTTTTGTGGAGCCGCTAGAAACGGTGGAGCTGAACAATCGTTGGCACGAGCTCCAGTTGGCTGAGGCGCGCGAAGTGGAGCGCATCCTTGCAGAACTAAGCAAGTTGGTAGGGGAGCATGCCGCAGAGATCGTTCGGAATGTGGAACGGTTAGCTGAGCTGGATCTGGCTTTGGCCAAAGCGCGCTATAGCTTTGCCCTCAAAGGGCTTCCTCCAGAGATTGCCCCGGCCCGTTGGCCTTTGGCAGAACCGGAAGAGGACTTGGAGCCAACGGAGCATCCTCTCTGTCTGTTGCAGGCTCGTCACCCCCTGTTGCCTAAAGACAGTGTTGTGCCTATTGATGTGTACATCGGCGGGAATTATACCGTATTAGTCGTTACAGGGCCCAACACGGGGGGAAAGACCGTCACTCTTAAAACGGTGGGCTTGCTTGCTGCGATGGCTCAAGCGGGGATGCACATTCCTGCTGCTGATGGTTCCAGGGTGCCTGTTTTTGAGGGAATTTATGCGGATATTGGCGATGAGCAAAGCATTGAACAGAGCCTTTCAACCTTTTCTTCTCACATGGGGCACATTGTTGATATTTTGCACCGCGCAAGTGCTCGTTCTCTTGTTCTTCTCGATGAACTAGGGGCAGGGACAGACCCAGTAGAAGGGGCAGCTCTGGCTCAGGCCCTTGTCAAAGCTTTTTTGGAGAAGGGTTGCCTCATGCTTTGTTCCTCGCATTATGCGGAGCTTAAAGCTTTTGCTTTCCAGACCCCTATGGTGGAGAATGCTAGCGTCGAGTTTGATCTGGAGACGCTTTCTCCTACCTATCGCCTTTCTATAGGTTTGCCCGGAAGGAGTAATGCTTTTGCTATTGCTCAAAAGTTAGGCCTACCCAAGGAAGTCATTGCACGGGCACGGAGATTTGTCTCCAAAGAAGAGCGTACGCTTGACCAAATGCTGGCCCGGATTCGGGAGGCACAGGAAGCGGCGGAGCAGGCGCGTCGGGAGGCAGAGGAATCACGTGAACGCTCACGGCAGCTGGAGCGAGAGCTACGGCAAAAGTTGGCGGCCATTGAAGAGGCGCGGCGTCAGGTATTGAATGAGGCTCGCCGGGAAGGGCTTGAGGAGTTGGAGCAGCTGCGGAATGAATTACGAGAGCTCC
>JAGGYI010000040.1 GCA_021162655.1 Anaerolineae bacterium
AACTTCATCCGTCCCCCCGGCACCATAAGTGCGGTAGAGGATGTCAATAGCTGTCTCCAAGCAATCACAAACTTGGCCCACCTCGTGGCTATGCAGGCTGAGCCACCAATGCGTCCCCGGATTCTCGTTCACTCGCCGGTGAATTTCATCGAACTGGGAGCCATCGAACCCGAGTCGATCGCGCTCCAAAGCATAGGGTTCCTCCCCATTAGCCCGGAAGCACTCGCTCTCGGCGCACGAATCAACTCTACGGGGCCTATTAGAACTATGCATCTGAATGAGGTACAGACTCAGTTCCTCCAGATGGGCCCGGATGACGGGGGCAAACCCCGTTTCAGTATAAGGAGCAGTGAACACAAGAGGACGGTACCCCGGCACGGCTTCGGCAATCAGCTCATTGTTCCTCTGCAGATCGCGGACGATATCCTCCTCTGTATCGAACTCCCAAACATGGCGATGAGAATAGGTATGATTAGAAAGGCGCCATCCGGCAGCTACGACCCTCTGCAGTTGCTCCGGGGTCGCATATTGATGGCCATTAATCTTTCGCCCGATACGCGAGCCGATAATCGCTATCGTCGCTCGGTAGCCATAGCGGTCCAGGATCTCCTTGGCAGTGGTCGCCTGGCTTTCATACCCATCATCCAGGGTGAGGCTTAGGGCCCAGAGCTTGTCATCCTGCAAGGGGGCAAGCCAAGCGGAACCCATCTCCTCTAGTGGCCGCTGCGGTGCGCTGACGATCAACTCTACCTCTTCCGCATCGGTCGTCACCAAGGCCCTCTGACCATCATAGTGGCAAGGCACCGGCTGCCCATCTCCCAAGGCCACCACGTCCAGGGCCGGGCCTATGTCAACCACCAAGGTCACCTGGCGCAGCACGACCCAGGAAGGCACCCGAGACCGATCGAGCCGATAGCGGAAATGGGCCTCAGGTAGGCGCGGAGGCTCGGCAGCCAAAGCAGCACGCCCTCCGCCCCAGGCCAAGAGGAGGCCAAGGAGAAGGATCAAAGGCCCTAAAAAGTATCTCTTTTGCCGGTACAAGAACGAACCTAAGTGGTGCAAAAAGCCTCCAGAGAACGAGGTCTCGTATTTCGTCAGTGCCCCGCCACCTCACGCGGACCACTCAGCCCATAATTCGAGGCCAAAAGGGAGAAATCGAGGATGTTGATCCTGCCATCATCGTTGAAATCTGCCCGCGGATCGAAATGCGCCCCTCCTGCCGTCTCTCCATAGGCGCTGGCCAGGATGGCGAAATCGAGGATATTGATGCGGTCGTCCTGGTTCGCATCGCCCTCGTAAAGGGTCCCCAAACTCAGCGAACGCTCGCCCGCCGCCAAGTGTTGGTTCCGCAGGACGTTCACCAACGTTGTATCGCCATGAATATACACATCATAGTCCCCCTGGAGGATACCTGCAAACGTGGCCTTTCCTTCCTCGTTAGCCACCTGGATGTCGGCTCGCTGTACAGTGCTGCCCTGGGGCGGCCGCAGCTCCAAAAGGAGGGGCACTCGCCAGCGAGAGGAGGGAGCAGCCCCCCGCCCCTGGAGGTTCACCTGGATAGTCAAGGTGACAGCGAGGCTCGGGTCCACCGTAGCCGTTGGGCTGGGCACCGGTGAGGGCGTCGCCGTCAGGGAATTATCCTCCCAGTTATAGTCCACCGTCACTGTGCCCTCAGGTGCCTCCGAGATATTGGGGTTCACCACAAGGAGCCCCTCTCCATGGGCCGCCAGGTAAACCAACGTTCCCTGAGGATAAACTCCGCTGATGCTCGACTGCCCAGGGCTCGCATAGCGCTTGAGCAACACGGGCTGCGTCGGGCTACTCAGATCAAAGACCTCCAGATAACCAGAGGGCTTGCTACCCTGCCGCTCGGCTATATAGGCACAGCCGTTGGCAATGCGAATATCATAGGCCTCTGCCGCTGTGGCAACCGCCCCTACCTGGTGAGGGTTCGTAGGATCAGAGACATCGATCACCCGCAGCCCCTGAGCATATGGACGCCCTGTGATATAGGCATAGTTCCCCACCACTTGGACGTCGTAAATGTATGTCCCCTCCACATAGAACACCCCTTTAAGCACCGGCGCAGAGGGGGTAGAGACATCGTAGATGTGAAGGCCGTTCGTCCCCCCAGCTATGTAAGCATAGCGCCCCTCCACCCAGACGGATTCGGCAAAGCCGATTGGGCAGACCCCAACCTTGGAGGGATGGGAGGGATTCGAGACGTTATAGATGACCACTCCAAACTTTTCATCGGCCACATACACCAAGTTCCCCACTTTAAAAAGGTGCAGGGCGAGGTCATCTTCATTCGGATCCGCCTGGATGCGCGATTTATACTGAGGATTGGAGGGATCACTTACGTCAAAGATATATAGCCCTCCCGATTTCGCCGTCACGTAGGCATAGCTTCCCTCGACGATGACATCCATCCCTTGGCCGCCTTCCCCAAAGACCGCTACCGCTACCCTTCGGGGATGAGCGGGATCGCTGATATCGACGATATCCATCCCTCGCGTTGTGCGATCCGTTACCCAATCGGTGATATAAGCATATTGTCCCTGAACAAAGACCCCATCATGGCCATTGAGGTCATCGGGGTCCCAACTACTCACCAGATAGGGATTCCCCCCTGCATGAAAGGCGAAACGCCCCAACACAGGGTCCACCGCCAAGCGCCCTGAGGGCACAGCGATGTTGGGCCACCCCGCAGCATCTGAGAGATCCATTCCCAGAGGAGTCTTGGGGCCTCCCTTCCCGGCATAGCCAGCCGAGGTGACGTCCACCCCATCGACATAGACGGTCATCCCATCATCCGTCCCATAGACGCCGGGGACCAGACTTTGCTCAATCGGGGTCCCATCAGTGGCAACGAGTTGCACATCCCGGTTATCCGTCGCAAAGCAGAACGTCGTCGCACTCGCATCACCCGCATTGCCAGCTAGCCCACCGCGCACAGGCACAACGAGGCCCAAAAGGCCACTCCTGGCGGTTGCCCCCTCCGAGAG
>JAGGYI010000232.1 GCA_021162655.1 Anaerolineae bacterium
CCGTAATTCATCCAGAGATCCTTGCTAGGACCATCATCACAATTAGGCAAGACAGGTCGACGCCGACCAGAGAAACGGCGGATATATTTCCAGCGTTTGGTGCGAACGCACCGCTGAGGTTCATAAGCTGCATGATAGGTCACCTCAGCAAAAACCTCGGCACGGATCTCCCCCACCTGGTTCGTCAGCAAGGGAAGAAGAGAAAAACCCTGAAGCCAAGAAGGTTTTTCTAAACCTACAAGCTCACAGATTGTTGGGAAAACATCCAGGTGGGAAACAAGAGCATCAATTACTCTGCCTCCCTCAAAGCCTCCAGGGCCCCGCATAATGAGCATCACTTTAATACCATGATCTGTGAGGTTGCACTTCATCCCCGGGAAAGCAATTCCATGATCTGTAGTGCAGATCACCAGAGTTCGCTCAGCTAAGCCTGCGTTCTCCAAAGCTTGGAGAACTCTGCCGATTCCCTCATCCAGCACCCGAACACTTGCCTTAAAAGCCGCCATATCACGTCGCGTTTCAGGAGTATCGGGCACGGTCGGGGGAGGCAAAGAATAACGCACGTCTTCAGGAGCCGGCTCGTGAAACGGGCGATGCGTCTCTGTAAATCCCACAGAAAGGAAAAAGGGCTCCTGAGGAGCGCTCTCGATAAAGCGCTCAGCCGCAGGAGCCACATGCTCAACTCGGCGGCTTGGCAATGATATAATCTCATCATAGCCAACCATGGTTGGGTCCTTGGCTACGTGTTGCATCCCAATGAGGGTAGAGCGATACCCAGCCTCGCGTAACGTATGTATGATGTGTTGTTTATAATCCGTTAAGCGAAAACCTCGGTGAGCCAACCCCAGCATGCCCGCACTGTGCGCGCACACCCCAGTTAAAAGCCCTGCCCTACTTGGAGAACATGTTGGTGCAACGGCAAAAGCCTGGCGAAAAAGAACCCCTTCTTCTGCAAGTTTCTGAATATGAGGGGTTTCCACCGGATACCCATAAGGTTGGACATAACACCCCGTATCATGGGAATGGATATAGAGGATATTTAATCTCTTCATTGCCGTATCCTTTCTACCCTCGAAGCCAGCGATCGAACCACTCAAAGGCTTCCTTTTGCATTGCACGGTCAAATTTGTGCGGCCCAGGATAAAAGGAACAACGATAGTGACCTTCGGCCCCAGCTTTTTTAAACACTTGTTGGAGGATATCGTCTGCCCGCCGCATCTCAGGCACCGTAAAGAGCTGATCCTGTAAATTATTGAGCACCAAAGTCGGCAAAGGTACTCGCAAACCCAAAATCTCTGGAAAATCAAGGTCACGCGGAAGTAAGGGGGTATAAATCATCCATGTATGGGTATGGCTTTTATTCAAAAGATAGTCACGCCATGTAGTCATTAACCCCACA
This sequence comes from Anaerolineae bacterium, assembly GCA_021162655.1. Classification (GTDB taxonomy): domain Bacteria; phylum Chloroflexota; class Anaerolineae; order UBA1429; family UBA1429; genus JAGGYI01. Next base: position 1,400 of record JAGGYI010000232.1, read on the forward strand.
CAAACCGCACAGCGCACTCGCGCATCTAACCCAGCCAAGTAAACCGTGCGCATGCCACCACCAGAAAGGCCACCACAGCCTATACGCTCTGCATCCACATCCTCCCGAGCACAGAGCACATCCAGCGCCCGCTGATCCTCAGCCAAAAAAACTCCTGGCCAAGTCGTCCCAGCACAAAGAAGGGATTTTGCCATAATCGATTCGTGCTGGGCAGCCCATTCATTATAAGCTAGAATTTCCGCGATTGTCTCCGGTTCCTTGGCTGGCAACCCTTGGCGGATGCCTTCCGGCACATCCTGCAAACGCACCCTACGGCTAGCAAAAGGAAAAGCATCTGGCACCAACACCGCATAGCCCCTCTTGGCAATCTCGTTCGCCCAGGCGGCACCTCCATAGTAACGTGCCTGATGCTCCACCATCAAAGGATGCTGTGGCTCCCTAGTCCGAGATATCTTGCGTTTGCCAAAATACTTATTGCCAGCGTGATCGTGCAACGCCAAGATCCCCGGGAGAGGCCCTGTAGCATTCTCAGGTCGGAGAAAGACCGCCTCTGTCGGAGGGCCATAAGGCAATCGCCAAGAGAGCTCCTCAATGTAAAGGCCATCGTAGGTGTACTTGCGATGAACTCTCACCTCGGGGACACCACCCGCATCGGGCTGGGCCAGACACTCTAAAACACGCTCTCTGGCCACCCGACGCCAGGTTTCCAGATCCGTCCACTCCTCCCGACGAAAAGAAAGCCTGGGAGGATCCTCAACAATAGTCGCAGCCCACTCCCCGTATACCCCTATCATGGTTTCTTTCATCGTCACTATCTCCTTACGGTTTAAACTTGCGTCCTTCATCCATCATGGCAAGATAATGATTTAAGGGAACATAATTTGCTACACTATTCCCTGTTCCAAGGCAATACCCTCCACCTGGCAAGCACTCCTCCAAGGTCTTTCGAACACGAGCACGAATCTGCTCCTCCGATGCTCGACAAAGAAAGTCTATATCGATTCCTCCCAAAAGGGCTATCCGATCACCGTATCGCCTTTTGGCCGTGACGACATCCTCTATTACATCCTCAAAAGAATGCTTTGCATCAATACGGACATCCTCTATCAAGTCCTCCATGATCGCAGAAAGGTTGCCACAAGAATGCAAGAGATAAGGACGACCAGCCTCATGGGCCATTTGAGCCAATAGTTTGTGCCCCGGCAACACGAACTCACGCAGATCAGCAGGGCTGATCAACGTAGCCGTACGGAACCCCATGTCATCGCTGCCCCAGATGAATTTAACCCTCTCAAACTCGAGGACACGACGCAATGCTTGCTGAAAGATCTCTAGCAAGCGTTGGCTGATAGCCGCCACGAGATCTCTCTGGTCATAGAGAGAATAACAAAGTGTTTCATAGCCCATTAACCAGGTCAAATTCTCACAAAAATGGGTAAAGCCTGACCCCATAATAACACACATATCATCTGGCAAGTTTTCTTCATACCATTCCAAAGATCGCGTTGCCACATCAGTAAGCTTCGGCCAAGGATAAGCCTCGAATTCAGCCCAGTTCGTGATAGGCCCCTTGTGCTCTTCCATAAACTGACGCCCCCCGGCCCGTTGGAGATCAGCCGTATCAGGGATCGCCTCTCCCTTGAGGGTCATCTCAAAGCCATCTAGCTTACATCGAACATAGTCATACCCCAGAAACCTCTGAATAATTATTTGCCTACGCAAAAGGAAGAATGGATCGTCTTCATCCAAACTATCAAGGAGATGGTACCGCTTGCAAATTGCATCTTGCACTTCCTGGTCAAGAAAGAGCTCGATATGATAGACCCTATCCGGGGTTCCTTTACGCAAAATACAGTCCCGCAATCCTTCCCAATTAGGAGTAACTTGAACGGCAAACGGCCCTTCCATCCTTTCCTCCCTCAGTCATGCAAACGCATCAAGAGATCGGCAATTTCCTCTTTGATTATTTGTTCGATATTGGGATCCCATGGCCTGCCAATGGGAAAATACTGGTAGGCATTGGGTTCATATCCCCCCTCAAGGAAGGCATTTTCCGTAGGAAGATAAGTTACTGAGCCATCGGTGTATCCTAACACTAGCGTGCTCTTGGCCTGAGCCTGTTCTCGAGTGTAAAGCGCATACTCTACAAAAGCTTCGCCTCCTAGTCCCACGCAAAGCGCTTCTCCCAAACGAAAACCATGGATGGGCACCGGCTGGACCCCACCTCCGGCCAATGGAAGAAGCATACTTTTGGCCACATTGACTAGGGGCAAGGGTACAACTTTTTCCAGCCGCGGCAAAGCTTCTTGAACAGCTCGGCTTACCGCTTCTCCATGTTCTTCAACCCTGGAGAATGTCCTCTCCTCCCGATAGGGATTCTGATCTCCTGCACACCCTTGCAGGAAAATCGCCCGCACGCCCGGTAGCGCCTCTTCGATTTTGCGAACAGCCGCACCCATCCACTCTGCAGAGAGGAAAAGATTATCTGCTCCCAAAACCGTACCATGGATAGGTAAACTGAAAAGCAGGATATCGGGGGCCTGTTGCCGAGAAAAACGCCAAATCGTCACCTCAGCCAATCGAGGCCCTTCAGGGTTTACCCCTATAACAACCTGGCCTTCGGGGGTACGAGCCCGACGATTACAACCAATGTCTACAGAGGCTGCGCCCACAGCCAACTCCGCAGAATGGAGATCACCCAGAGCACCCTGAACAGCCAGAGAGGCTCGCTGCACCATCTCTTCAAAATAAGCCGCCTCGAAAACGAGGCCGGGGCGCTCTGCCACCATCGGCCCAGCATGGGTATGAGAAGTATTCACTAATATCTGTGCTGCTCCCAGGCCCGCCTCTGCGGAAATCACCTCTTTCAATCGGGCAACTTTGTCCAAGTCCAAAGCGGCGACATCTAGAGCGAGGAGAACTATCTTCCCCTTTATAGTCTCGGCATCCCTCTCCGCCAAAGCTACAGCGTTCACCCAAAGATCATCGTGCACTCCCTGACTCACCTCTTTGCGGGCAGCATATCCCATCATATGCACAGGCTTCTCAGGGGTGATCTTTTCCCGAGCATGACCAACCAAAAGTTCCGCCATCCCTATATCACCTCCCACTTTTTTCACGTTGCCCCAAAGCGTGCAGCGTTTCAGAGATCATTCTATAGGCAAGCTCGGCTTTATCCTCACGCATCCAGGAAAAGGTTTCCACTGAGATATAGCGCGCAAAGCCCACCTCGCCCAAAGCCCGAGCAAAAGCATCAAAAGGCAGCTCATCTCCTTCCTCACCAGGGACGAGGAAC
>JAGGYI010000265.1 GCA_021162655.1 Anaerolineae bacterium
ACCATGTTCTATCCGGCCAACGACATGGGGCTGACGATGTGCAAGGCCATCGCCAAGACTGGCAAGCTTCAAGCCTACCAGAAGGGTTGGGACGAAGTTGTTGCCAAGAACGAGAATTATGCCTGGATGGTCAAAATGGGCGAGATCGCCAAGAAGGCGGTACCACCTCCAGGACTGACCACTGCGGCCATCCAGCAGGACCGCCAGCAGGCCTGGAGCCAAAAGTTCTTTGCTGGCGAGGTCAGCGCTCGAGAGGCGATGGAGAACTGCATGAAGGAAATCGAGGCCGAGATCGCCAAAATGAAAGAGTCGTAGTGATGCGTAGGGGAGAGGAGACTTTTCCTCTCCCCTTCATCACCATTCCACTCTGGCGAGGGGAAAAATGGAAACGCTACGTAGAGTGAGAGCTGAGCGGAAGCTGCTGGGGCAGGGGGGCAGAGTCGGCCGAGCGCGGATCAATTGGATAGCCTACTTGCTAGTTGCTCCTGGTTTTTTAATTTGGATGCTTTTTAACATCTACCCGATGTTGCGCGGCCTGGTGATGGCCTTTCAAGATTATCGTTTTCTCTATCCTGAGACGATCAACCCCCTTCACAGCTTTAATGGAATCGATAATTTTGTCGAGATGTTTCATGATCGTATGTTCGGCACGAGCTTGATCGTGTCGCTCAAGTTCACGGCCATGTATTTGCCCCTTTCGATCATTCTTCCCGTGGTCGTTGCTTCTATGGTTGCCCAGGTGCGGTCGGAGCGCTTTGCTTCCTTTTTGCGGGTAGTCATCTACCTGCCGGCGATTCTTCCCATCGCGGCGGCGATGCTTGTTTGGAACAAGCTCTTTGATCCACATTTTGGATATCTCAATGTCCTTATTGGTTCTATCATCGGGCGAAAGGTAAACATCCTTTGGTTAGGGCCAGACTTGGCATTGCCTTCTTTGGTAATCGCTTCTCTGTGGAAGGGTTTTGGTTACAATACCTTGCTTTTCCTCATTGGCATCTATGGCATCAACCAGGAACTATATGATGCGGCGGCCGTCGATGGCTGTACAGGGATCAAAAGCTGGTGGTATATCACGATCCCTTTGCTCAAGCCTATCTTTACCCTCATCCTGGTGCTCAATGCGGGGATCCTCGGTGTAACGGAACAGGCGATGATCCTAACAAACGGTGGCCCTGGCGATAGAACGTTAACCACAGGATTATATCTCTGGCGGGTGGCTTTTCTCTATGGTGATATGCGTATGGGCTATGCAGCAGCCGTGGGGTTGAGCTTGGGAATCGTCAGTATGGTTCTCTCTGCCATTATCTTTAAATTGATGCGCACAGAGCGAGCCTGAGAGCTAAAGGTGGGTGGTTATGGCAACAAAAACAGCTTCTTGGCAGTGGACGCATACAAAGATGCTTCTTTCAAGGAACTTGGGCCGCTGGGCGATGAATCTCTTTCTAATCGTCGTCGCCATCATCTCGTTGCTACCTATCGTCTGGGTGTTTGTTTCTTCTCTTAAATTGCGTCAGGAGCTCTACCAGGCCACGCCCAGCCTCATTGTGCGTCATCCCTCTTTGGAGAACTATCGCTTTATCTTCAAAGAGCTCCCCGAGATCCCTCTGATGTTCAAGAATGCTGTTCTTCTCTGTGGGATTGTAGTTGTGGGCAAGCTCGTTCTCTCTACGTTTATGGCCTATCCTTTGGCGCGCATGGACTTTCCTGGTCGAGACGCGATCTTTCTTACCGTTGTCCTCTCGATGTTCATCCCAAGGGCTGGCGGCCTGATGGCGACCTACGAGCTACTGGATTTCCTCCATTTGCGAAACAGTATCCCTGGTTTGGCTTTCTATTGGTGTGGCCATCTTGTGACACCTCTCTTTATCATGCGACAGACCTTTTTGGGCATTCCAAGGGAGGTGGAAGAGTCCGCCTACATCGATGGGGCGAATACTTTGCAATTGATCCTCAAGATAGCGGTCCCGATGAGTACTACGGGCATGGTAGTGGTGGCCTTGAACGAGTTCGTCTTCCACTGGGGTGAGTATCTTACGGCTTATACAATGATCGATGATAGCAGCAAGTATCCTATCGGTGTGGGCATCGCCTTGGTTCGAGGCTGGGGGACGACGTTCACTTCTCAGCTGACGGCTACCTACGGTGCCGAGTGTGCTGGATATTTCGCTTGTATCGCTCCGGTCATCATCGTTTTTGTTCTTTTGCAAAAGTGGTTCATTCGTGGGCTCTCTGAAGGGATCCTCAAGTTCTAGGTCTCTTGAGGATCGGGAAGAGTCAGCCTTGTTCCCCCCCGCAAGGTTGACTCTGCTCTTTTTTTATTTCACAATAGAAATTAAATTTTCAAGAGGAGGGAGAGATGGGACAGGAAGAGTGGCGAGGGAGTTTCGCTATACCGATGACTCCTTTCGACGAGAAGGACCGCATCGACGAGGATGTCTTGGCGGCAGAGATAGAGTTTTGCATTGAAAGCGGTGTTGGGGGAATCGTAACCCCAGTGATGGTCAGCGAATTCCGCCTGCTCTCTGAGGAGGAACGCCGTATCATGATCCGCGTTCCTGTTGAGGTATCGGCGGGGAGGGTGCCGATCATTGCCAACTGTGCGGCGGTGAATATTCCCTTGGCAGTGAGCTATGCTCGATATGCCAATGAAGTTGGCGCAGATGCTGTGATCGCTATGCCTCCTTATATCCATCGGCCGGATTTTGAAACGATCTTTGCTTACTATAAAGCGATCTCCGACGCGGTAGATATCCCCGTCTGGATTCAGAATGCTGGCGTGGTGGCATTGAGCCCGGATCAAATCGTTACCCTTTGTACTGAGATCGAGCATGTGAGCTGGGTGAAAGAAGAGGTGATGCCCAGTACCCATAGCATCGGTGCACTGGTGAAGAAGAAATGCCCAGCGATCAAAGGGGTGATGGGTGGTGCTGGGGGGCGCTATATGATCACCGAGAGGGCCCGTGGCTCCAAAGGGGTTGTCCACGCCTGCCAATTTTGCGATGTTATCCAGCGCATTTGGGAGCTTTTGGATGAAGGAAAAGAGGATGAAGCAGGAGATCTTTTTGAGCACGTCTTGCCAGGGCTCGTCCTGGAAGGTCTGATGGGGATGGCTTTTGCCAAGGAGATCATGATTCGCCGGGGGGTTTTCAAGAACCATCGAGTGCGGACCCTGGCCCATCCTTTGGATGAGGATGACATGCGGGAGATCGATCGAGTTTGGGAACGCATTCAGCCCTACCTGATCTGGCATAAATAATCAATGGACTAGGGAGGTAGCAGGGACCATGACTGACAAAAAGCAGGAAGAAACCATTGGTCGAGTAGAGGACGCTATCAAGACGTATTCGCGTCCCACCGATCTCAAGATTACCGACCTGCGGGTCGCAGTCGTCTGCTCGAACTATGACTATCCCATCATTCGGATTGATACGAACCAAGGCGTCTATGGTATCGGTGAGGTACGTGATGCTGGCCACAAGGAGAACGCCTTGCAGTTCAAGAGTTTTCTCCTTGGACAGAATCCTTGCAATGTTGACATGATCTTTCGCGCCATCAAGCAATTTGGTAACTGGGGGCGTGAGGGAGGAGGTGTTTCGGGAATCGAGATCGCCCTTTGGGATCTTGTGGGCAAGGTGTATGGCGTGCCTTGCTATCAGTTCCTAGGGGGCAAGTACCGGGATCGAGTGCGCATCTATGCGGATACGCCTCACCCTGAAGAGCCGACCCCGGAGGCCTATGTAAAGCGAGTTCTCCAGCGCAAGTCTCTAGGGCTCACTTTTATCAAGTTTGACTTGGGGATTATGAGCTTGGAAGACTATGAGGGAGGGCTCATCGGCCAGCCTACCAAATACGAGTATAGTATCTCTCACGGTAGGCGGCGCAACGCTCGAGGAGCGGTGGGGCATCAGGTTTCGGATAAGGGTATCGCTCGTATGGCCGAGATCGTCGCTGCCGTCCGCGAGGCGGTAGAATGGGAGGTTCCCCTGGCTATCGATCACCTGGGGGATATCACCGTGAATGATGCCATCCGCATTGGTCGGGCCTTTGAACCCTATGGCCTCGCCTGGCTAGAAGATCTTATCCCTTGGTGGGATGTTGAAGGTAACCTGCAGGTTACTCGGGCCATCAATGTCCCCACATTGAATGGAGAGGATATCTATCTTTGGGACGGCTGGCATGAGATAATCGAGAAGCGAGCGATCGATATCATCCAGCCGGATCTGCTCACCGCGGGGGGCATGCTCGAAACGAAAAAGATTGCTGACTATGCTGAGCGCTACAACATGCCCACTGTCCTTCACTGTGCTTCCTCGCCCATTGGCTTTATGGCCAACGTGCATTGTGCGGCGGCCATCTCTAGCTTTGTAGCTTTGGAGGCGCATTGGTTGGATCTGCCCTTCTGGAAAGACCTGGTGACGGGCCTGCCAGATCCGGTGATTGAGGATGGCTATGTGCGTGTGCCTGAGAAGCCAGGCCTCGGACTGGATTTGAACTATGAAGGGATCAAGGAAAATCTGCGCTTCCCAGGGCTCTTTGAACCCACTGATGAGTGGAACACTCCCAAGTTGGGCTTTTGGCAACCGGATCGCCGTTGGGACAAGTAATTAACCCTACGGCCAAGCAGGGGAAAAAAAGGACTCGAAGGGATGAGAGATGCCCTCCGAGTCCTTGTCTTTGAGCTCAGGCATACTGGTGAAGGACTTCCGCTAAAGCATCGCAGACGTAATCTATCTGATCCTTGGTCATTTTGCCGAAAAAGGGAAGGGCCAACGTTCTTTGAGAGATGGCCTCGGTGATGGGAAGCATGCCAGGGCGGTAGCCAAAACGTTGCACATAATAGGGTTGGAGGTGGATGGGTTTGAAATAGGGGCGAGCGGGGACGCCCTTTGCTGCTAGAGCTTTGATGATCTGTTCTCGATCATATTCTGGGGCCAAGCGCACTACATAGACAAACCAGCTCATGCGCGTGGTATAGGGGGCCGGCTGTGGTGCCTCTACCCCTTCGATCTCTTGGAGGCGCGTAGCATACCAACGGGCTACCTGGGCGCGCTTCTCTAAAAGTTCGGGCAGGCGTTCCATTTGTGCTACTCCTAGAGCTGCGCTGAGCTCATCCATACGGTAATTGTAGCCAAGGTCTACGTGGTTCAACCATGTGCCTGCTTTGTCTCTGCCTTGGTTGCGCAGGCTGCGGAAGAGCTCGTTCCAGGTATCGTCGTCGGTGATGATCATCCCTCCTTCGCCGGTGGTCATCTGTTTGTTGGGGTAAAAGGCAAAGACCCCCGCATGCCCAAAGGTGCCCGCTTGCTGCCCTTTATACTCGGCTCCGATAGCCTCACAGGCATCTTCGATGACTTCTAGCTCGAATTCGGCAGCCAGCTTGAGGAGGGGATCCATGTCGCAGAGTTGCCCAAAGATCTGAACGACGAGCAGAGCTCTTGCAGGGGTCCCTGCCCGTTGAAGCTCGAGGAGCTTCTCGCGAGTGGCAGCCACATCCATGTTCAGCGTCTGGGGATCGATATCGACAAAAATGGGTATGCCCCCTTCATAGAGGATGCAGTTGGCTGAGGCGATGAAGCTAAAGGAACTTGTGAGTACGCGATCCCCTGGCTGGAGCCCGATGGCCCGCATGCAAAGGTGCAGCCCCGCGGTACCTGAAGAAACCGCGATAGCGTGTTTACGCCCAACAAAGCGGGCGAACAGCTTTTCGAAACGTTCGATCATGGGACCAATGCTTAAATAGCGGGTGCGCAATACTTGGTTTACTAGTTCGATCTCTCTCGGACCGATATCGGGGCTGGACAACGGAATTTGCATGAACATGCTCCTCACAGATCTTTGTCAGGAGTATAAAGGAGGATATATGGGGCGTCAAAGCTAGCTTAGGAGTGTCTGGCAAAGGCCCAGGTTTTATGTTTTTGCTTCTCGGGCTGTTTTTGAGGGGTGGAAGAGCAGCAATGTTGGGGAGAGCGCAAGCGGGGATTCGCCCAGACCTCTAAGGAAGTGCTAAGGAGAGAGAGCGCGGTGGTGACTAGAGCAATGCACGCGCCTGGTGGGAGAATCCAACGGACCCAGACATTGGAGATAAAGAGGGTGGGGTAGCTGAAGGCATGATGAAGCATGTTGCCCCAGCTTTTTACCGTCGGGTCGGCTAGCCCTAGGAAGCTCAAGCTCGATTCGGAGAGGAGCACGTGCTGGAACTCGAGGACAAAACGAACTAGGGCGAGAGGGATCACGCTGGGAAGTAGATGGCGCCATAAAATGTGCCAATCGCTGGCACCGATGAGGCGGGCAGCAGCGACATACTCTCGGGAGCGTTCGCTGAGGATTTGCGAGCGAACAAGGCGGGCAGTTTGGGGCCAACCGAAGAGAATGAAAAAGGCAGCCAACGTCAGGGGACCTGGTTTGAGAAAGGCGGCCATGAGGACGATCAGGGGAAAGCGGGGCATGGCCAAAAAGATGTCCACCAGGCGCATGAGCAAGGCCCCCGTTTTCTCCCAGTAGCCGGCGATGAGCCCCAAAGCTAGGCCGAGGGCAGTGGCGCTTATTGTTGCAATGGAGGAAATGGCCAGAGAGAAAGAAGCACCGTAGAGCAATTCACAGAGGATGTCGTTGCCAATGTCGTTTGTGCCCAATGGGTGTTTCGCTGAAGGGGCTAACATTGGGGCGAAGAGCTCTTTGGGGCTGTAAGGAGCTAATAGAGGGGCCAGTAGGGCGCTCAGCCCAAAGAAAAGGAGAATGCCAAGTCCAACGAGGGTTTGCTTCTCTACTCGGGTCTGTTTCATTGTTGCTTTACTCGCGGGTCTAGTCGATTGTAGAGAATCTCTGCCATCAGGTTGCAACAGAGCACGGCCATGGTGATGAGTAGAAAGGCCCCCTGAAGGACGGGGTAATCGCGAGCAGCAAAGGCCTCGACAATGAGTGTCCCCATCCCAGGGTAGCTAAAGACAACCTCTACAGTGATTGCTCCCATAACGAGAAAGCCCAAGCGCATGGCGATCATTGTGATGAGGGGAAGAAAGACATTGGGTAGGGTGTGCCTCCAAAGCACAAGGCTTTCTGAGAGGCCTTTGGCTCGCGCTGTGCGGATGTAGTTCTCTCCCAGGGCACTCAGGGTTGCGTTGCGGGTAAGGAAATAAATAGAGGGGAGATAGGCAATCACCAAAGCCAGGGAGGGAAGTATCAGATGGTGGGCGATGTCGAGGGCCCGCGTCAGGTTGTTTCCAGAGGTATAGATGCTGGTGGCTCCTCCGATGGGGAAAAGGTTCAGCTTAACGCTAAAAAAGATGATCAGTAGCATGGCGGTAAAAAAGGAGGGCCAGGAGCCCAATCCAAAGATGCCCAGGAGAAGCCCTGTATCGAGCTTGCTGCCCCTGTGCCAGGCGGAAAGAACCCCCAGAAAAGAACCCAGGGAGAGGTAGATTATCATTGTGCTGCCCATAAGCAGCAGAGTCCAGCGTAGATGTTTCCATAGAAGGGCGGCGACAGGGGTTTTATAATAGATGGACCAGCCCAGGTCCCCTCGGGCCAGGTTGCGTAGGTAGAGGATGTACTGTTCTCCAAGTGGCCTGTCAAGGCCATAGTAATGGAGGAGCTTGCCGCGTATCTCGTCAGTAAGCAGGATGGGCATATCTGCTGAGGGGTCACCTGTCAGCGTAGAGAGAGGGTCGCCCGGGATCATGCGTGGGAGAAAAAAGTTCAGCGAGAGAACGATCAGTGTAGTGAACAGATATTGGGCGACCCTCATCTTTTTTACCTCGCCAAAAAGACCAGTTTATTCAGAGGTAAGGGGATACCGCCATCTACTCCGCCGGCAGTGTAGAACCAACTATCTAGCACTTGGGGGTTGTAGAGGCACCACATCTTAGGATGGTATAGGGTAAGGACGGGCAGGTCCTCGGCGAGGAGCTCTTGGAGCTGCCAGACCAACTTTTTGCGTTCCTCTGCATTTACTGCCTGAGCCTGAGCGGCAAAGAGCTCATTGTAGCGCTCATTATGATAGCAGGAAGCGGGCCAGACGGGATTGTCAAGGATGGAGGGATTGGCGATCCCTCCGTGACCGTTGATGGCGAGATCGAAGGCGTTCTTGCGCAAAAGCCCATCTACAGTGCTACGGTCCCCCGTTTTGATCTCGATCTGCAACCCCGCCTTTTCCAGATCCGCTTTGATGAGCTCTGCTTCACGGGCAAAGCTCTCTGTCGTGAGAAGGGTGAATTTAGCCCCTACCAGTCCGAGGCTTTGAAGAGCCTCGCGGGCTTTTGAGGGATCGTATTTATAGGTGGGAAGGTTGGGGTTGTACCATTCAGTTTTCGGGGAAATGATCCCCAAGTTGGCGACGATGGCTCCACCATGAGTCACTTGCTCAACGATCTTTTGACGATCAATGGCCTGAGCGATAGCATGGCGAAAGGCGGGCTGATCCAAGGGGCTTTTGCTTGTATTAAAGATCAGTTGAAGCACCCAAAAGCTGGGTCCCTCGACGGAGCGCAACCCCTCTTCTTGGAGGAGTTTCTGGACCGCTTCTATTTCTTTCCCCCAGAAAGTTGCTGCGTCTACTGTACCGGTTTTGAGAGCTAGAGCGGAGTCTTGTACTTTGACAAAAACTAGTCGATCGATGATGGGTTTCCCTTTGAAGAAAGAGGGGTTCGCCTCATAGATATAGCGTCCTTCCTCTTTGCTGTATTGGACGAGTTTGAAAGGTCCGGAGCCGATTACAGCTTCTGGGGAGGTGAACTTGGCGGGGTCTTGGACTTTTTCCCAGATGTGCTTGGGGATAATGGGCACCGTGCCAGCGACGTCTGCGAGAAAGCCGGCTAAGGGCTTCTTTAGGGTGATGATAACTGTCTGTTGGTCTTGGGCTTTGATAGTGTCTACGTCTTGGAGGGAAGCGCACCACTTGAAGGCTGTGGTGTGCTTTTGAAAGTAGGCATAGGTGAAGGCCACATCCTCTGCTGTGAGGGGTTGACCATCCTGCCAGAGGACTCCTGGATGGAGGGTGAAGGTCCAGGTGAGGCCATCGGGGGAGGTTTCCCAGCTATCGGCAAGCCAGGGAATGAAGCCTTTTTCATCCTTCCAGACGAGGGTATCAAAGATGAGAGACATGCGTATATAGCCGGGGCCTCGAGGGTAGAAACCAAAGGGAGAAGGGTAGCCCCAATCGCGTCCAGGGTACGTTACGGTAAGGGGCTCCTGAGGGGTAGACGTAGCCGATGGCTTTGCTTGCGGCGGCGGCGAAGGAGTAGGAGTAAGGGCAGGCATGCAGCCAGCCAAGAGCAATACCACGAGGGCGAGCAATAGACTAAGGGTGCTTCTTCTCATCGCTTACCTCCTGCTTTGGTTAGTGGACGGCCTTGATTCCAGCGCCGTCGAGCTGGTAATGTTCTGCGCCAGCGCACGAGAGGCAGACTGGCTGCCCCTCTTTGATTCGGGCACGTGTTTCCATCACTTTTTCTCCGCAGAGGGCACACTGTACTGAAGCAAAGATAGGTGCATAGGGAGGGACTTGGACCTGCAAGTGCTGGATGGCAAAGAGCTCCTCGGCGGGGATAGAGAGCTGGGCAAAGGAGGATTCGGCCCAGAGGCGGGCCATCTTTTCCCTCTCCTCTGGAGTGGGTTCCTCGCGACGGACAACGATCCTTTCGAATAGAGCGGCGGATTTGGGATATCGTTCGTTGAAGCGTTCTTGATAGTCTGGCAGGAGGGATAGTCGCACACCTTTGCCTTGACGGGTAGCGATAGTCACAGCGGTTTTCCCTAGGTCTTTGAAGATGAGGCCGTTGTTCCCAAATGTACAGCCTGTGACGAACTGAACCCCGTCACTGAAACAGTTGTTCGTCTCGATGATGGCGACGATCTCCTCCATGCCCGTGCTTTTGGGAAGACCTAGCTCTTTGAGCCCGAGGTGAGCAGCACGTACCCCTAGGGCTAGGTACGGGCAAAAGTGGCCGTGGAGCTCGCCGGCACGGCGGAGGAGCCCCTCCAGGTTATCTTGGCGGAGCATCTCCTCAATCTCTTGGCGTGGATTCAGAGGAATGGCCATCGCAACCTCCAGAGGTGTGCCTAAAGTCGGCCCTGTGAGCTTTCTAGGCCACCTTGTGTTCGAGCGACTCCTGTTGAGCCCGACGACACTCGGCGCAGAGCCCAGGAATGACGAGGTGCTCCAGCTCTGCCTCAAAGCCATAGGTCTGACGGAGATGCTCGATGAGTGGCTGCAACTCGTCGTGTTCGATGCGGATGAGCTTCCCACAGGAGCGGCAGTAGAGGTGATGATGGGGGCCGTGAATACTCAGCAGCTCGTAGCGTTTTTGGCCGTCCCCCAAATCGATGACGGCGACGAGATGAAACTCTTGGAGTAGTTCCAGGGTGCGGTAGATAGTTGAGATGTCCACCGAGGAGGTGTGTTCCTGTACGCGGGCATAGATTTCCTCTGCTGTAGCGTGCCCCTCGATGTCATGCATCACTGAAAGCACGAGTTCTCGTTGTGGAGTGAGACGGAACCCTCTGGCCCGCAACTTGGCGATGAAAATGTCTTCACAGCACATGCTCTTCTCCTTATTGCAATAAATTGCAAGTACAATTATATATGAATTGCAGTTTTTGGCAAAAGCAAAAAAAGACGTCCCCACCAAATAGTAGGGACGCCGAGTGGACCAAGGGGACAGGGCCTAGATATCAAAGCCGGGGAGCCACTCCTTGGTGGCCTGAAGCATCTCCTGGAACATGGCCCAGGCCTTGTCAATGGGGAGAGTCGTGAGAGGATCACTAAAGACGGCTTGGAAGGCGAGGTCAACGTCGCGGGTGAGAGCTGCTTCGACGATCATCTCCTGATTACGCACATGGGGCTCGACAAGGTTGATCACGCCCTCCGGGAGGGGGCCAGCAGTCAGAGGACGTACGCTGTCCCTCGAAAAGTAAGCATTCGTCTCTACGACAGCTCCTAGAGGGAGATTGGGGATCTGCCCCTCGTTGGGCAAATTGCAGTTTGTCATCATGTCTCCCAAACCAAGGAGAGCGCACATCTGTTCAGTTCCTTCCTCGCTAGAATGCTCTAGTTTAAAGGGTTCCTTCCCTTCCATGATCGCCTTGATCTTTGCAGGGGCCTCTTCCCAGCGTTGATATCGGTAGCTGATGGGGGTCAGGGAGAAACCGTAGCGATAGACGGTCTCCTCATCGGTGAGAAAGCCGGGAACGAACTCGGCCAAGTGCCGATCTCCGGCGGCGGCCAGGACGCCATAGTGCTTGAAGAGTTGATATTTGACCTGGTGAGCACAGGCAAAGTAGCTGTTCCAGCTGAGAACCTCTTCTTTGGTGTAGGGGCGGAGCACCCCCTCTTGGGCGATATGGTGGCGCACCAATTCGAGAAGGTCGTGCCCTTTGTAAGTGGCGTGGTCGATCCAGGTAAAGTGGTTGATACCCAGTACGTTCACCTCGATCTCGCGGCGGTTGGGGCGCGGTGCTCCAAGATATTTCTCCACCAACTCGGCGAGGAGCTCTTGAACTCCGAACACCTCGTGGCAGCAGCCGAATACTTTGAGCTCAGGGCAGACTTTGGTTAGAGTGCGTGTGCAAATAGTCATGGGGTTGGTATAGTTGATGACCCAGGCTTGGGGGCAGAGATCAGCGATCTTCTGAGCAAAGTCTTCGTAGATGAGAGCGGCTCTCAATCCGCGGACCAACCCTGGAGCTCCGATGGTGTCCCCTACGGGATAGAGCAGGCCATACTTGGCAGGGATGGCCAAGTCCTGTTCCATAGCTTCTAACGGCCCTGGTTGGATGGAGCAGATGACAAAATCCGCATCGCGGAGAGCTTCCTCAATGGTGGGTACAGCGTAGTAGCGCCAGTCGGAGATCGCTCCTGGTTGTTGTTGGATCCAAGTGCCGAATTCTTCGTTTAACTTGGCGGCTTCAAGGTTAATGTCATAGAGATACACTTCTCCAGAGAGGACAGGGGAAAGGGCGAGATCTCTCATGAGCACATGGGCCCATCCTCTGCTACCTCCTCCCAGGTAAGCGATCTTTATCCGTGCGACCTCTTTGTCAGGCATAAGAACCTCCCAAGTTCATATCCCCGGTATGATATCCTCCCAAGGAGGGGTGTCAACCATTGTATGATATGCAAAAGAAAAATGCATGGCTCCCAATAGTGCCACCATTGGGAACCATGCGGGGGTGCAAACTGTTTGGTTAGCGAGTATAGTCAGCATCTAGGTCTTTGGTGCTTTCCAGTGGGCCAAGGACCTTCTCTTTAACTTTTTCGGCGGCCTCTTCGGCACGTTCACGGAGCTCGATCGCTTTCTCTTCTAGAGACTCGAGGGTTTCCTTGCCTGATTGAGGCGCTGAAAGGATCCCAAAAACCCAGCCAGCAATGCCCCCTACCAAGCACCCCACAAAAAAGGCACTCTTTTTGTCCATGCTTATCCTCCTTTACGGGCTTGATCTCCAGGCATACTGAAGGGGAGATAGGAGAAAAAAATAAGATCTATCTTCAGTATAAGGCAAAACTGTTTCCTTGTCCACTGAAAAAATGAGACCGGTTTTTTTATTTGCCCCATTGACGCTATGGGAATGAGACGTTATAATATGTATAGTTTATCCCCCAAGCTAGATGATTGAGGGAGTCCTATGGATCAGATCAAAGCCAAGCTGTTGGAAGAACGTGAAAAGGTTCGTGAGGAGCTGGCGCGCATCGAAGAGGCGCTGCAGGAGAGAGGAGAGTACGGTTTAGGAAAGGGAGATCCTGCTGTCTATCAG